>NZ_AHMM02000015.1:480000-780000 GCF_000243675.2 Leptospira inadai serovar Lyme str. 10 | reverse complement strand
AAAGGCCCATATTTTTTACAGTATAAAGTCCGAAAATGGCGAGCCACCCTACGAAAACCGTTTTATAATGCTATCAGAATGTTAGATGCGAATATTTGCTACCAAGCCATGTCGACTCGTGACACAAGATTCGACGGAATCTTCTTCGTAGCGGTCAAAAGCACAATGATATATTGTCGCCCCGTTTGTCGGGTAAAATTACCGCTCCGAAAGAACTGCGCTTTTTATCCGAGCGCCGCGGCGGCAGAAGTCGCAGGATATCGTCCTTGCTTACGCTGCCGTCCCGAACTTGCGCCGGGATATTCTCCGATGGAGGCGGTCAGCAGACTAGCTTCCCAGGCACTGCAAATGATCGACGAAGGAGCATTGAACAAAGGTTCGATCGAAGATCTCGCGGACGATTTCGGCGTTACGTCCCGCCATTTAAGACGGGTCATAAAACTTAAATTCGGAGTATCTCCGATCGAACTAGCGCAAACGCAACGATTGCTTCTTGCAAAGCGTCTATTAACGGATACGGATCTTCGCATAACCGAAATCGCATTTACCAGCGGATTCTCTAGTCTAAGGAGATTCAACACTCTTTTTAAAAGTCGGTACCGAATGGTTCCGGGTCAATTCCGGAAAACATATCATCCTACGACAAAAAATTCGGATACGATCGATTGTGATCTCAGCTTTCGCCCGCCTTTCGATTGGAATTCTAATATCGGTTTTTTAAGCCAAAGAATTCTAGCCGGTGTCGAAGAGATTCAGGATGGCAAGTACCTAAGAACGGTATCCATTGACGGTGCGACCGGTATTCTTTCGGTTTCACCCGTTAAAGGAAAAAATATTTTACGAGCGCGGATCAGCTCCTCTCTTCTCCCCGCTTTGATCCCGATACTAGCAAGTCTCCGAAGATTATTCGATCTCAACGCGGAACCGATTTCGATCGCACAACATTTAGGTAAATTATCCGCAAAGAATCCAGGACTTCGCGTGCCTGGCTCTTTCGATCCTTTCGAAGTATGCATTAGAGCCATTCTCGGCCAGCAAATCAGCGTCAAGGCGGCTACCACTATCGCCGCTCGTTTCGTGAGAATGTTCGGTCTTCCAATCGAAACCGGCTTCGCGGGACTGACATATTTGACTCCGAACGCGGAACGCGTCGCGGAATCCAACGTTAAGAAAATCGCAACCTTGGGCTTACCGACAAAACGTGCGGAAACGATTCTTGCCTTTTCAAAAGCCGTCGCCGAAAAAAAACTGAATCTTAAACCGGATACTAATTTTGAAAAGCAAATCGGGGAATTGACGAGTTTACCCGGAATCGGCGATTGGACCGCCCAGTACGTCGCGATGCGCGTCTTCGGCTGGCCCGATTCGTTCCCGCATACAGATTTAGGAATTTATAAAGCGCTTGGGGAAAATAATCCGAGTAAAGTATTAAAGATAGCGGAGAGCTGGCGACCTTGGCGATCGTACGCAACAATGCATTTATGGAAATCTTTGGAAGAGAAAGTATGACGTACTACGCAAAAATAGGATCGCCGATCGGGGAACTTCTTATCGTATCGAATGAAACAAGTCTCACCCGTGTCTGTATGGATAAGCAAAAATACGGCGCCGAAATCCGAGCGGATTGGATCGAGTATCCCGATCTCGAACCGATATCACTCGCATCCGAGCAGCTCAGGGCTTACTTTGCCGGACAGCTTAAAAAATTCGATTTACCGCTCACTATGGTAGGAACTCCTTTTCAGAGACGAGTCTGGGCGGAGCTTACGAAGATACCCTTCGGAAAAGTTATTTCCTACGGAGAATTGGCACGTCGGATCGATAATCCTAACGCTTCCCGCGCGGTCGGCCTTGCCAACGGTAAGAACCCGATGGCAATCATCGTCCCTTGCCACCGAGTGATCGGTTCGAACGGAAATCTCACCGGATACGGAGGCGGGTTACCGAATAAACGGTACTTACTTGAAATGGAACAAAGTCTCGAACAAGGCGGCGCAAAAACCGACGAGAATTTCGAAGGTGACTTATGGACCTGGTCTAAGCGGAAGGAAGTACCTTCAGAATGTAATTGATATGAAATTAAAATAGCTCGGAAAAATGAAACAAAGACGTAATCCACTCATCGAAAAATTCGCTTGAATCTACGATCAAGCAACGCAAGAAGGTTGCTACATCCTTTTACTTAAAATAGAAACCGATCAAGTAAAATAGTTTTGTCCAAAAGATCAGTAACGGATCCAAGTACTAAAATGCGAACGGTTAAAACTGTTTGACAAATACCAAAAAACGCAGCAAAGTTTCCGCCTCCGCTTAAGGTTCACCCAGAATGAAATATGTTTTTTCCATTTTGAATAATCTTAAAATTCGGACAAAAATGATTATATTCGTATCAGGGATAGTTCTTCTCTGCGTACTCCCCCTCTCTATCATCGTATTGTATCGAAATCAAGCGATTGTCTTGGAGAAAACGTTCGAAGTATGTCGAAACCTGGCCAACAATATTGCGAATTTAGCAACTGAAGAATTGCTCATTAATGAAACCTATGATGCAACTAGAACAAGTCTGCTCCGGTTACGGGAAAGTAATATTTCCGGTTTAATCGATTCGTATGTGATCAACGTGGACCGAAAATATGTCGCAGATCTCAACGAGGATAAAATCGGGCAGGACATACCCGAATCGGAGTTTCAAAAAATTTCCTCGATCAAGGAACTTACTCTAAACGAAATTACCGTTAATGAAAAAACTGTTCTAAGATTTTCTTATCCGATTTTCATAAATTACCAAGGTCAAAAAATGTGGGTGGGCGTTGCCATATTCGAATTCGATAAGGATAAAGTTTACGAACCTGTATACGCCATAAGGCGAAGTATTATCAGCGTTGCCAGTGCATTATTCGTACTCGGAATCATAATAGCGATTTTAGTGGCAATCAACTTCTCCAAACCGATTCATACTCTATCCCAAGGAGTTAAAATCATCGGTGAGGGCGATTTAAACTTTCAAATAGCGATCAGCGGAAAGGACGAAATCGGAACCTTAGCCTCGCAGTTCAATAGGATGACGTCGCAGATTCGCGATTTTACTCAAAATCTAGAATCGATGGTTCATCAAAGAACGGATGAACTCAACCAGACGCTGGAAAAAGTCCAAGCATTAAAGGTTTCGCAGGACGCGGATTATTATCTAACTTCCGTATTACTGGAACCTTTACAACCGAATAATAATATTTCTAAAAGAGTAAAAACGGAGTTTTTCATAGAACAGAAAAAGAAATTTTCCTTTCGTAGATGGAATTCTCAACTTGGTGGAGATATCTGCATAACGGATCGCATCTGGTTAGACGGCCGAGAATATACGGTTTTTGCGAACGGGGATGCGATGGGTAAATCCATGCAAGGAGCCGGAGGCGCTCTCGTCTTAGGAGTGGTTTTTAATTCGGCCATCCTCAGATATAAGAGATCGAAAAATCAGAAGATCTTTCCCGAGACGTGGTTAAAGGAAAGGTTTTTGGATCTGCAAAACGTATTTTTATCTTTCGACGGATGCATGTATATCTCGGTTTGCATGGGACTGGTGGATACTCAATCAGGACTGTTATATTATATAAATGCGGAACACCCTTGGACCGTTCTTTATAGAGATTCCGAAGCTTCCTTTTTAGAGACAAACTTAAGTTTAAGAAAATTAGGAATGCCCGAGCAGGAAGATAAATTTTACATTAGACTTTTTCAAATGCTCCCCGGCGACATAATCATCATCGGTTCGGACGGACGGGACGATATATTAATTTCCAAATCGGGAGAAGATGATATTATCAACGAAGATGAAACGAAGTTCCTGCAGCATGTGGCGAATGGAAAAGGCAATTTATATAAAATAAAAGAAGAAGTCGAAAACTCAGGAACTCTTATCGATGATTTTTCCATATTGAGAATATCATACCTGGAAAAGCTGCGTGATATCCCGTTGATCGCGAACGACATACCGATCGAAATTCGGAAAGTAATACGGGATAGCACGCAGCTTTTCGAAGACGGAAAATTCGAAGAATGCATTACGATAATAGAAGAACTCGGAGACATGATGGAATCGTATCCCGATCTTCTAAAGATCGCGGGGAGCATCCATTATAAAAATAAAGAGTTTGATAAAGCTCTAATATTCTTCGAAAAATATACGGCTGCCATACCCGGAGATAACGAGTGCATCTATTGGATTTCCAACAGCCTCCGATTGCTCGGTAAATTTTCCGAGGCAGCCGACTACGGCGAAAGGCTTTTTTTAAGAGACAGATCTCATTTTATGAATTTATTGAATTTAGGCGACATCTACCTCAAGATGAAAATTTACCCTAGGGCTAAAAAAATCGCCCATCAGGCTCTGGAAGTCCAGCCAAATCATCCGGATGCCGAACTTCTTAACGAAAAAATAATAGTAGGAATGAAAGAGGACGGCTTTGTCGAGGAAATTCAGATGTTAGACATAGCTAACACCAAATACGTAAACCTGGAGGATATTCTCACGAAAGCGGACTATTTGTACCACAAGAAAAATTACACCGAAGCGCTGGAATCTTACGAAAAAGCAAACAGAATAGAAGGAAATAACCCATGGACTCTATTTAGAATAGCCAATTGCCATTCTCTGTTAAACGATCTCGCGAATGCCGAACGTTTCTATCTAAAATCGATCGAAAATGCTCCCAAAAACCACCATGCCCACAACAATCTCGGAAGCATTTATTACAGAAATGGTAATATCTTTCAAGCCAAGGAAGAATGGAAGAAAGCGCTGGAAATAAAGCCCGATTTCAAAACCGCCATCTTAAATCTTTCTAAAATTGAATCCTTAGAATCGAATCGATTAGCTTCCGAAGTGTAATTATCATAAGTAAATTTTCAGCCATGGGTAATATCAGCGTTCCTAACATCGGATTAAAAACGACTATGATTGCCCTCGCAATCTTAGTCTCACCAAAATTTTCGAACGATTTATTTTCCGCGCCGGGCATTTTACCGGGCAATATAGAGATATTATTATCTTCCGACAACACTATCTACGAACAAGCCCTGTACGGTATTCAATCCACCCTCGAACACCCTGTCCGGGTCTCTTACGTGGACCTAATTCAGTCCGAAAACAAAGATATCTCCAACTACTTTAGAGAATTAGAAGCCGCCAATACCAAACTCTTGATAGCGATAGGACCGATTGCCTTAAAATTAGCGAGTGAGAGTATCACGAAAATACCCATAATCTTTACGATGGTAAGTAACCCGAAATCTTTCGGAATGAATTCGAGTAATATTTGCGGCGTAGGCATGGACATTTCGATTGCGGAATTCTTTAAGGCGATAAAAGAACTGTCTCCGAATGCCGAAAAAGTAATTACCTTCTACTCTCAACCCGAGGGGGAGTTTTTTGCCACGGAAGGAGATTACGTAGATCTAAAGTATCGATTACTATTCAGTAAATGGAAGGTCGGTGAGGAAAATTTTCGAAGCAGTTTAGACAGATTAAAGGGAGAATATGACGCATTTATAATAATCAAGGACCCGCTTTATAATAGGGCGATTTTCGAAGAACTTTCCGCATTTGCCCGAAAGAATAAAATAATACTGGGCGCCCCGTTCCCCGCGTTGGTAAGAGCAGGAACGACGTTCGGAATAAGTCCCGAATATAATAAGTTAGGAATTGAAACGGGAGAGTTAGCGAATCGAATATTGTCCGAAAAATCCTCTTGCAAGACGGAAAAATTCATTCTTCCCGATAAACCCGCCTTTTTTCTGAATGAAAATTACGCCTCGGAATCGGGATTGAACATCCCGAATGAGATGAAAGAGAGAGCTAAACTTACTCAATTATTCACCGTAGGAATCAACCTGTTAAACGAAGGAAAGCTGAAGAGCGCGAGAGTCATCTTCGAAACTATCCTAAAAAAAGATCCCAACAATCAATCGGTTTCCTCCTACTTACAATTAGTAATAGAAAAAATGACCGGCGGAAAAACGAAAGAATTGCTTTTGTCCGCCGAGGAATATTACAAAAAAGGAAATTATCCGCAGGCGAGAATCGAATATCAAAAAGTCCTGTTTATCAATCCGAACTTACAGATCGCCAAAGAAGGATTGTCAACGGCGACCTTTGCTCAGAGCGAATCGGAAAGAATTTCGGCCGAACGTCTTGCCAGGACCGGAAAAGTATTCGATGCTATTAAAATGTATCTTTCCTCTCTTAGAACGTATCCGCAAAATTCGAAATCCATAGGAGAGTTAAATCATATCCGAGTGTCCGAGCTTTCCAAAATATCGGACTACCTGAAAGAAGGGATCAACCTATATTCGCAAAGGGAATACGAAAATTCAATTCGTCTATTCGAGCATATTCTTTTAATCGACCCTTCCGACAAAAGGGCCCAGGAATATTTGCGCCTCTCGAATAAGAAACGGGAAGCCATTCAAATTCTACAAGCGAAGCGAGCCAATTAATCGCATCCGCTAATGAACATTATATTTACCGAATATTTATTAGCCGTTAAAATGAGGCGTTTAGGTCGACCATCGCTTGCCTCTGCGAATTCGAATAGTCGAAAGGAAAGTTATTAATCTTGATCAGCTTCTGCTGATTATTCAGTAAATTCGAAGCGAAGAAACCTATGCTGATCTTTTCCGTGATGTAATACGCCAATCGTACATCCACGTTAACCCAGTTTCCGACGTAGTTAGGCCGGTATTGCGGATATTGCAGTCTCGAATCGCTTTGCAAGATCCCGGTAATCGGGTCAATGGGACCGAAATCGGACGATCTTCTATAAACGGTTCCTTGATAATGAGCCTGAATGCCGGCCTCGATCTTACTCGTAACGTATCGAATTCCCGCATTCGCAAGATGGGAAGGTGCCCAGGTCATTTGATTCTGACTGGGAGAAATGGTTTTATCCAAAATCTTTTCGCTTAACCGATGAGCATAAGAATAGTTGAAGAAACCGGAGAATTGATGAAACGTAAAATTGATTTCCGATTCGACACCGTTCGTAACGGCCGAGTAAATATTCGTGCTTAAATTATTATTTTGCAGACTGTAAAATATCTGGTTTTGAAAGTTCCTTACAAAGTAGTTTACTCGAAAGTTAATATATTGATTCAAATTCCAATCGAGAGCGGCCTCGTAATCCCGGACGATTTCCGGCCTCAATTGTCTTGGGTTAGAAGCCAGCGAAAACGTATTTGCCCCGAACATTTCGGTAATGGAAGGAGTTCGAAACGCCTGCCCACCCATCAGCTTTAAATTTAAACTATTCGTAATAAAGTAAACTAACGCCGCCTTAGGACTCGTCTTTCTAAAAACGCGTTTTTGATTCGGAGCATACGGAAATCCCAGGTAATTGCTATAAGGATTATCTATTCCCATATAGTGTTGTGTGGTTTGATCGTTTCGTACGCCGACCGTCAGCTGCAACTTATTGTACAAGAATTTAGGGGAAACGATTTGTCCGAATACACCCACCGTCCATACGGGCTTATTCTTAATCCATGCGAGCCAGGGTCCGAGAGTCCCGTTTGCATTGTTTGCGAACGGGGGGAAGGAATCCGCGGCATCGGAAAGATTTGCATTCGCATAATGACTTTGATCGCCGGTATAAATGAATCTCGTAGTTTCAACGCCGGCCAAAATACTTCCGGAGTTCCCCAAATCATACGTTAACTGAGCTCGTCCGAAAAGACTTTGTCCGTTAGTTTTTAAATATTCGCTGACCCCGGCCGGGTAGAATCCGCTAGAAGCTCCGTTTTGAGCGTAACGAGTGTTCCAATCGATACTATGTTTTTGGTATTGCAGTACGTATTCGTGAGTGAGCTTGGAGCCTATTTTATTTTTATATTTCATCGACGCCATGTCCCGATACTCGTCCATCTTCCCGTTATAATCGGGAATTGCCCAAAGCCAACCGTGCCCGGTTTGAAAATTCCAATATTGTCTATGATATTGAATCGTTAAACCTTCCAGTATGTCTTTACCTTCCAATTTCGCGAAAAGATAGTAATTCGATCTAGCGTCTTGAACGCGAAACTTAGCCAAGAAAGATCCCGTGATATCGGTTCTACCCGAACCGTCGTAATCCTTATAGTTATTTCCGTTCGTTTCATACGAATTATAACTCATGACATAATCGAATAACTTACCCGTATTTCCCGTTCTAAAATCGTAAATCTTAGTTCCCGATGTTCCCATACGAACTCTCGTTTGCATCTCCCCTCTCAGATCCTTACCCGAGTAGGTATTTAAAGAAATGATTCCGTTCATGGCATTACTACCGTATAAGGCGGATCCGGGACCTCTTACCACCTCGACGGATTTAAGCATGTTCAGGGGTGTTATTTCCGATGTCAAAGCTGAGCCGTATAAATTATCGTTAAACTGAATCCCGTCCACGAGCATTAGAAGATGATTATTATTCCACCCTTCGAACATTCCTCGATAGCTAATCGTGTTTCTATCATAATCCTGGGACGGCGCATAACCCGGCAGATTCCCGAGCACATCGTTCAAGGATATTCTGCCGTAATGTAATAGCTCTTTATCGGATATCACGGAAACAAGATCCGGAGCATCATGAGTTAATAATTCGGTTTTAGTGGATGCAGTCGTAACTTGGGATTGGAGTAGATTGAAAACCTGTTCGGTGGATTTTTTGATATCTTCCTTCTGAACCGGGAAGATAAATTTCTTACTTATCGGGTTGGATAAAACATACTCGTTTATATTCTCTCTTCTTTCCTGTTTATTTTTATTAATTCGCACCGACAAAACGATTTTTTGCGTAAATTGGTCTATTACGCTTTCATCCGATTGATGACCTTCGTCTTTCGGTAAATCGTTTTTTATTTCCTCCAGTCCCTGCACTTCGTTATAACTATTATAAGCATCTATCAAGAATCCTTTTTCGGCATTATAAATCTGTCCGTACAATATAAGTCGACCGGTACTTTTCTCCCTTCGATAGAAACCGGTTAAGTAAATATTTCCCTTGGAAATTCGTTTAAAGTTTTCCTCCGGATTTAAAGGCGGTAATATATCGACGGAATAACGCAAGGACTCGAATTGGCTTTTAAGTTTTTCAATGAGTTTTTTCGAAATTTCCGGCTCTAACTTAGAGTCGAAGGTTTGAAATTGCCCTATATAAATCGGCTCGGAAGAATTCTGGGCCTTGAGCGACGACCCTAAAACAAAATACAAGAATGTTACAATTAAGCAGCCAAATATATTGTATTTATTCATCGAAATATTCGGCGTGATAAACGTTCGGACTATCTAACGAATTTTCCGGGAAAGTCAATATAAAAATTATTTCTCGAATTATGAAATTTGCGACTAATGAACCTGACAAATTTTCTTAGGATGTTCTTCGCTACTTTCGAATTTCATTTCCTTAAACCTTCCCTTCGATACCTGCACCTTTTTGACAAAATAACGGAAATATTTATATATTTTCCATACATAGAAATTTTTAACAACCATTGTAAAATGACATGCGTCAAATTCAAGATATGATGTCGAGGTCAGTCCCGCCCTTACTACTCGAAGAATAGTTCTCGAATTCGAATTCATAAACGAAGCGGAAAAACGTGACAAATCATAACTAAGACCGCGCCTACTCGGCCATTTTTAGAATGAAAGAATCATTTCTAGATCCCGTTCCGGTTCTATCCGCAATGCTCCGGAAATATTTCAGGAATCTTCCTATCGAAATGCAATTAACCGGAAGGAGGGGAAATCTTTCGAAGCCATCGAGACCGCTCTAACACCTCTGCGAAGCCGCGGAAATCGACTTTCCGTTCGAAAATGCATCGTAAAAGACTTTACAGCTACCGATCGTTCGGTAGTATTCAGAACGGAGCAAAAATAAAGCCGGATGGAAAGAGTCCTTTATAGTCATTCGATATCCGTAAACTCGTACCGAGCAAGACTGATGCTGAATCTTTTGAATTTAGAGTATAACGAAATTAGCGTAGATCTTTTGCGCTCGGAACAAAAGGAGGAAGCGTTTAAGAAAATAAATCCCCTTTCCCAAGTACCGGTGCTGGTGGAAAATGATATCACTATTTGGGACAGTCATGCTATTTTAATCTATTTGGCCGAAAAATACGGCAAAGATAAATGGTTTCCGCAAAATATACGGGATAGAGCCTTCGTTTTACAATGGTTATTCTTTGACGCAAACGAATTGCATAACGGAATCGGCTTAGCTCGAATTCATTACAAATTTAAAATCGGTACGGACGGGGAAACTTTCCAAAAAAGGGGGAAGCAGGCTTTGAGCGTATTAAATGAACGTCTGGAAAATCGCGATTGGATCGAATTAAATAAACCCACTCTGGCGGACGTGGCCTGCTTTCCGTTTTGCGCGGTATCCAAAGAGGCAAAAATCGATAGTACCGAATATTCTAATGTGCAAAAGTGGATGGAACGGTTTTCCGATCTGAAAAATTTCGTTCCTTTTCGAAAAATCGAACGTAAGTAATTATTCCATTTGCTCGCGAAACACTTAATTTTCTTAGACTAGACTTCTCCTGTCGAATCGAAATACTTTCGATCAATTTTATAGAGTAAGAATGAATCAGCGTACCAAATCGGATAAACGTATTTTGTCTATGAGGAACCCCGTCGGCTTCGATTTTCAAACCGAGGGTTGTCCCGGAATTTTTACGGACTCCGAACATTCTTAAATTAAATACTACGGTTCGTTCTCAAGCAATCCTGTTCTTTTGTAATTCTGAATCGAAGAGAATTCCGTTCAAATCATACGGATCTATTCTTTCGAACATTTAAAAGTTGCGGCACTAGATGCGGATCTATAGTAAGAAAGGATCGGATATTACAAGCCGACCATTTCAAATGGGCAAGTCCCTAAATATGCAGGTAAACTTCCATTATTCCTATCGCATAATCGAAGCGGTTCGGCTGTGAATATTCCGAAAAAATGTCCTGCAAAGAATAAACGCACCTAAGAATCTAAAGAATTACGATTGTTCAAAATAGAACGACCAAAAAGTGCTTATGTATCTAGAAATTTTCTTTCCCTACTAGAAACGAAATCCTATCTTAACTGAATGAATGAGACCTAGAAAAGGACGCCTCCCGCGGAAACGCTAGGTTAAAATTCGGAATCTAGAAGGCTTAGAATGTCGAATGCGGTAATCGCAAATTTCTTCCTAGACATTTTAAATCGATCTTAGTCTTGAAAGATTACTATGAAGGAAATGGGAAAAAGCAAATGAATCTGGAATTTTACGGAAAAGAATTTATGACATCGATTTTTAAACGAAGGATCTTAAAAATCACCCTGACCTGCCTAATACTATCGGTTTCATTGACGGGGGTCCTCCTAGCCGTCGATGAAGGTAAATCTAATTTAGAAAATTCCTACCATGTCGAAGACGGAAAATTCACCGGTGTAGGAAATACTTCCATTTATTATCGCAGCTATAGATCCAAGAACACAGCAAAACCTCGAGTTTTGCTCGTTCAACACGGAATCGGAGAACACGGAGGGAGATATGAAAATCTATTAGAAGCTCTCGCCGGAAAAGGATATAATGTTTATTTAATTGATTCTCGAGGTCACGGAAAATCGGAAGGAGATCGCGGTGTTATAACCGATTTTAATCAATTCCTCAGCGATCTGGATCAGTTGATCGGAATCGCAAAACAAAAAGAAGGTGTTTCCAAAGTAACGTTGATGGGCCATTCGATGGGGGCATTAATCGCGCTCTTCTATGCGGGAGATCCTAGATACCAGGCAAATTTGGATCGATTGGTCCTGAGTAGCTTACCTATCGAGGTAAAAACGAATTTTATCGCAAAAGTAAAAAAAGCGATGCTCGGGTTAATCGCGGGCACCTCGCCTAGTTTTACGATTTCTACCGGTCTCGATGCAGCCACTCTATCCAGGGACGAAAAAGCCGTGGCCGCATATAAAAACGATCCGCTAGTTCATGATAAGGCAGGCGCATATCTGGGGGACTTCATACTCAACTCCAAGGAAAAAGCCTTGGAAAAAGCTTCCAAAATTAATCTTCCGGTCTATTTATTTCACGGAAAAGAGGATGCAGTCGCACTTTCGGCCGGAACGGAAGAAGCTTTTGCAGTAATTCCGTCGAAAGATAAAACGATGAAGATCTACGAAGGACTCTTTCACGAAACGATGAACGAACTCCCGCAAGACAGAGCTCAAGTCTTGAAAGACTTAGTCGCTTGGCTGGCGTCTCATTAATATACAGGAACAGGGCAATCATCGGGAGCAGCCTCCGAGATTGCCCGCAATATTCGTTTTATTCATTTATTTTAATTAAGAGGATTTTGAATTAGAATTTCGCAATATTTCGGACCGAAGATTTCCAACCTGCTCGGCACAAAACTCTAACCATTTCGGCTCCCAGGCCTATATTCTTTTTAAGGCATTCGGCTTAGAAAATTCGACGCGTATCTTACGTTGAAGACCTTTACGGGATTTTCTCCAGACGACGGTACCGCTTTTCGGTTTTCGGCAAGATTCTTGAGCTTCATAGGGAATTCTTTTTCCTTTGCAAAAATTCCAACTTTACGAGCAAGCGGAGAAGTTTTAGTATATAATAATTCCACTAGACAAAATATTCCATACTTGAATTTTTGTCATCTTACAGAATGTTTACTTGATCGAAATATCCTTAGATAGATATTTCGTTGAATCATAGTCGATACTGTAAATGACTTTAGAACAGAACATCGCGGGATAAGAAACGACAATGGCATACAGCGAAACGCTAGCGATCCGAGTACGAGCGGCATTGCCCCATATACAAAATCTGGAAGAAAAGAAAATGTTTCGAGGTATCTGCTTTATGGTAAACGACAAGATGTGCGTTTGCGTAGCAAACGACGAATTAATGTGTCGCATCGATCCGGACATATACGATTCCGTTTTAGAGAAAAAGAAATGCCGGCCGATGATTCATAACGGTAAGGTAATGAAAGGATTCGTATTCGTCGACGAGAAAGATATAAAATCGAAAAAAGAGTTTCAGTATTGGATCGATCTTGCTCTTGATTTTAACGGGAGAGCAAAAGCCTCCCCTAAAAGGAAGAAGAAAAAGGTCGTTAGATCCATCCCTAAAAAGCGATCATAAATCGAGCCTAATGAGTTCCGAAACCCTTGCTCGAGAGATGAACGATCGCCACTATAATGATAAGAATGGCGGCGAGAGCAAAAGAAATTTTCAGCCCGAATCGTATTAGTTCTGCCCTAATCTTGATCCTTGTTGCCGGCGGCTCAAGATTCCTTTGCACCCGCTGTTCCCATAGACCATAAGGAGTCAAACCCCAAGGTTTGTATATGGACAGAACCGTCGCTATCAATAAAACCAAGATTGCCAGACTCGCATCCATGATTAATTGAGGTCCCAATCTACCCGGATCGGAAAAGGTCGCCGTCGCGGCTACCTTCTTAGCTACTTCTCCGATAGCAACGTACTGATGTAATACCAAACCTATACTTGAAAAGATTCCCAGAACAAATTTTACAAAGACCCAGTAATACCGAACTAAGCCCCATTGAGTCCAAAAGGCGAGGACCAGTCCTGTGAGCATGGACAATACGCTTAACGGAATTATCATAAATCGTCCTATAAGATCCATTGATATATAGGAACTACGAACAATTATGGCATCTTGACTGGCGATACCCGCTATACTGAGCACAAGAAAGCTGGCGACGGCGCCGATCCAACCGACCGATACCGTGACATGAGTAGTAAGATTAAACTTTCGAATAAAGGGTGACATAGATTTCAGCAGGTAGCTATTTCAAAAATTGTCAATAGAAAAGTATTCAAAAAAGTTGATCGACCGGAGTGCAGAACATATTTACGGCTTTAATCCTTGTTCTGCATAATAAAAAGACAATAGCAAATATTCTCACTCAGCTGCAAAACCACTTGTACAAGAAATGCAATATGCACCCGCAACCTCTGAGCTAATCTTCCCCCTTGATGCAATAATAAGTCATACTCCAAGGGGAATCCGAATCTCCCCATTGAGAAAAGCATTCGTCATACTTTTCTTTAGTAAATTCCTTCTTCTTGAGACCATATTCCAAATCCTTAATGGCCTCGACTTCCTCATGGAGAGAATGGTGAACCATATTCCAGTCGGTAATCCCTCGCCTCGTCCACTTATCAAAAATTTTCTCTTTCAAATCTTTGATCCAAGGATATGCGCTATTTCGACGCACCAAATCTTGAAGATTCAGCCAACCCTCATTCTGTTCATTCATGCAATACTTAAACATGTTTCGATCCAGTATTCCCCTCTTAGTCCATTCCGAAGAGCAAAAAGAAGCGATATTTTTGCGAATCGAATCGGGTATATTCTGAGCATGAATAGCTTGCACCAGGATCGCCGAGGAAAGAAATAAAACCGCAGTAAATTTAGTATGATTCATGCATTTCTCCTAAAAGTTTTCCTAATAAACGTAAGTAATTCCGAAAAAGGACACTACGGATTTTTCGAAATCCGTAACCCACTTCAGCCGAAGAGCTTAATCTTTCGTATTATTATCTTCCCAAATGAAATCGGTTAGCTAAACGGATTACCGCCAAAATAGCATTCAAACTCGTGTGGATCGATTCCCCAAATTTTAAGTTTGAGACGACCACGGTTGCCGAACTTAAAATACGTTTACGTCGCAACAGGACGTTCTCTGTCCGAAGAATCAAATCAATCTAGTATTCCGTAAATATAAATAATTTTTGCAAATTGACATCCCATACAATCATTTATTTTCATATTGACAATAAAGAACTAACCCTGAATCCTTGCAAAATGGAAATGGTCTTGATGATAACGGACTTTACGTTTCATTTGCATTCCGATTTTTCCGTCCAGTAACTCGTTCAATCAGAGTGCAAAGAGGAGAAAAAATTACATTCGGGAAATCTAATTTTTCGAATCAGAAAAGAGCTTTCTAACGAATCGAAGCGATCTTCATTGAATAACGGGAAACCGATTTCGCCGCCGATCCAAGGACCGGAACAGACCACATCCGGGAAATGTAAGCTTAAGTCGAATTGAAAATGATAGTTCTCAAATTTCTAATGACCCCGAAACGTCGAGTGGAATGCCCTAACCCACTCCTAAATTGAATACATCATCGACATAAAAAGGAAAATTCCACTTGAGACAAGTAATTCTTCTCCTCATTCTAGGTTCCTTCGGATGCGCGTCCGATGCGTTGGTTAAGAGCGACCCTAACGGAAAATTGTTCCAAACTAAGACTCCGAAAATATTCATACAATCCGTCGAGTATGGAAAAAACATCGCGTCCGATGTTTCCTCGAATATCACCAATCTGTTGACCTTAAAATTGATAAACCAAGCCGGAGAGCGGTATATCGTCATGAACGATAGCACAATGCGATCCTTACTAAACCAAACCTCCCTGCAACTCTCCGGGTTCGGCGGAAAAGAAGGTTTCGATGCTCTTCGAACCGTAGCCGACTTCGATATTCTGATCGCGGGAAGCATTTCCAAGAATGCAAATCAATACTCATTGACGATTAAAGCCGTAAAACCGTCTTCACGTGCGGAAGGTTATGAAATTTATTTCTCCGACACAATAGACTTATTCCCGTATCAATTCGATTACTACGCGGATGAGATCGCAAAAAAAAGCCTCGACTCCAAGTATACGATCAACAAATTGAATGCCCCTGAAAAAGACGGGTTCAATTTATCTATTTCCAAGATTAAGATAGAAAGCGTATCCTCCGAGAAAATGAATACGTACAGTTTCGAAGGCACCGATTCCAGTTTAAGAATTTTGACGGATGAAATCAACGACTCCCTATTAACCGCCGATCGATTCGCCTCGCAAAAACGATACGGAGACGCGATAGACATTTACGTAAAATCCCTTAAAGCCGTTCAATCCTTAAGTAGCGAGTACCAAAATTCTCTCAGCAACCTTCAATCGATTATCCGTAAAAACATAGATCTTGCATATTTTAAATTATTCCAGGAACGATTAATCAAAATCGATCGCGAACTGAACGCGGAAACTATTTTATCGGAGGAAATACTAAGCCGATATTACGCTACTTATCAAAATTTGTTGGATGAAATCAATAATACTTCCGATTACCAAAACAAATCCAGAATACAAAAAACCTTACGGTATAGAATCGCCGAAGTGAAAATAGCCTTCTTGAAATATTCCGAAAAAGAGGCCGACGACGCTTATCAAAAATTGAATTTCGCCAAGTCTCACAAACTATATAAGAATATTTTCCTCGAAGCGCAGAAGTATACCGCTCCGATCGATAACGGCGATTTTAATGATTTTCTATCTCGAATCGAACAAAAGCGGATTTCGGCTGAACAAAGCGGCTTCTCCTATTTGAACAACACCGTCCGCGGATTGCTCGAAATGGCAGAATCAGAAAATGCAAGGGGGGTTCTCGAATTAAGCCTTAACAAGACTAGTTATAAGGGTCATATACTCAAATCCATCAAATATGTTGAGGCCGCACGGTCTTTATTGGAAGAGAATGAAATATTTACCACGGACTTAATTATTACGAAGTACAACACGACTGCCGAGAACGTAAACCAGCACAATTCTAAGATCCGTAATTATGGCCTGACAAATATAATCCTCGTCCCCTTTCGATATGTGGGTAATATAATCAAGGGAGTCGCGGACATTTTCGTTTTCAAATTCGGTTACGGAATTGGAGTCGGAACGGAAATAGGCCCTCTCGGGACGGGCTTAGGTATCGCATATGCCCCGATCGAAGTCTCGTCCTCGTATACAAAACGTTATCAATCCAGAATTTCCAGCGTATCTCGTAATACGAATATTTCGGCAATAGAAATTAAAAGAACGGATAATGAACCTTGGCTTAGAGCGGTCGTTTACGCCGGCATAAACACCTGCGTATCAATCTATTTGATTCGAATTTGCGACGAATTACCCGTATATTCGACTATAAATGTATGGCTTGGATTCGGTCCAGCGATGCATATGAGCATCGAGACCCATCGACTATTGGAATTCGTCGGAGTATTATTTTTTCAAGATATTCATATTCTAAAGGATGAAAACAAGCGATTTCACTATTTTTCCCATGACCTAGCAAAAAAATATTAGGCGATAGATGTTGGCGGAAGAGGAATTAATACTGCGATATAGATATTAAATGCTAGAGTTAGGTGGAAGAAACCGATGATTGCAGATTTAGAGGATAACCGAAGCTATATTCGGAGGGCTGACTGCTTTAAACCAAATCGTTTCAATGTATCAAAGATTGTGCCCACTTTAGATTTGCGGGTGCCCTGCCGATGTGCTAATTAGAGAGCGAAAAAGATACGTTGGCATCGGGAAGCCCAAAGAATTAAAAATTTCAAAGCTCGTAACTTGATAGTCTTATCCGAAATTCTAACTAAGCGGAACTGTAAGGACGCTATCAAAATTTCAAAATTCTCAGCCTGACAGTCTTAAGAGCATCATTTAAAATTCCAACTATGCAAAACTGTAACGGCACGATCCTCTCGTCCGAGCAAAGAAGAGCAAACGGTCGCGTTTTTCCCTGCAATAACCAAAATTGGAAATCCATTTTGCTTGCTCGCGAATTCAGGAAGGCGCCCAATATCCCAAATGGGAGATTCGAGAACTATATTCTGTTTTAGGATTTTATTGTTTGATAAGTATTTTAAAAATAAATCTACATTTAAACAATTGTATTTTTTGAATTCATTTTCTTGTAATTTTCTCGATAGGATTGCCAGTGGATATAGTATTGGCAAAATGACATTTCCAAGCAACCGGAATCATCATTCACAGAGGTAGTGGAGCCCTTTCCGAATCAGGCCTACCGTGCATACCCGTTCCAAAAGAGCAGAAAGCATCGGGTTTGGCGACCAGGATCTTCAACCATCATTCCACTTGAGCCGAACGATCGGTTCTTTGCCTCGATCCATGCCCGGCCGATAATCATTGGATGGACGCAATTCTACGGAAACGCGGAACTCCATTATGTTTTCAGAAAGTTCCAATACGGTCGATTCTTATAAATTCTCCTAACGATTCGAATGATATAAAATTATAAAATCGTAATAACAAAATTTCCGATTTTCTTCGGCAAAACCTGTCTCTACTCGGAGATAAATGGATAGATTGGAAAGAATCTTGCGAATGCAAATCGAAAAGGAGATCAAGTTGAAACTTAAATATGCGATTTTAATTGCATTGGCATCTTTCTCGGCAACAATTCAGGCTGAGGAAGAAGCTACGAATACTAGGCTAACTTCAATCGGAATCAGAATGACCGACGTTCAGGTCAATTCGGCTACCGCCAAAAACGCGTTAACTATGGGAAATTCGTTCATGATCAATTCCGCTATAGGTGGAGTCAATGCCATCGCGATTCCCTCTATCTCCAACTTCCGGGGAAAAGGATTCGAATGGGATTCTTCGGTTCGACACACTCCCTTAATTCGCAGTAATTATCTACTGTCCTACGCTAACTTAACGTCCGGTGCTAACTCGCTTACGGATATCGATAAGTATTCCATTACTTTAACGAATCCGACGTCTACGATAAAGGGTCAAGATCTCACGATCTACGATTACTCGAAGAGTACCCTTGTGACATCAAGGGTGAGTTACGGCGCCGATTTCTTGATTTTTCACGATTCCAAAAACCGATTTTTGGAAAACTTCGCTCTGAGGGCCGGATTCGAAGTGTACGAAAATGACGTAATCTTATCCTCCAAAAGCAATGTATTTATGTCTTCGGGAACCTCGGGCACAATTACGACCGTCACAAACGGAGTAGATTTTACCCCGGACAAACTCACGTATCGAGAATCTTATTTGAACGGGCTTGTCGGATTAAATTACTCGGTTTCGTTCTTAGGGAGAAATAAAATCGATTTCGGTTTGGAATATTTTAAAAATATGCAAGGCGCCGCCGATTTTCAGGAGGGGTCGTTCGTGCTTTTAAGGATCGGAAATACTTCCATCCCCATATCAACCTTACGCCAGGGAACGGCAAAAACGGAGATCGTAGGAAATCGATTTCATATCGGATACTCTTTCCAAGTGACCGATGCGGTCTTCCTAAGACTCTCCTATGCCGGCACCGAAGCAACGCATACCGTAAGAAGTTCTAACGTGACAAATAAGGATGGAGTACTCGTGGCTGCCCTTACCGGGAATGCAGGGGCGATATTGGGAAATATGCTTCACGGTTATGGGCCCTATCCGAGCTCTCGGGACACAAGATCTCAGATCGGATTCGAAATCGGTTTTAAATACTAATGCCTACCAAAATTCAAGAGAAAGGAAACAAAAAATTGAAACTATTTACCTTATCTAGATTCTTAATTTTTCTAGTATCGATTTCCGCTTATAATTGTGCCTCAGTTCCTCAATATAGAGACGTTCATCTTGCTTCGAAATCTCTTTTGGATACCGCAGAGGATCATATCAAGGAAAAGAGATACTCGGAGGCGACCGAATTACTTCGCACTGTTTTGAAAGTGTATCCCGAGGATTCCAGGGCAAACTCGATCTCCGAAAAACTTCCCGACCCTTACAAAGCCGGTTTGCGGGATATCTCCTTGAAAGGATTCAATAAAGCGAACCGAACAGAGGCGGATTCCGGATTTTTCGAAAAATTGGCCTGGTATCTTCCGGATAGAATTTTAGATTTTCTTGATATAGCTAGCTTCAACGTTAAAATCGGTCCGCAGTTAGGAGCTAGCCTCTGGGCCTTTCGTGGATTCCAAGTTACGCTCTACGCCGGAAATACCATGCAACTAGGTTGGTTTCAAAAGAGAACGCTCGGGTTTACCGAGGAGCTATCGGGAGAAGCCGGACTGGGTCCTATCGTACCGATTGCGATATCCGGTCGATCGATCGGCACAGGAAGCGAGAGAGGTATTTACGATTCATTCGTATTACATAGTCCTTATAAGAAAGTTTACCAAGATTACCGGGATTATTGGAGTACCGGTGCGAAGGTCGGCTTTCTTTTAACCGGAGCCGAAGTGGAATTGCATTGGCTGGAAATTTTCGATTTCATTTCGGGAATATTTACCTTCGATCCTTTAGAGGACGACTTCGGAAAAACCCGATCCTTGCTTCTAAGTAAACAGGAACAAAAGAATCTTTTAATCATAAACACCGCATCCCACGCTTATTGCGATTGCGAGATTCGGGAGATACGAGGACAATTTCCGAGCTTAAGCGACGCTCCAGAAAATCCCGTACTTCCGAAGGCGGAAGAAGCTTCCAAATCGAATCACGGAGCGAGAAAGAAATAGCCGACATCTACGCGGCTTTTTCTGACGGGGATTTTCATCTTTGGCAAAAATCATTCCAAATATTTTCCTGATTGGGCTCTTAGTCTTATTCGCGAACGGTTGTCTGTATCGCAGGATAAATCTTCCTGTGCTTGCAATCGGCGAAAAACTCCCTCTGCAAAAAACGAAAACAAGGCTATCCGTCTTACTCAAAGGAGAATATTGCGCCGAAATTTGCAAATCGAGTGAACACTCGCCCATATGCAGCAAAGAAGGAGATTGCAAACGGAGTTTAGTCGGTTGGTTCCCGCTCGAATCATTTCGGAATGAAACGGCTGTTTCATTCCGACAATTTTACCCCAAAAGAAAATGGAATCTACTCAGAGACCTCCCGGAAACAATTTCGAACTTTTGCGCGGAGAATCAAAATTGGGACTGTGGAGAAAATCGGATCGGAAGCGGGAAAAATTCCGCAGAACGGCGCGTGGAAATTAGAATCAACGGTTTTGAGCGTCGGATACATTGGTCCTTATACGCAGCCTCCTTCAGTTTATTATTACTGCCGGGCTATTTCCACGAGAGTATGATTTTGGATATCGACTATTTTGCCGACGGAAAACATACTTCGGTTATCATTTCTGAAAAACCGAATTGGAACTACTGGTTTGGATGGATCTTTTTCCCTTGGGGCCCGTTCGCTTCCGCCTCCGACGAGAAATTATTCCTGGAGTCGGTAAAAGCACTTTCACAAACTTTTACGAAGGGGAACCTTTGAGTTTCAACGGCGCCAGATCCTGAAAAATCAGCTTTCTTCGTTACCTTCCGATCTACCCGACGCTCGCTACAATCATCGAAAATTCGGCCTAAATCCGATGCACCGTAGAAAAGGATCTCTGCGAACGCGCAGCAATAAATAACTTCTCCAATCACGGGAAATTAAACGAACTCGGATAAAGCCATACTTTTTCCCTTAAATTTCCGTCAAATCTAAACAAAGTGGACTAACGTATATAAGATAAGGATCCTTCAAAATTCGACACAATAATTACCTGAACGACGTTCCCTTTCGAAAGGATCGGCAGAATGAGCCCGGTGAAACTAAACCGTTGTACTTATCAATTTTGATTTTTATTTAAAAAAATCCCGAACATGGAAAATTTTTCGAAAAAAAGAAGGATATTTATTTCCGGTAAAGTACGAAGATTCTAAATTCGAATTTGTCCGATGAAGATGGAACTATGGAAAATAACGGTAGCGGGAACGGCGATTATCCTTGCCCTATTCTATTTTCTTTCCGTCATGCCCAAACGGATGTTGGAGGTTGACCGAACCGTCCCGTCTTTTCCGCTGATGCTAGCGGGTGAAACTGCCGCCACCGATATTCGGGATATTCTGATCGGAAAAGAGAATCTTGTCTATTTCGGATATTTAAACTGCAAATCCGTCTGCCACGGAACCTTGGCTAAATTGAAAAGTACACTAACCGGAAGAGAAGATCTACGCCTGGTATTTATCAGTCTAGATCCGAAGAACGATTCACAGAAGCGTTTCCGGGAATACTTCAGAGAGGCCGCAAAACAATCGGTGCTGATCCGTATGGAATCGACGGAACAAGCGTTTGAACTCGCTAGACGTTTCGGAATCCGGGCGTTTCCTAGCGAACAATCGGACGATATAGACCATTCCGATTCGGCACTCTGGATAAATTCCAAAGGGCGGATTAAGGGCTTTTTTGGGGAATTCAACAGATGGTGGAATCTTGAAAGCGAAGACGAATTCATAAGAACAATAAGAAATAGCCAAGACTAATGCGGATATTTATTTAATATATTTATAATATACTAAGGTTGGATTTTTGCTGGAGGAGAATCGGATTCCGTTTTTAAACCGAACCGTAAATCGGATGGAATAGTTCAAAATTCTCAATATTTTAGCATGCGATCTGAAAAATAAACTGAAGATGGAATTTTTGGCCAAACGTAAATTCGGAAAAGACAGGACGGATCGTTTTTCTATTTTCTATGACTCTTTAAATGTCTTTCTTTTTTCAGAGGACCGGATGCTCGGGCATTCGTGCATGTCTCTTCCTTGCGATTCGAATTCGAGAATTTAAAACGTGAATCCTGATTTTGTAGAGGGCAATTTCGATGAATGAAACGATACGGCAATTCTTCCTATCCGATCAATCGGCGCCCTTCCTAGACAGCTCATACGATCCCGGACTGATCGTCCTCTCTATCTTAGTCGCGATTTTTTCCTCCTATATCGCTCTTCGGATGGTCGGGCAACCCCTTCCGGAAAGCATTTCCCCCGCAAGCAGGTTTCTGATTCTGTTTGCAGCCGGCATTGCCTTGGGATGCGGAGTCTGGTCCATGCATTTCATCGGGATGCTCTCCTTCAAACTCTGTACGAACGTGACTTATGACCGCACTCTTACGATCGTTTCCGTTCTCCCGAGTATCGTGGCGTCCATGGTCGCCTTGACCTACGTAAGTCGCTCTAAGCTTCGAATCCAGGAGTTAATTATCGGAGGTGTTCTTGTCGGTTCCGGAATCGGATCCATGCATTATACCGGAATGGCTGCTATGCGCATGAACGCTTCCCTTCGATACGATCCTTGGATCTTCGCGCTGTCCATACTAGTCGCAGTCGTACTCTCTATTCTTTCGCTTTGGATCCGTTTCGGACTCCAAAGCCTCCGACTAACTTCGCATTGGCCCACGCTAATATCGGGCTCCGTTATGGGCATCGCAATTTCAGGAATGCATTATACGGGAATGGCTGCAGCCCGTTTTATCGGAGTTCAGGAAACCGTTACCCCGAATAACCAAACCGACCCGATGTTTCTTGCTCTGGCAGTATCCGTCATCACGATCGGTTTCACGCTATTTACCTTCGCAGTGAACGCTTTCTTTATGTACCGGAAGCTAGTGAATAATCTAAAGGAAAGCGAAGCCCGAATGAGGGCGATCATTTCCACAGCAGTGGACGGAGTGATTACGATCGATACTCGCGGGAGAATCATCGATTTCAATAAATCTGCGGAACGCATCTTCGGATATACGAATTCGGAACTCTTGGGAAAGAATATCCAGGAACTCATGCCGGAACCGTATCATTCGGGACAAGGCGCCATTCTAAAGAATTATATCAGAACCGGAACGACGAAAATCATCGGAACGGGTAGAGAAGCCTTGGGACGAAGAAAGGACGGCTCTATTTTTCCGGCTCGGTTGGCGATCGGCCACGTAAAGCTGCCCAGAGAGGTGCTATTCGTAAGTTTCGTAACGGATATCAGCGAAAGAAAAATGATCGAAACCGCACTCAAACAAAGCGAGCAGCAGGTACGATCCCTTATCCAAAACATACCCGGAATCACGTATCGATGCCTCTTAAACGAAGATTGGACCACTCTATACATGAGCGACGCGGTCGAATCTATGACGGGCTATCCCGTTTCGGAATTTTTGCCTCCGAATCCGATCCGATCCTACAAGGACATCATCCACCCGCAGGACCAGGTCGCCGTTTACCAAGCGGTTCAGGAAGCCGTACGGGAAAAAAGAGCCTTCGCATTGGAGTACAGAATTATCCATAGAAACGGAGAGATCAGATGGTTTTGGGAAAACGGCAGTGCGATCAGCGGAAGTAGCGGCGACATACTTTTTCTGGAAGGAGTCATCCTGGATATCACGGAAAGGCACAATATGGAAGAAGACTTGCGGACTTCTAAAGAAAAGGCCGAGCTCGCTTCCGTAACCAAAACTTCCTTCCTGGCGAATATGAGCCACGAAATCAGGACTCCAATGAACTCCATTCTAGGATTTACGGAAGTGTTACTTTCCGGAAAATTGGGGAAGGACCAAAGAACCCATCTCGAAACCGTAAAAGCTTCCGCAAAATCTCTATTAAGACTTTTGAATGATATCCTAAACACCGCTAAGCTCGAAAAAGGCGCCGTCGAACTCGAGTCCGTAGGCTTCTCTCTTTTTAGGCTTATCGGGGAGCTTAAATCCTTTTTAGGAATAAGCGCGATCAAAAAGCGCTTGGATTTCGAGGTAATCCAAGATCCGGAGCTATCCGAATTCTATCGAGGGGATTCCCTTCGGATCCGTCAGATCCTCATCAACCTGATAGGAAACGCGATCAAATTCACCGACAAAGGGAAGGTGACTCTCAGGATCGAGAAATCGGGAAATGAACTTCATTTTTCCGTAATAGACACCGGCATAGGAATCCGAGCGGATCGACTGGACAAAATTTTCGAACCGTTTACTCAGGCGGACGTCTCCACGACCAGACGATTCGGAGGAACCGGACTAGGAACGACTATCTGCAAGCAATTGACCGAACTCATGGGAGGAAAGATCTGGGCTGAAAGTAGATTAGGAGAAGGAAGCACATTTCATGTCCTCATTCCCCTACGGAAAATCGACGGCCCTAAAACGGAAATCAAAAAGTCCGTCCGCCGAAATATTCCCTCTTTGAACATTCTGGTCGTGGATGATATCGAACAGAATACCGAGTTAGTCGAATTGCTTTTGAAAAACGAAGGACACAGGGTTTCCTCAGCTTACAACGGAGAGGAGGCATTTAACAAAGTGCAATCCGATAAATTCGACCTGATACTGATGGACGTTCAGATGCCCGTATTGGACGGGCTGCAGGCAACCAGGGTCATACGACACTATGAGATAGAAGAAAACGTACCGAGAATTCCTATTCTAGCCCTAACGGCGAGCGTCTTCGAAGAAGATAGGAACTCCGCCAAAGATGCGGGAATGGACGGTTTTATATCCAAGCCGATCGATTTCAACCAGATGATGGAGGAAATCACCAGAGTGATGAATCTTTCCGGCGCGATTACGCCGAGTCCTTCTAAAGTGGCCAAAAACGGAACCGGATCATCATCGAATTCCGAACGCGCCGAGGAGCTAATCCGACTTCTTTTCGATTCTTTTCAGAAAGGCGCGATCGAGGACAGGGATATCGACGAACTTATTTCTCTCCTCTCCGGTGAAATCGAGGAGACTAAGCTCGAGGAGTTAGTTACGAAAATCGAGCAATTCGAATTCGAAGCCGCCCAAAGAATCTTGCAAGAACTGACTCGATCTCTCGGAATCACAGGAGTATAACCAAGAATGAATCCTATCGTCGACTCCAGGCCGAAAATTCTGATCGTGGATGACGAGGCTTCGAATCTTCAGGTACTACGGCAAATTCTTCAAGAAGATTACAAACTGATATTCGCTAAGGATGGAGCGAAAGCAGTCGAACTAGCCTTGTCCGAAAAACCGAATTTGATCCTTCTGGATGTGATGATGCCCGGAATGACCGGGCACGAAGTCTGTAAGATCCTAAGAGCGGATTCGAAGAGTTCCCGAATTCCGATTATCTTCGTGACTGCGATGGTGGATGAGGAAGACGAAGCGGGGGGATTCGAAGCGGGAGCCGTGGATTATATCGCGAAACCGGTCAGTCCTTCGATAGTAAAGGCAAGAGTCCGGACTCATCTATCGTTGGTTCGTAACGAAGAGTTAAGGGAAACGCGATTGCAAATCATCCAACGATTGGGTCTCGCGGCGGAGTATAAGGACAACGAGACCGGACTGCACGTCATCCGAATGAGTCACTACTCCAGAACTCTTTCTTTGGCATTGGGATTCTCCGCGGAATGTGCCGAAGATATTCTGAATGCGTCCCCCATGCATGATATCGGAAAAATCGGA
The DNA here is from genome assembly GCF_000243675.2 of Leptospira inadai serovar Lyme str. 10. Taxonomy (NCBI): domain Bacteria; kingdom Pseudomonadati; phylum Spirochaetota; class Leptospiria; order Leptospirales; family Leptospiraceae; genus Leptospira; species Leptospira inadai. Next base: position 753,927 of record NZ_AHMM02000015.1, on the reverse strand, counting down.
ATCCCGGATGGGATATTACAAAAACCGGGTAAACTAACTCCGGAAGAATGGGAGATCATGAAAAAACATCCCACTATCGGCGCCGAAATCATAGGAGATCATAACTCCACTCTACTCCAATTGGCCAAGAGTATCGCCCAAAACCATCATGAAAAATGGGACGGCTCCGGCTATCCGAACGGATTGAAAGGAGAGCAGATACCGATAGAAGGGAGAATCGTCGCCTTAGCGGACGTATTCGATGCATTGACTACGGAAAGGCCCTATAAAAAGGCGTGGGAAATTCCGGACGCCATACGGTACATCACGTCGGAGTCGGGAAAACATTTCGATCCATCTATCGTACCCGTCTTTTTGGATCAGATGCCGGAAATTCTGAAAATCAAGGAGCGCTGGGCGGAGAAATAGGGAGACCAGAGACTATGCAATTAGATGCCGTTTCGAGCTTTTAAATTTTCTTTAGGTAAACAAACATAGAATGTAGTCCCGAGCCCTTCCTGACTTTCAAGCCAAATCTTTCCCTGATGTTTTTCTACAATCGTCTTAACAATCCACATTCCTAAGCCGACGGTTTTTTCACCCAGCATCCCTTTTCTACGAGCTTTAGAATACTTATCGAAGACATATTCCTTTAATTTTTCGGGAATTCCGATGCCCGTATCCTTGATCTCGAGCCATACTTTTCCTTTCTCTTCAAAAGAATTGATTTCGATCTTTCCCGATTCCTCCGTGAATTTCAGCGAATTCGTTATTAAATTTTCTAGAACACGGGCGAACCTATCCCGATCGATCATAGCGGAGAGGTCCGGAGGATGCACCGTAATTTTTATTTCTATCTGCTTTTCGGAAGCTTGGTATCGAAACGGTGAAAGAACCCGTACCACATACGGATCAAGTTTAGTAATCTCCTTCGTCAAAGAGAATTCATCGCTCTCGATTTGAGATAATTCTAATAATTCTCGGATTAATTTTTCGGCTCTCGTGCAAGCTTCTTGGGCATACGTAAGAGTTTCCCTGTTTTTAGCGGAGATATCCGGTATTCTTTCCTTTAGAAGATCCAAAGACATTTGTATTATATTGAGCGGATTCCTAATATCATGCGCGATCGTGGCCATAATCACATCTTTACTTTCATTCAAGCGTTCGAGTTTTTGTTCCCGCGTTTTTAATTCTTTAATGATCGGTCGAAATATGAATAGAAACTCGGCGGTAAGTAATAGTAACGAAACGGAGGCTAATAATATTTCGACCACCTCAAGCCGACGGACACGGGCTTGAGATTCTTTCTCCAATTTATCCACGATAGAATCCATGAGAGGTAGATACGCTTCCTCATTCTTGAAAATTTCCGAAATCGCCCCGCGTATCTGAGAACTCTTTTCAAGACGTAAAATGGAAACGTACAATCCGTTTTGATAAGGAGCAATCTCGTCGAAGAGCGTAGATATTTCCGTCGAGCCATTCGCCGGTAAACCGAGTTCCGCATCTCCTCGTTGAAGCCCCGAATGCGTACGATTCCAAATTTCGGCTTCCTTTTTTAATTCGATAAAATTCCTAGGATCAGTCATCGACATCAGGGCGAGTTTAGTAATTCGTTGGCTAAGCATCCGCTGCTTTCCCGCAACATTAATAATTAATGCATCCTTCCGAACCTCGGCTAAAAGTGTATGAATGATAACTTGATTTATAATTATCAAGACCGCTACTAAAACGATGGCCAAAACATACAGGCGCGTTTCCGTCAGTCTACCTACGTATGGCTTTTTCATAATAATCCTTGGATTTTAATGGCCAAGAAATAGAAAGAAAGTATTTTTTTCCTAACTACGTAATTTGGTTAATTCAGGAAAATGGCATAAAGGTAGTTTCCGTTGTCCGGGGAGGACATTGTCCCGGATCTAAATCCGGCACTTCGAAGCTTTCCTTTAGTTAAACGGAATCTTATTCAATCGTATCGGATTCTTCGATTGCTTAAATTCTTTGCAGGTTCATCGATTTAAAAGCAATCCTTATTCACCGAATCCTAATTTCGACTCTCCTCCGCTTGCAGAAGACGAAGATTGTGTCCGAGTCTGAGGATCGCCACCTTCGGAACAACACTTTCCCGGGAAGTCACATTCCTGAGCGACATCTCTAACATAAAACTAAATGTCTCTCATGGCAAAGTAAGGAAGCCGCGATGTCGTCCGCAGCTTCAACCTTCGATACCGAGTATTTCTTTTGGCTTTCCGTACAAGCACCGGCGTATTTGCGCGGGAAGAAAATGGCTGAAAACCCGCGACCAAAAAAATTTTTAGAAACATAGCAAATTTTGCCAAAGACGGCAATCACTTCGCATCCGTGCTCGCTTTACCATACCGACTGCCCTAAAACCCTCGTTTAAGATCTAGCGATAAACGACATTGCTTTACTTACGTCTACCGCAAGCCTGATTTAATCCATTGCCGACTCGCCTCGTTATTTTTCCGTTTGGGAATCCGTTCTAGCCAATCGTATCTATACCGCAAGTCAGAGGATACTATCGCGATCGATTTCAATACTACGGTCGAAATGATTGGAACGGAATTTACGCAAACGAAAGTCTTGCCATAAAACTAATCGGGTCGGTGTTATTATAAATTCGGATTTACAATTGAATCGGTTTCCCATCGATATCTCCGATCTTACGTCGCATAACAGCAATATTTCTGGACATTTTCAAAGTAATAATCGTAAACTAACATTCAATACCGCTCATCGACAGCCGCAAACGAATGCAGACTATTCCCCATTTTCTAAGAGTTTCGATTCTTTTTCCGATTCTTCTGATATTCGGATGTAATTTGCAGTCGCAGCGACCGCAAGATTCGAAGAATTCTTGCAAAGCGTATAATTTTCAAATCTGGATAGATCCTTCCTCTAACACCAGCCCCTACGAGGCGTTCCAGCATCCGTTCGAACAATTGAATCAACAATTTCTGGATCTGGATTTTACCCGCGCAACCGTTTGGCTAAAGGCATCGGGTAAGCCGTCGAACTCCGGCGAACGATGCTATATCATTTTAGAATGGCCAACTTTGACAAAGGCGGAGTTTTTCGCATTGGACGAATCCGGTCGATCCGACTTGAGAGGACGAGCTGGGGCGATTTTACCGAGAAGTGAATGGGCAATTCCTTGGATCGACTATCCGAGTTTTCCGATTTTAGGAGAAAAAGAAATACTGATCCGCATAAATACCCGGTCTTTAATGCGCTTCCCGATCGCGATTCGCTCCGAGACGGAAATGCGGGAGCAACTGGATCGGCGAGTATTGTATACCTCCTTATACGCCGGCTTTATGGCGGCGGTTTGTTTGTTCGCTCTCTTTTTCTTCTTTGTTTTACGCGATCAAATTTATCTTTTGTACGGAGGATATCTTTTTTCCGTAGCGATCAATTTTAGCTTTTTGTATTCTTCCGCACCGCGAATACTCTGGCCCGAATTTCCGTTTTGGCAAACCCACGGTCTTTTTTTTACGCAGGCTATCGCGCTCTATTTCGCGGTGGCTTTTTTTCGCGAATTCGTGGACCTACGGATGCACTTTCCGAAATTAGACAAAATCGCAATCGCCCTACTCGTTTTTGCAATCGTTTCCGCATTCGGATCCTTTATCTCGAATTGGAATGTCTTTTTTTCCCGGATTTTTTCCGTCGTCTACCTGTTTTGGATTCCTGCGCTTCTAACCATCACCGTTCGGTTGCTCTTAAATAATCAAAAGCACTTGCTGATTTTTGCAATCACATGGGGAACTTTTTATTCTGCGGCATTTCTCTATATACTATGGGTAACGCGTATCGTTCCTCCCTTCCCTTTCTTTTTTTATGCTTTAGTTTGGTTCCTTCCCTTTGAAGCGATATTTTTCGCTGCAAGTATTTATCAAAGATATAGGAGTATCGATTCGACCCGAAAGAGACTCGAATTAGAAATGAAGGCGGCATTGGATCGTTTAGCGGAATTCTCCGTTCCACCGCCGCAAACAAGCAACGATTCGTCAAAAAAGGAAATCGGAAAGTATCGTCGAAGCAAAATTCATAACATGAATGTCGAAGAAATTTTACATAATATTGAACGGTTATTCGTCACGGAAATGATCTATCTGGACGAGGACCTTTCTCTCGGTTCCCTATCTCACAGACTTGGTTTGACTCCCCATCAGCTTTCCGAAATTTGCAATACGCATTTGAAAACTACGTTTCCTCGACTCCTCTCGTATTATAGAATTCAACATGCGATGAAGTTGCTCAGAAATTTCCGTGAATGGAACATTTTGCAAGTCGCCTACGAATCCGGCTTTAAATCGAAGGCCGCTTTCAATTCGGACTTCAAACGGTTTACGGGGATAACCCCGAAGCAATTTCGCTTATCACAATTTGATGCATTCTGAGAATTTTTAAGGCTAAAAAACCCGTTCGGGCAGAACAAAACATATCGGTTTCATCTCCGCGAATGAATCATGCTTGCCGAAGAAAGCTTCGGACAAATTATTATAAATATTAATAATTTATAAAATATTAAAATAACTAAATAATCAAAATCAGCGAATTCCTTTCGAACTTACCTGCGAAGGGCGAAGATTTCAAAAAGACCCTTTTTCGCTGATACTTTCCGACGAGACTTATTTTTCCATGTTTCGCAAACTATTTAGAGCTGCTAAAACGTGTCGGGAATTTAAAGAAAATAATTATTTCTCCATATCAAAATCATTTTTACTCTCATTCTCATCAGAATGGTTTTCAAGTAGTTTCGGGACAAGCTCTTAGATTCCGTCTACGATCTTGGAGTTCTCCCGGTCTAGCGACATGGAAATGCAGGAAAGAAAGATAAAAGCGGCGGCAGATCCCGTAAATCCCCGATACGATTTAAGAATTTCAAAAGAACGCAACCGAACTTAGCCGAAAGACAAATAAGTCCCAGCTACGTTCCTGCTACGGAACCGCGCTTCTCATTTATAGTAATTCATCCTAAAAATCGATAGAATCGAGAATAAATTCGGCCAGAATTATAATCCAAGTCGACCGATCGAATATTCTGGGGCAGAATTACAGTTCTAGGAAATTTTCATGAATTGGATCATCCATAAATGCCGACAATTTTGCATTTGGCGGGTAACGATTCGATATTCTTTAGTTTCATTGATTCTTTCTTTTTTATTCGGGTTGTCTTGCAAGTCCCCCGCTACGAATCCATGCGACCGGTCTAGCAAGGATTTCCTGGAGATCGCCCTACTAAAATCCGCAATCAGCGATCAAATTCCGACCTGTACTTCTCTTTCCTTAGGCCAAACGAGTCCGATTTTCTACGTAACCAATTTCAATTCGAATTCCATCACTTTCTTTACTGGAAGTACCGGAAACTATCTTTTCGGGACGTTTGCAAATTCGACGTTTACGACCGGATCAAATCCGAAATCTGTCGCAGTAAATCCGACAGGGCGGATCGTATACGTGGCAAATAACAGTAGTGCGACGGTGACGTATTTCAATGCAACCACCGGCGCTTATACCAACGGGACTCTCGCTAATTCCAGTTTTACGACGGGATCTATTCCGGAGGGAGTAACCGTGAATCCAACTGCGAATATTTTATACGTGGTAAATAACGGGACCACCACGGTGACTTATTTCAATGCAACCACCGGCGCTTATTTAAACGGGACTTTCGCCAATTCCAGTTTTACGACAGGATCTAATCCGGTCGGAGTAGCCGTGAATCCAACAGCGAATATTTTATACGTGGCAAATCTCAATAGTTCGACGGTGACGTATTTCAATGCAACCACCGGCGCTTATTTAAACGGGACTCTCGCTAATTCCAGTTTTACGACAGGATCTACTCCTTACGAAGTAGCCGTAAATCCAAGTGCAAATATTTTATATGTTGTAAATAATTCTGCCAATACGGTGACTTATTTCAATGCAACCACCGGTGCTTACTTAAACGGGGCTCTCGCCAATTCCAGTTTTACGACAGGATCTAGTCCGGTTAGACCAGTCGTGAATCCAACAGCGAATATTTTATACGTGGCAAATAACAGCAGTTCGACGGTGACGTATTTCAACGCGACTACCGGCGCATATTTAAACGGGACTCTCGCCAATTCCAGTTTCACTGCCGGTACGAATCCTCGAGGAGTCGCATTTAGCGCTGCGATGAATGCGGTTTATGTTACCAATCAAGGATCGAACACAGTTACCGTTTTTAATGCGATAACAGGCGCTTATTTTTACGGAACATTGGCAAATTCAAGCTTTGCTACGGGATCGACTCCGATCGGAGTAGCGGTTAGTCAATAGCCTCTCGGCTCGCAGAGGATGATTTAATCGTCAAAATAGATTCGTACCGACTCTTCATTTCATTTTCCAGCGCCTAAGTTTGGTATGATACGATCGTTATCCAACCGTGGGCTTACTTTGATCGCTTACGTTTCGTCTTACTCTTAGGCGGGAAAGGCTTCTTATATTTTGGACCATTCGAAATTGTACTTGAATACGAATCTGGTCGAGAATGATATTGACCCCTTTTTGATCGAAAAAAAAAATTGACCTCTCTGGGTTGTCCGGAAGAAGAGATTGGTAATGCAGGATAGAATTCTTTAGTTCAAAATGCGAACGTTTCCAGGAATGGATCCGTCTGCGTATTGGAAGGATTTATTCGAATCATAGGAAAGGGAGCCAAAACAATATTCCCTCCTAGACTTTCCGCAATTCTAAAGGAAGCTGTTTTACTAGGCGTTTACCCTAAAAATCGATAGAATCGGGAATAAATTCGACCAGAATTATAATCCAAGTCGACCGATTGAATATTCTAAGACAGAATTATCGGTCTTGGGGGCCTTCATGAGTTTGATGATCCATAAATGCCGACAGTTTTGCATTTGGCGGGTAACGATTCAATATTATTTAATTCCACTGATCCTTTCTTTTATCTGCGGATCGTCTTGTAAATCCCCCGCCGCGAATCCTTGCGACCGGTATAGCAAGGATTTCCTGGAGATCGCCCTACTAAAATCCGTAATCAGCGATCAAATCCCGACCTGTACTTCTCTTTCCTTAGGTGGAACGGGTCCGGTTTATTTCTACGTAGCCAATTACAATTCCAATTCTATAACTTTCTTTAATGGAAACACCGGAAACTATCTTTTAGGGACGCTTACAAATTCAACGTTTACGACCGGAACAAATCCGGCAGCCGTCGCAGTAAATCCGACTGGACCGATCGTGTATGTGGCCAATTACGGATCAGGTTCCGTCAACTACTTCAATGGAATCACCGGCGCGTATCTAAATGGAACTCTTGCAAATTCGACGTTTACTACAGGAACATACACGCAGGGAATTGCATTCAAATCGAATACCAATTTGATTTATGCCGCGAATAGCGGGTCCAATACGGTAACCTATCTGAATGCGGCAACGGGGGCTTACTTGAACGGCAGTCTCGCAAGTGCAAGTTTTACGACAGCATCCTATCCATTTTACGTTGCGGCAAACCCTTCCGCAAATCTGATCTATGTAACTAATAATAATGTGAGCACCGTGACCTACTTCGACGCCACAACCGGTGCGTATCTAAATGGAACTCTTGCCGCTTCAAGCTTTACGACGGGAGGAGGTGTATCCGGAGTAGCCGTGAATCCAACTGCGAATATTTTATACGTGGCAAATAACGGGGCCACCACGGTGACGTATTTTAATGCAACCACCGGCGCTTATCTAAACGGGACTCTCGCCAGTTCCAGTTTTGCGACCGGGAATAGCCCGGTCGGAGTAGCCGTAAATCCGACCGCGAATATTTTGTACGTTACGAATTATTTTGGCAATACAGTGACTTATTTTAATGCAACCACCGGTGCTTATCTGAACGGGACTCTTGCTAATTCCAGTTTTGCAACCGGTACGAATCCTAAAGGCGTCGCCGTTAGCGCCGCGATGAATGCGGTTTATGTGACGAATCAAGGATCGAACACAGTTACCGTTTTTAACGCGATCACAGGCGCTTATTTTTACGGAACGTTTGCTAATTCAAGCTTCGCTACCGGCTCGGGCCCGTACGCAGTAGCGGTCAGTCAATAGATCTCGGCGAAGGCATTTTTTCGAACTTCGGCAGTGTGGGATCGGTATGGTCCCAAGCATAACCGCGCGCACCGTATGTCACAGCCTGAGGTTTGTATCGACGCGGATCATCAAGACTTGTAGCATGCACCGTAAATAGTTCCGGCATTGCGGCAAACGTCATATACACGGGAGAGCCGCACTTTGGACAAAAGCCGCTAGTCTTGGTATTGCCGCTGTCGCCAAGCATGTTAAACCGCGTTGCTTCGCCGGTAAGCTTTACGGCTGCCCGAGATGGAAACGTCAGATAGGACCCATGGCCGGTGCCGCTCATTCGTTGGCAGTCTCGGCACTGACAATCGTTCATAAATATCGGTTCGTCGGAAATATCGTAACGAATCGCGCCGCAAGCACATCCGCCCGAATAGGGATGATCCATATTTGTTCTCCATCTGAAAGTTTTAAAAAAATCGAATGCTCAGCGTCTCAAAATATTAGGCCGCCGAAATGTTCCGTGATAGAGCGCGACCTGACTCCAAGAATGTTTTGAGATTCGAAAGAATCATAGGCCAACCCCTGGAGATTCCCGCATGCATTTGAGGGTCTAAATCCTCGTGGGTAACAACCAAACGAACCAGACCATTCCCATGAGACTCGATATCGAATATTACCCGCGAATGTTTTAATTCTTCTTCAACCTCGCTCGGTCTCGCCCAGGAAAGAACTAGGCGATTCGGAGGATTGCTTTCGACAACCTTTCCGACGATGTCGACCGTTCTTGCATCATCGATACGCTCATGCCTCCATTCCGAACCAGGCTCCCATGTTGAAACGTTTTCGTGTGCCGGTTTATCACTGGTTGGATCAAACCAATATTGGCGCGTTACTTCCGTATCGATTAATGCGTTCCATATCCTTTCCGGTGTGCTAGCGATGTACGTGACATAGACGAAATTAGGTTTCTCCATCGTTTTCTCCTTCGAGTTGCTCTTTCAAGTCGTGCAAAAATCGTAAGCGATTTTGTTCAAATTTTCTAACCCAACGTTCATAGACCTCGTAAATCGGAACGGGATTAATAAAGTGAAGTTTTTCTCGGCCCCTCCAAACTACCGTTACCAAAATCGCATCGATTAGGATGTCAATATGTTGGGTCGCCGATTGCCGCTGCATATCAAGGTGTTCGCAGAGAGCCGAAAGCGGTTGGCCATTATTGGCATAAAGTAGATCGAGAACTTTCCGTCGGTTCGGGTCAGCCAGCGCTTTGAACACCTTGTCAACCCCTCTCATTTCTTTCGGCATACAGGAGAATTATGCAGGCAAATACCTGCATGTCAACGAAAATTTCAAGGATAGGTTTCAGGAATGGACGAAAAAAGAGCGTATACCTCCAGAGGTCAGAGGACTGAGGACTGACGCGTTCGCTTTGCTCACGCTAGACAGAAGCTGCCCGATCTCGGAAAAGTTAAAGAAGTAGAGGGAAGATCCCCTGTAACACAGGAATTTCTTGAAGAACATGGAATCTTCGTTCATCGATGTTCAGTCTTCAGTCTTCAGTCCTCTGTCCTCTGTCCTCTGTAAGAGCTCTAACAATAATTTATCGAGCTCCTGGCAGCATGCTGCCCAACCCTCGACCATACCGGTTTCGAGCACCATCTTACGCACTTCGGCTGAAGAAAATTTACATACGTGCGTCATGAGGGTTCCATCGCCTTTCGTTGTGAAGGTGCGCGACTCGACGGTAGCATTCGGATCTTCGGGGGCATTCGGATTGAAAGCTGACATGTCCGTGGCGTAATTCTCGGTATTTGCTACCTTCTCTGGTACGATCACTTCCCGAAATGTTCCAAAGACGCAAAATTCGTTTTCATTCGAATCTACATAGACAAATAGGTATTTGCCGCCGACCTTAAGATCGACCTCGCAAGTTTCAAGCACTGAACCCTCGGGGCCAATCAGCCATCGACGCATCAGCTCGGGCTTGGTGTGGCAATCAAATACCAATTTGCGCGGTGCGGAGAAGTAGCGTGTGAGCACGGCTTCCGTTTCTCCTCGAAGCTCTATCTTCAATTCTTTTTGGTCTGCTTTCATGTTTGTTGGTCTCCTATTGTTTGCATGGCCTTCAATTCTTCGAGTAGCCCGTCGAGCACCTGGTAGCGCTTCTCCCACATCTGGCGGTATTTCTCGATCCAATCCGTGGCTCTTTTAAGCGGGGCAGTTTCCAGTCGTCGTGGGCGAGCCTGCGCGCGGATCGCAGTTGAGACAAGACCGGCCTGCTCCAAAACTTTGAGGTGGCGGGAAATGGCCGGTTGGCTCATTTTAAAGGGTTTAGCAAGCTCCCCGACCGTTAATTCGCCTTTTGCGAGACGCATCAGTATCGCGCGGCGAGTGGAATCGGCGAGGGCTGCGAAGGTGGAGTCGAGCTGGTTCATAGTTAGTTTATTATATAAATATACAGCTATATAATGAAATATATCAATCATTTTTCTTTTTTTTCGACAAAGATCCGGCGATTTTCCCTCTTGCAAGACTCGAGATTTTCTAAGCATGCGGGTCGGAGGCGATTAACCCGAGAAGATATGGATGAAGGAGACTTGCGTTGATGGCTGGATCATTCAAGAGATTAAAAATGCTAGGAGATAACCCAAGCACATACTCTATTCCGAATTTCGAAAAGACTCAAAATAAAACCTGAGAACGTATTCCATTTTGAGAGACTATTCATCGGAATCTCTTCGGACACGTTTCTTAAAATGTAACGAAGTCACCCTAATTCTTGCTTCTATCCCTATGCTCGGCTCTAAAAATGACTCATCTTATTGACATGAGCGTTTCTCCGATGCATCCCATTTTCACCTTCTCTTTCGGGTAACGAAGTCAATGCTTAGCGTGCTTACGCCGATCTCTGCCTCTTCGCAACAAGCCTCCTGGCTCAAACACCCCCTCCTCTTTTATATTCTGAAATAAATTATTTCCAAATCGTTATTTCCTTGTCCATCGCCTTAGTTCGGCATGATACGAGCGCTCTGCGGTCCCGGGCTTTCTGGATCGCTTAAATCTACTTTGAATCCGGTGCATTAGGTTTCGAGGTATTCGATGTCAAAAATTTATGTCGTTTTTCCTATTTAGAATCCGAAATTTTCGGAAAACACGCCTTTCATCAAGCGCATCTCCGTTTCCTTTGGCTCTTACGCCATTCCTAAAAAGTCCAGAATTATAATCGAGGGCGACAATTTGAATTTTTCGATTATAATTCTATAGTCATATCGATGGAATCGTACCCTGTCAAATTTTGGCCCACTCTATCGGAGTATCCGTCCGCGGGAGAGTATTTCTGGCATCAATTCCCCTACTCCCTTCCGGGTTTCCTGACATTCATAGTCGGCTTCGTGCTCTTTACGGCTGCAATTGCGCGGTTACGATATTCCGGAAATCGTAATCTTTTTCTAAGCTTTGCAATCAGCTGTCTTGCTTTTGGAACGTTAGGGTTGCTGCTTGGGCTACGCGCAGTAATTCCGGATGAGAGTCTGTTAGTCGCTCTCAATACCGAACTTTATCCGATCGTTCTTTTATTCACTCCGATGAGCTGCCATCTAGTGGATGAAATTCTAGAAAATCGATATAAAAGTGTTCGATGGGCGGCCTGGCTAAATTGGGCTGCTGCCGGACTTGCGCTCATCGGAATTTTAATGGATCGGGCATTTACCGGAGAATTCATCCAGTATTCGTTCGGAAAGTACCCGGTATCCTCGGGATTTCTTAAGCCTTGGGGTATCATAGGAGTGATGTCCTATTTTGTCGTGGTTGTTCCAGCTTATTACGATTATCTTAAGGATAATTCGCTCCAAGAAAAGTGGACGCTCGCAATCGGTCACAATCTTTTAATTATCCTATCGGCTTCGAATTTGCCCAGTTTAATAGGAGTTCCCTTATTTCCGGGCGGCAACTTTTCGTTTATTCCCATGCTGATCCTTGCGTACGGGGTCTTTCGGAATGATTTCCTAAATTTAAGCGTATTGCTATTTCAAAAAAGCATTTTATTCTATTTCCTCAATGTTATCATCGCATGCATCTTCTTTACGATTTCCGCGGTGGTTATTCGCCTTTTAACGCCGGCGGATCTGGCCGTGTCCTCGGGAGCGCTTTGGCTTTTCGTACCGATTCTTTCTGCGCTTGCGGTTTTCGGACTCGGAATCTTGGTAGGAGGCACAAACCCGGGATCTCCTTTAAATCAGCTAGGCGCATTCTCGCTGTTTATTTTCGGGGCGCAGCTGATTTCGAATATTGTGACCAATCTATCTTCCGGATCCCTCGCTAGTTATCGTATAACGCAATTGTGTTATGCGATTTTTTGTCTCGCGCCGTGCATACAAATTCGATTTGCCTGTGTGGCGCTCAAAAGGTCTCCGCCACGATGGCTATTTATCTTCGATTTCTCCTCGATTTTACTTAGTTTTTTGTCGTTTTCTCCATGGCTACTTGTAGGCTACTATGAATTTCCATGGGGACGCATACTTGCATCAGGTCCGGTAATTCAGGTCTTCGGAGCCGTTGCGTTTTTAGGTCTTATCATGGTCGGACGAGAATGGAAAAGAGCAGGCGGAAGAAAAGGCGCGGGTTCGATCGGCAATTTCGCTGTGCTATTCCTAGTGTTAAGCGCAATCATGCTTTTCCTGAACCTTCCCGCTACGACCGGAATTCCGATTTATCCGCTCGGTAATTTGACTATTTTACCGACCGCAATACTCGCGTACGGAGTCCTGAAGTACGGCGGGGATTCAAGGGAACACCAAGCGCTACGTGTCGGACATAGAATTTCCCTTTTGTCCCTCCTGATGATTCCGATCGTTCTCTTTCTCGTTTTCCCTTTGCTACCTGACGGCGACGCTCCGGCGTTTGCGAGAACCCTATATATATTTTTGTTCGGATTGCCTATTCTATTACTCGGATATCAACTTACCTTTTTTTTAACTCGGCCGATCTCAACCGAATTGGACGCCACGTTTGAAAGTCTAGCCACCGCAAAAGAGATCGCCGAAGAAACGACACGGGAAGTCGAGAACCTGAATGAATTTGCCAGATTATTGAATTCCACTCTGAACTTGGATAAGTTGTTTCGAGCGGCTTTTGATTTTATGATTCGGCATACGAATATCGATACGATCTGGCTGATGCATGTCCAAAAAGAAACGGGAATATTGGAAGCATATGCCCGTGGTCTCGTGCCTCCGAGTATGCAGGAAGAGGATATCAATTTTTTTAAACAACTGCGGGTGCCTTTGAATCAGAGTGGCGGCACTCTCTACCAGACGTTTATTAGGATGACTCCGTTTTATTTGGAAGAAATTCCTACTAAACGAACGGCAATCAATGTCTTAAACGGAGAATCCTACAAGCTATCAAAAATCGATTTTCAGATCACGATGCACGGGCGTTTGCAATCCCTTCTTCAAATACCGCTGATTCTTAATAACGAAGTAATCGGAATTCTCAACTTAACCGCATACGATCAAAAACTCTCGCTCACGGAAAAAGAGATCCTACGTATTGTGAGAATTTGCGAGCAGATTACCGGAGCCTTATACAGCGCCCGCCTAATAGCGGAAACTCAGGAAGCGCATCGCGCTGCCGAGAAGGCGCGCCAGGAAACGGAAAGTCTAAACGGATTTACTCGGCGGATCAATGCGAGTAACGAGCTCAACTTGGTAATCGACGAGATTTTCTCCTTCATCCAAAAAAACTTCGGTATTAACTCTTGCATCTTATCGCTACTGGCAGAGAAAAGAAAAACGTTGCGTTTTCAAAGGGCTTGGATCGATCCGGAGGAATGGACCGAATCTCAAAGAGAATATTTCGAGAATTTGGAAATTCCGCTCGATGAGACCGGCGGAACACTCTGGCGCACCTTTTGTAAGAAGCAACCGTTCTACTTGCCTCGAACGAACTTCAAAATTCCTCATCCTCTCGATAAACAAATTATCGACACTCTTGAACTGGCATCCTTACTCATTGTTCCGCTCGTAGTTCAGAATCGTACGATCGGAATTATTTGGTGTACATCCGGACACTCTCGGATGAATCTGTCGCGCAGCGACATAGATAGAGTGCAGGCCTTCTGTGATCAGATTGCGGGAGCCATTCGGAATACTTATTTATTCGACCAAACGGAAAGTGCCCGAAAAGACATCGAAGCTCTGAATGAATTTGCGATAAGGATAAATGAAACGGGGAACCTCGATACGGTCCTGGATCTTGTATTCAAACATACGGAGGAAAACTTCGGTATCAGAGACGGCGTGCTTTGGGTCGTCGACTCGGACAAAGATATATTGTATCCTCGTCGTTTTTCCCCCGGAATCGAAAAACGTATCTCTCAGGAAAATTTAAATTGGGGAAAAAATTTACGTATCCGGCTTGAGGATGAATGCGCATTAACCATCACTTACCGTAGACTTCGAACTCTTTATGTTAGCGATGTAAATCGATGGGCTCGTTACGTCACCGAAATCGACCGGGGATTTCAAGAACATCTCGGGAACAGCGCTTTTTTACAGATCCCGTTATTAATCCAAGGCAAAGTGGTCGCAATCATGGCGTTTACTGCCTTTGACGAATCATGGGATTTATCGAAAGATGAGATTGCAAGTATAGAACGATTCTGTACACAAATCGCCGGCGCGGTTCATAGCACGCATCTGTTCCAAGAAACGGAAGCGGCTCGGCAAAAAACCGATTCCTTATTACTCAATATTCTTCCGGCCGAGGTTGCCGGAGAATTAAAGGAAAAAGGCGAGGTTCGTCCCATCCTTTATGAATCAGCGACAATTCTATTTACCGACTTTAAAGGTTTTACGACTATCGCGGAACTGATGTCGCCGGCGGATTTGATTCGAGAACTAGACGGTTGCTTTTCACAATTTGATGAGATTGTGCATCGATTCAATCTTGAAAAACTCAAGACCATCGGCGATTCCTATATGTGCGTGGGTGGATTGCCGGCGAGAAATCAAACTCACGCAATAGATGCTTGCTTAGCCGCACTAGAATTCCAAGCGTTTATGAATCAGATGCAGTCGATTAAAAAAGAGTTGGGGCTGCCATTTTGGGAAATGCGCCTCGGAATCCATTCGGGGCCGGTAATTGCAGGTGTGATCGGTAAGAAAAAGTTTGCATTTGATGTTTGGGGAGACGCCGTAAACACCGCTTCTCGACTCGAATCGGCGGGCGAACCGGGTAAGATCAATATTTCTCAGAGCACTTATGAATTGATTAAAGACTTCTTCAAAACGGAGTATAGAGGAACGATACCCGTTAAGAACAAGGGAGAAGTCGCAATGCATTTTCTATTAGGATTACGTGATGGACTTACGATCGATAATGACGGACAGATTCCCAATAAAGAATTTCAGCGGAGATATCTGACCTTAAAGGAAGCTACCTAGAAGCTGCGTTGGCGGTCACACTGCTCCGGGTTCGCTTTCAGAAGACAGAGGTCAGAGGACAGGCGCGTTCGCTTTGCTCACGCTAGACAGAAGCTGCCCGATCGCGAAAAAGTTACAGAAGTAGAGGAAAGATCCCCTGTATACAGGAATTTTTCTCCGGAACATGGAAATCCGGCTCATCAATGTTCTGTCTCCCAGAGGACAGAGGACTGAAGACAGACGCGTTCGCTTTGCTCACGCTAGACAGAAGCTGCCCGATCGCGGAAAAGTTACAGAAGTAGAGGAAAGATCCGCTGTAACACAGGAATTTTTCTCCGGAACATGGAAACTCCGTTTGTCAATGTTCTGTCTCCCAGAGGACAGAGGACTGAAGACAGACGCGTTCGCTTCGCTCACGCTAGACAGAAGCTGCCCGATCTCGGAAATGTTACAGAAGTAGAGGAAAGATCCCCTGTAACACAGGAATTTTTCTCCGGAACATGGAAACTCCGCTCATCAATGTTCTGTCCTCAGTCCTCTGTCTTCTGTCCTCTGAAAGACCGAATACCTCAATACTGAGGTCAATTTTCTTTCGAAACGGCGCCTAATAACTGGAAGCAACGACTCGATTTCAAAGAATGGAAAAAGGAAACGGTGTCTAACGTTTGCGGGCTATATTAATTGAAACGGGCGGTAAATCGAATGTGCGCTTGCTCTTTCCAAACTATAATCGAGCAGGATGAAATTGAAACAAAATGCATCGCATTTATCCGGGAGGCTTACTGCTTTAAGGCAAATCGTTTCAATCTATAAAATATAACGTCCACTTAATGCTTTTGGGTGAAGACATGGTCTTCAGTGAAGGCCCACATTTTCTTTCGGCGTTAGAATCATCCAAATAATAAATATCTCTGAACTAACAGGCGCCTTGGCGGGCGTAAACTCACCTATCTTACTTCAGTTTCGAATAAAAAAATCTTGCCAAACATTACACCATATGGTGTAATGTTAAAATGGACCAATTAACCGATGTCCTCGTAGCCATTTCTCATCCTTCCAGGCGAGCAATCATTGGGAGGCTAGCGGAATCCGGGCCTACTCGCTTTACCGATGTCGCAAAACAATTCGATGTGGCTTTGAATGCTGTCACGAAGCATCTCAAGTTGCTTGAGCGTGCAGGGCTGATTAAGCGCGATAAGCAAGGTCGCGAAGTGCTCATCTCCTTTAGAGCCGAGCCGCTTCGCGAGGTAGTAGGATGGGTACATGAGTATGAGCGGTTCTGGAACGAGCGTCTCGACCAGTTCGAGCATTATTTTAAGAACAAACAGGAGAAGAAAAAATGAATAAATTCGAGAAGACTCTTGAATTCAAATTCGAACGAACGATCCCTGCCCCGCCAAACGACGTGTTCGATGCGTGGCTGAACCCAAAAATTCCGGGCAACCCCTGGAATATAGCTGATAAGCTTCTCTTAAATCCGGAAGTAGACGGTTTCTTTTACTGGCTTACCAAAGAAGGAACTCCTCATTACGGACGATTTACGGAAATTCAGAGACCAGATCGAATCCAACATACATGGGTGTCACCGTACACCTTAGGAGAGGAATCGACAGTTACGCTTACATTTAAGAAACAAGGCGATAATACGGTCATGACACTGCTTCATTCGGACCTTCCGAATGAAGATAAGGTAAAAACGCATGAAAGGGGTTGGAACTATTTTTTAGATATTTTCCCGAAGCAATTCGAGACTGTCTCAAGTGAGAAAAAATAATTCGGTCGCTCTATCACCCTAGCGGTTTCCACCGCTAGGGTGCAATTAAAGCGCAAGTTAAGGAGCAACTATGACAAGGATAATTTTTGGAAACCATACAGCACATATCGTCCCGCGGGCGGAAAAGGAAAGGGTACGTAGATTTTATCTAGATATCCTCGGTTGCAATCTCATGAGAGTAAGAGAGGATGCGGACGACATTCGAATGGGAGATAACTTTCATATGGGAATTCTCTACGGGGACCACGCCGACGAGAGTGAGTTCCAACGTACCGGAAAATCAATTTGGCTCGAGCTTAAATCCGACAACGTGGAAGAAATGAAACGGAGACTTCTTGACTTCGGTGCGAGAAAGCTGGAGATTCCGGATCCTCATTTCTATTTCCAAGCTCCGGGAGGACAGGTGTTCCGGCTGGTCGGCATAGATGAGGATCTATCCAAGTACGAAGGAACCGGAGAAGGTCCGGACGTAGCAAAAGTAAAAGAGGCAATCCGAAAAGAGGAGATCAAGCGATGACGAAATCCGGTAAGAGACGGGAGTTCCGTTTGAACTAAAAATCCCCGCTTCTATTCCGGACTCTCCAATGGATTACTCATAGAGAAGATCAGAGTGCGAAGAAAAATTCGGCGGAAGTAAAATATAAGTTAAGAACACGTAACGAGCAGCTAGGAAGGTAAACGAAATGGAGAAGAACAATTTTAGCAGTAGTATTTCTGTAAAAATCGGCGCCAGCGAGGCGATCAAAAAGATCAGCAACGTACCGGAATGGTGGGGAATAACATTTACGGGAAGTTCCGAAAAACAAAATGATAAATTTATCGTAAAGATGAGTGGAGATTCTTTCTTCGACTTTACTGTAGAAGAATTGATCCCAGCGAAAAGGCTCGTTTGGTCGATTACGGATTGCAACATGCCCTGGTTTTCCGATAAAAAAGAATGGGCTAACACCAAATTGATTTTTGACCTCAATGAAAAGGACGGCGTAACGGAGTTGAACTTCACGCACGACGGACTTACGCCGGACCTCGAGTGCTACACTGACTGCGAAGAAGGCTGGACCCATTGGATCAGAACAAGTTTATTTTCCTATTTTACTACCGGGA
Source organism: Leptospira inadai serovar Lyme str. 10 (assembly GCF_000243675.2). NCBI lineage: Bacteria > Pseudomonadati > Spirochaetota > Leptospiria > Leptospirales > Leptospiraceae > Leptospira > Leptospira inadai. Next base: position 735,561 of record NZ_AHMM02000015.1, on the reverse strand, counting down.
AAGGCGTTTTTAGAGCACCCACTAAATAAAGAACCTAAGTCCACTTTTTTATCCTCGCAGGGTTTTCCAAGGAACCCTGCGCTTTAAAATTCAAAAAAATAGAAGGTGACCGGAATTTCTTTCGTCGAAGGATATATTCTACTTCGGATTTTTCTGCGGAGATATCACTCAAAAGACAAGAGATATCGATGGGCTAGAAATAGATGGGTAACGAAAGAAGGAGTTCACATACAATACGCGGAGGGAAATCAGAGGGTAATCAAGCACGCATTCTCTTCCTACGGCTGTCTTCGACCCGAGTATTCACAGCTTTACTTAAATGAATTCTGCTTCTTCAGGAATCTAAAGGTATTCGGGTTGGAGGCAATCGTGCAGAACTGGAGGGAGAGGATCGGAGTCGAGGTCGAAAAAGTACCAACTGCAATCGAAGATAAAAACCGACTTGCCGGACTAAGCAAATGGAGGCGGAGCGCGAAACCTGCTTTGCAGGCTCCATTTGCTATACCTAAGCTAAAAGCGATTCTACCCACACAAGTGCGGATTGTCAGCTAGAAATGTCTATCTCAATACGTCGTTTAACAAACGGCCTAACATTTGATCCTGAGTTTGCACCGTCTTCTGATTGGCCTCATAGGAACGATTAACTTCGATCATCTCCACCATTTCCGTTACCACGCTTACGTTAGACGCTTCTAAAAAACCCTGCAATAAATTCGGCTCTTCGTTCAAGTCGAAAGGTTGCGGTTCTCCGGATTCGGGTGTGTCCACGTAGAATGAATCACCTTCCTTATCCAGATGCCTCGGATTTTCAACGGTGCGAATTTTTATTCGGTCGAGTAACACGGGAGTTTCGAATCGATTCTTGTCGATCGATGTGGAATTTTTCGGATCGTTTCCGATTTCTCCATTGATCCAAACTTCTCCGTTTTCTCGAATTAGAAAATTGCCTCTTGCCACTTTGATCGGGCCGTTTTCTCCCATCAGCGGAAATCCTTGGGGTGTTACTAAATATCCGTTCGTATCCAAAACGAAGGCTCCCGATCGTGAAAGCCTTTCTCCTCGATTCGTCAATACGCTGAAAAAAGCAGGATGCTCCGATCCCGGCCGGTCCTGGAGCATCATATCGAAAGGATTATCCGTCTTTTTTACCGCGCCCTGCTCGAAGCGAGTATAAACTTCGTTTACTTCCCCGCCTAATCCCAGCTTACCGATTACGGGAGCAGTATCGAAAGATCCCATCGGAACCTTTCCGACTCCGTCTTCATTATATCTATGCAATAATAACTCGGGAAAAGTTTTAAATACCGTGGTGTCTCTTTTATACGCGGTTTTATCCACGTTCGCCAAGTTATTTGAAATAACGTCCATGCGAGTTTGCTGGATCGTCATTCCATTCGAACCAGTATAAAGTCCTCTTAGCATGAGGTCCTCCCGAAAAACAGATACGTTGCTACAATATTAAGATCGGGATTTTTTAGATTTCCAGAAGGGAGATTTTGTCCCATTAGGAAAAAACCTTTGACATCCCTTCCTGAGGCGGGGATATCTATCCGGGAAATGAAGAAGAAAGGGTACTTTCTTTCAGTCGGGGCAGGCAAAAACCAGTTACCCTTGATTCGAGCCTGTAAGAATCTAGGGCTGGATGTGATTTCGGTAGACCGGAACGATAAAGCACCGGGATTCCCGCTTTCTAACCTTAAAATTATCGAATCCACTCATGAATATCGTCGAATTCACCGGGCTGTTTCGGAAAATCCTCTCCCGATTCCGATACTTGGCGTCGGCACCCGTTCCTACGGGAAGGCGACTTACACTACGGCCTACCTTGCGGAGAAACTAAAGCTAAGGTACGCGAGTACCGATTCGGTATTACTTTTTTCCGATAAACATCTTTTAAAATCCGTCGCGAGTGAAAAAGGAATTCGAGTGCCGAGGGACATCCCTTTTTCGGAATTACGAGCCAAAGAGAAATCGATCCCCTACCCTTGGATCGCAAAACCGAGTCAAGGCAGCGGAAAGCAGGGAGTCCGTCTCCTGACCTCGGACGCCGCCGCATCCAATTTCCTTTCGACGATCAGTCCTCATTCGAAAAAAGGTTCGGTAAAATCCAAAAAGAACGCAGACGTTAAAAATCAGCCGGAAGAAAAATGGATCTTAGAGGAGTTCATTCCTGGTTTGGAATGCACTGTATTAGGTCTTGTCTCCTCCGATGAATTTCATTTGGTAAGCCTGACTCTTAAGGAAACGTCCGAATTTCCCCCTTTCTTAGAGGTGGCCCATAGGCTCCCCTTTCCTAAATCCGAGATAACGGGGGAAATCATTATGCTCTGCCGTTCCATCGTCAAGGCGACGGGATTGAAAAATTGTCCCTTCGTGGCGGAATTCAAACTGAATACGGACGGAGAGCCTGTGTTAATCGAAGCCGCGCCCGAGGTCGGAGGAGAATACCTTGCGGATGTGCTCGTACCGGGCTACATGCAATACGATTATTTTTCGAATTTTATAAAATTATTAATTGGTGAACCGTTCGAACTTCCTCCATCCATGCTCCGATCGAGTCCGAACAAAAAAGCGCAGATCCGCTTTGAAATTCCACCGAAAGGCATTTCGATCTTAAAGCAGGTTTCCGAATTCCGAGTGAAATCCAGGGAGAAAGTCCTGTTTGAAAGAACTCTCCATGAAGTCGGAACGAAACTAGATACGTCCGTCGGCAACGAAGTTCGCCCTCTAGTTCTCGGAATCAAAATCACCTCATCCCAACCTGAAGAAGCTTGGAACGAAAGCATTAAGACTAGATTCAAGGCCGACTATGATGTCCGCTGATCATCCATCCAAGCAAGCATGGGAAACTCATTATACCCGATCCAAATCTAAGTTAAATTATCCGGACGAGAATCTGGTTCGAATTCTTTCTAGAATTCCCCCTTCAACGACATCTCGCCAAGCTCTCGACTTCGGCGCAGGATCGGGACGACATTGCGTTTTATTAAACGAATACGGCTACGAAGTCAGCGCGGCGGATTATAGTGAAAATTCCGTTTTGTCTATACGAGAATCCTACCCCTGGACAAAAACGTTTCTCTTGGACCGGCCGCCGTATCCTTTTCAAAACGGGCAGTTCGATCTGATCGTAAGTTGGGGCGTGCTGCATTATAATCACCCCGATATGGCCAAGGCAATGTTAAACGACCTAAGGAGAATTATGAAACCCGGCGCTTATCTTGCCGCCTCGGTGAGAGCGCTCGGAGACACCCACTTGCAGGCTAAGGACGGACGAATAGGAACTCCCGATTTAAAGGGGGGATCCACCTGGTTCTATTCCGAGTCGGAAATAATGGATTTAGGATCGGAATTTTCATCCTTCGAACTCGGTTATACGGAAAGGACTCCATTAGGAAAACTGGATGAGAGGATTTGTCATTGGATCTTTCTCGCTCGGAAGTAATTTACGAAGAATGTCCGTTAGACGGAACTTGCCGCTGGGAACGACTCTACACTTCGGAATATTCGGATTTCAAATTACCGATCCGCATTTGTAAAACCTGCGGTCTTCAAGCCCAATTCCCCCGCCCTCTTCCGGAAGAACTGTATACCGAAGATTACTATACCGGGAGCCAAGGGTTTACGTATAGAGACGAACGTGCGACGGAAAAATTCGATCGATATGTTTGGTTTGCTCGACTTGCAAATATCGCAAAATTCCGATCGGAAGGGAACTTCCTAGATATCGGATGCTCCTTCGGAGGATTTCTGAATTGCGCGAGAGAGAGGGGCTACGTTCCATACGGGGTCGAGATCTCCCCGTATTCCGCAAAACAAGCCGGTATGAGAGGAATTAAAATTTGGCAGGGGCAATTTTTAGACGCGGATTTACCCGAAAATTTTTTCGACGTAATCACATTGATCGAAGTGATCGAACATCTGGAAAATCCGAAAGCGGTCTTCGATAAACTTGCAAAAATTTTAAAGCCGGGAGGATTGCTTCTCATCCAAACTGCAAATTTCGAGGGTCGACAAGCCAAGGAAGCCGGACCGAAATACCATTATTATCTCCCGGGTCACGTATATTATTATTCGGCATCCAACCTACGGAAAATTCTTGCCAAACGAGGATTTGAACGACAAGTTACCTACCTTGGCGTGGATTTTCCTCTCTACGCAAAACTTTTAAAATCGAGAGGAAGCTTCAAGTCTTGGAAAGATTATCGAAAATGGATTACGATATCGTTTTACCATTTTCGCAGCAAACTTAAACGAGGCGGGCTGCCATTGACTTCATCAATGGTGCATTACGCGATAAAATCATGAGCTCTCACCCAAATCATAAATATAGTAGATTATTCGATTATATACCCGATTCAGGAATATTAAGAAAATTAAATTTTTCCGCCCGCGTACTGGCTTCCTCCGCGTATCGCTTCGTCAAAGACGACTGTCTCATGAAAGCCTCCGGAATTTCCTACACTACCATCGTCTCGCTGATCCCGATGTTTACCGTAGCTCTTTCCCTACTTACGATCACTTCGGGATTGGAAAACCGAAAAGAAGAGATATTCGACCGTATTAACGCATTTTTCCTGGCCAGTAACATCAATTTAGATATCAATCCGTATTTGGAAACGATCGGCGACTTAATAGACGCGGCCCGACAAATCGGTGCGATCGGCTTTGTAATTTTGGTATTCTCCGCGACGGCAGTTCTTAGGTCCCTCGAAAATTCCTTTAACGGAATTTGGCGCATAGACGTTAATCGTTCCTTCTTACAGAAATTCGTATTTTACTTTTTTATCCTGTCGATAGGTCCTCTTTTAATCGTAATCGGCCAGGGGTTGGTGGAGAAAATGACGGATTTTTTCCGGCCGCCTCACTATCTCAGTATGGACAAGGAACCGGACGGAAAAATTTGGATCGCCGGAGAGAGCGGAAATCTTTTTCGATTGGATAAGAATTTAAAGAATGATTATGTCATCTCGGAAACCGATATCGATTTGGAGAATATTCGTTGCGTCGATTCCTTCGGAACTAGATTAGATTTTTGTAAAAAACCGGAACTGAAGCAGGAAGATTTCATCCGGGTTCTCGTCCGCGAGGATAAAATTTACGCAATATCCCGAAAGGGGCTCTTCTTAAACCGGCCCGTCGAAGGTTCGGTATGGAACGCGATTTATTTCGAGAATACCCAATTTTCCGATTTCGAGTTCGTAAGCGAAGGGAATTTCTATTTTATATTCGGGAACGGTGAAGTCCTTCATTTTTTCAATCAAGGAAGAAGTTACAAACCCGTCTTCCCGAATACCTTAAAAATCCGAGCGAATCGAATTTACTTTCCGGAGTTCGGCGAAGGATACTTGGTGGACGAGGACGGTAATATCTGGAAGAGCGAGGATGGGGGCGTTACTTGGGTCGCGAATAAAATCGCAGGACAGGGTCTAAAAGACATTCATAGGATTCGCCCGGGCGAACTCATTGTTGCCGGAGAGAGAGGATCCATTTACAAGACGACCGACGGAGGTCATAGTTGGAAAAATCTTAGTCATAAGCGCTATACTTTCCAGAAAGTGTGGTCCGTCGAAAATCAGGAATCGACGGACATCTTCCTACTGGATTCTCTCGGAAATATATTAGTTTCGATCGACGGAGGAGAGCATTGGAATTCCTTTTACGTTCCGGTTCGCGGGAAGGTGTTCGCTTCGGTTTTATTCTACAGAAGCGAAAACGGTCGTTTTAGATTATTGAATATAGGAGAATACGAAAAGATCAGTCTTTCCGAGTATCGGGAAGTGAAGTATATGACTACCGTTCTCCGCGGAGGAGATTCCGTTTTCTCCCCGTACAATATTCTACGATTAGCGTTTCCATTGGCAGGGATTTGGTGGTTTTTTCTGGCCTTGTTCACTTTGATTCCGAACACAAAGGTTCCCATTAGGGCGTCCTCGATCGGCGCCGCGTTTACGAGTTTGATTTTTCTACTCTTTCTCTACGGCTTTAAAGTATATGTTACATCGTTCTCGGAAACGACGATGATCGTCTACAAGGCCTTGGCGGCGATTCCCATATTTTTGATCGGAGTCTATTCCCTCTCCATGATCGTTCTCTATGGCGCCGAGATAACCGCTTGCGTCCAGTTCCCGGAACGATATTTACTTCCATTTCAGTTAGTCGAAGAACGTCACACTTCCTTTAGCGACGAATTTAAAAAATTATTGGCGGTTCTGAAAGCCGCCTATTCGATTCAAAAACAAAGTAAGCTCTCGGCTTCGACCGAAACTTTGGCGATTCAGTCCGGTTTGAACTCGGAAGAGATTCCTAGATTAACGAAAAGTTTATCCGAAGTCGGTCTCCTGGGCGAAACTTCGGAAGGGACTTGGCTACCGGTCGCTTCCGGACTAGATTTAACTCTCGGTGACTTCTATAGAAAAATTCCCGAGCCTCTCTTAAAAGAGGCCCCCTCTCAACGGATCTATCCGGATAAAATACGGGAGAAATTGGAAAAGACGGAACTAAATCTCCAAAAAGATTTGGATGCGATTACGTTTAGGGATTTGATAGACGGCTAATTAAAGGATATTCCCTAAGACACGTCAGATCTTCGAGTCTAGTTTCTTAATCGGAGACAGATTCAAAGATAAGGATTGGTAAATCTGTTCCGCAAGTCCTAGCGACGAATTGGCCGAGAGATTCTTAGAATATTCGTCATAAAGCATATCTTCGAAAATCTCTTCGGCGTATCCCCCGTCGATCAGTCCGGATTTATGGACGGTCGCCTTCATTTCTTTAAGTACCATTTTCACAAAAATCGACTCGAATTCGACCGAAGCGTCGTATAATCTTTTACGATAAGGATCGGCAGTAACCTCTTCCTTAATATTATGAGGCATACGAACTTCCGAAGAGGAGACTTTTCCGGAAAGTTTATCGTTGAATTCTTCGCGCAGCAGTTCGGGAAACGTTTGCCCTTTTCGGAGTTCCTTTTCTTCCCGAAGCAGTCTCTGCACTTCCGGCCGCTCGGTTAAGTTTAAGCGATTGGAATAATTATTTATTTGATCTATCATATTTTACTGAACCTCGAGTTCCGCATGCAGCGCGCCTGCGGTTTTCAGCGCCTCTAAAATAGCGATGATGTCCCTTGTGGACGCGCCTACCTTATTCAAGGCGTCCACCACATCCGAAACTTGGGTCGCTTCTTCGATCAAAAAGGATTCCTTCGGAGGCTGTTGATTATCCCTTCCGAGACGCGGACTGCGACGGTTTTTATCGGCAACCGAAAGACTTAAGCCGGATCGCGAGACTGCTACCTCGTCTATGACTATATTTCCGCCCATCACGATGACTCCGGAGCGCTCGTTGATCACCACCTTTGCCTTCGGCGAGGATTCTACCGACAAATTTTCCAAATCGGAAAGGAGAGCCAAAAGACCCGGGGATTTATTGGAAAATCCCGGGCCTACTTCCAGGACGATTTCCGAAGGAGATAAAGCCTGGATCGAGTCCGCTTTTAAACCGAATTTTTCGGGTACCGTTTCACGTATCTTATTAATAAGGTTATTCAACATCGAAAAGTCCGCTTCGTTTAACCGAATTACGACTCTCTGATTCGCGAAAAATTCTTCCTTCAATTCCGATTCTACGATGGCGCCTTGGTGAACGATGCCCACGGTTTTCTTGGAACCGCGTCCCGAGCTAGAACGTTCATTCTCCACCTTTCCACCGAAGGAAATCACTCCACTCGCTACGGCGTAGACCTTGTCGTTAGCGGTCTTTAACGGAGATTGTAAAAGGACTCCACCCTCCAAAGATTTAGCGTCGCCTATCGAAGAAACGGTAACATCCAATCGATCTCCTTTACGGGCGTAAGACGGAATATTGGCCGTAATTAAAACCGAGGCTATATTTTTAGTTTGGTCCGGCTTGAGATTCGCATCGACTCCCAGATTTTTTAAGTAGTTTTTCATACTTTCGCTTGTCATGGGAGTCTTGCTATCTCCGGTTCCCGGTAAACCTATCACAATTCCGTAACCCGTGATTTGATTGTCCCGAATTCCTTCGATCTTAGCGAAGTCCTTGAGTCGGACTTCCGCAGCTTGAACCGAGGCCGTTATTAAGAGAAAAAAGAAAAGAATTCTACTCACCTGGATTCTCCCAAAAGACGATTGAGCTGGTCCACAATGAAACGCTGTTTTTCTTCGTCGGATAATTCGGCTTTAACCGTAACCGAACCGTCCGGATTCGTAATCGTTTTAAGAGCTATCGGAGGCTGCAAATCCTTGGGTTGGATACGCCCCGTGAACTGGATCTGCAAATCCGCGATCCGATCCGCATCGACCGAATTATCTTTGGTTAGAAATTCCGGCGAGAGACGCCCGGTCAAAACGACGCCGGAAGGCTCCCCGTTATAGGTCGAGGATCTTTGGCCTTGCAGAGTGAGTAACCCTGTCGCAGGGTCTATCGCAGTCACCGTCGCTGTTAAGTTGCCTTTCAATTTTCCTAAAGACTTTATCTTTCCTTTATTCTTTCGAACTATGCTCCTATCGTTGTTATACGAAGGGTTATCCGGAATGATTTTTTTATCCGGCACGGCTTTGATCGTGATATTTTCGTCCGCCGTAGATTCCATTTCAAATTCGGCGTTAAAACCGTCTTTCAGTCGAACGAATACCGCGGTTCCGACCTTAATATTTTGCGATCTTGAATACGGATTCTTGTCCTGCCATTGAGATAGCTCCTGCGCGGCAACGGCCAGGAAGGTCCCTAAAGAAAATAAGAGGACGGCTAGTCTTTTAATTCCAATTCGAAACATCTTAATTTTCTAATAATACCGTATTCTTTTCCACTACGCGAGCCGTTAATTTTCCTTCCTTAGCATGAGAGGAAACTTCCACCAATTCTCCGAGGTTCCCCGAGGTCAGCGCTTTCGTCTTCGCTTTCACTACCAAATTGCCTCGAATATAAACCAACTGTATATCTCCGCCTCGCTGGACATCGTACAAAAAGCGAATATGCTTCCGACGCAGAAGTTCCCCCGCCTGTAGATCTTTTAGAGCAGTAGATCCTACGCTTTCCAATCCTATCCCGTCAGTAAACGCTTCTTCAAGAAAAACGCTTCGCTCTTCCAAGGAATCCGCATCCAATTTTTGGCCTTTCAATATGGTTTTCTTTGCGAAGAATACGGAGGCCTTCTTCTCGATTTTGAATTTGATTCTCTGAGTATGGACTTTTCTTTGCTGAAAGTAAAAATCCAGGGAGGCGACGACTTGTCCGGCATGAATCACCTGCGGTAACCCTGCCCACCGAAGATCGACTCCGGAAGCGGGAACCGATCGTTCTCCGTCCAAATACGTTATGCGATATTCGGCGCCCTTTTCCTGAGAAAATTTGGCGATCTCCTTAGAGACGCTGTCCTCCAAATCCTTGGGGTCCAGTTCGGAATTCAGCGGTAAAATCAGCGTTTCTTTTCCCGAAACCGAAACATTCGGAAAAAGATTTCGAATATCCTCCGGTCCGATTAGAATAGGAGATTCAAGATTTCGTAATACTATTTTGTCCTGCATCCGATCGGGCATTTTTGCGATCTCCGAAAGCAGGACTTCCTTTTTATCCGTTAGCAATTTTCCGCGCAGATAAACCGTATCCATGGCAAATACTCCTCCGGCGCCGATCCATACGATTCCGAACACGAAGAGTGGTATGCCAAGGAAACGAAAACTCATATTATTTAACGCTTCAGACCTATCGCCGTCGATAACATGTTATCCGAAGTTTGGATCGCCTTCGAATTGGATTCGTAAGCCCTTTGAGCAACGATCATATTCACCATTTCTTCCACGATCTTGACGTTCGACATTTCCAAAAATCCTTGAAGGACGTTACCGAAACCCTCCATCCCCGGTGTTCCCGGAATTTCGGGACCGGAGGCGACCGTTTCTTGGAATAAGTTTTTACCGATTGCTTGAAGACCGGCCGGGTTTACGAATCGATATAATTCGATCTGACCGATTACCGTCGGACGAACATCCGCGCCTATTTTGACGGTGACTTCTCCCTGCTCCGAGATCATCAAAGTGTTTAAGATGGCACCTTCGGGAAGTATGATCGGAGGCTCCAAAAGATACCCGTTGGAGGTCACCACCTGCTGGTTCGAATCGATCTTGTAAGAACCGTCTCTTGTGAACGCAAAGCTTCCATCCGGCATTTGTATTTTAAAGAAGCCCATCTCGCTCGTGATCGCTAAATCCAACTTATTTCCGGTGGCCTGAAACGAACCTATTTCGAATAGTTTCTGAGAGGCTGCGGCTCGAACTCCGTGTCCTACGTTCACACCGGTCGGAATTTCGCTAACCGAAGTCGCAGGAGTTCCCGCAAGAACCATATGCTGATAAACTAAGTCTTCGAAGTCCGCACGGTTCTTTTTAAAGCCTGTCGTATTTACGTTAGCGAGGTTATTGGAAATAGTATCAATATGGAATTGCTGGGCGATCATTCCGGTCGCCGCGGTCCAAAGGGATCGCATCATAGGTGTGTACCTCTGGTTTTTTATCGGCTAAATTCGGAATTTCCCTAGGAATTCCTCCTTTTTTTGTTCAGAAGACAGAGGACTGAGGACAGGTGCGCTCGCTTTCAGAGGACAGACGACTGAGGACTGACGCGTTCGCTTTGCTCACGCTAGACAGAAGCTGCTCGAGGTTGGAAAAGCAACTGGAGTAGAGGAAAAATCCACTATAACACAGGAATCTTTCTATAGAACATGGAATCTCCGCTTACCAATGTTCTGTCTCCCAGAAGACTGAGGACTGAGGACAGATGCGTTCGCTTTGCTCACGCTAGACAGATGCTGCTCGAGGTTGGAAAAGCAACTGGAGTAGAGGAAAAATCCACTATAACACAGGAATCTTTCTATAGAACATGGAATCTCCGCTTACCAATGTTCTGTCCTCAGTCTTCTGTCTTCCGTCCTCTGAACGTCCTCTGAATCTGACTTTATTTAAAATTCCGAAAAACTACACAGCGATTCGAGTTGGTTCCCTTTTCGTTATTGGACACATTCCAGCAGTTGGCAAGTTTCGTAAACTTCTGATCATTAATGTACGTGTTTTCCCAAACTAAGCCGGTACCTTCGGAGCAACGGATAACGTATTCGTCTAAATTGAAGACAGTCTTACCCTTTCGAACTTCGCCCACTTCCAATACTAAAACTCCACCGGACTTTATGACTCTAGATAATTCCAGAAGAGTTCCTTGAATGAATTCACACCAACCTGCAAGAGTTCCGAAAATGCTCGGTTTCTGCTCCTTTTCCAAAATGATATCAAGGAACCAATACCGGAGCCAATTATCCTCTTCATAGTTCACCTTGTCCAGAAAGGGAGGAGAGGTCACGACTAAATCGGTACACGAGTCGGGAAGACTGGAAAGATCGAGTGAGGAATGATTCGTATAAAGATTTCTGGAGGAAAATTCGTGGAAAAAAGGAGGAAGATTCTCCTTTAAGTCTCTCTTTAATTTTTGCAGAATTCTAGGTTTCACTTCCCGATACTCCGGCCGAACTCCTTTCTTTTCGTTGTTTCTCTTTTGTGCGAGAGGCGGAATCGAAATTTGAGGGAAGCTATAAACCGAAAAGAATCCGGCGCTATGTCCGTGTAATCGCGATAGAGCGGTCAATCCGAGATACTTAATTTCCGGGGAATCGTCGGCCAGAAGAATTTTACGAAGATTTTTCAATTCCCGTAAGGTGTCTTTATGATAGAAATGTAATAAATCGGAGTCGCCTTCCTCTTCGGGAACTTTTGCGCTCAAATCCAAACGGGAAAGTCTTCTCTCCAAGTCGGAGACCGAAGGAATCGTCTGCCTGGATTTTGCCAGAACCAAGGACATCGGGCTGATATCGTTATGTATCGCTGCGTGACCTTCTAAATTCGCCTGAAGAGCGGTCGTTCCCCGCCCACCAAAAGGATCGAATACGACTCCTTTTTTTGAACCTAAATATTTTCCGATAAAGAAAGACGGCAATTCCGGTTTAAAAGAGGCGCGATAGCTGACTACGTAATGAATCGGATGAGCTTGCCTTTGTTTAGCCGTCCAAAACTCTCCGCTCAGAATTTTCCGTTCTTTCTTTCGTACCGCTATGCTCATTCCGATCCGCCTTCTTTTACTTTCTCTATTCGGAACGTAAGAAGGTTTTCCTCGGACCTTTTCCTGGAAAGATTCCGGGACATAAAATCGAAAGGTAGGAAGTCCTCTTTACTGCTTGTCTACGTCGGCTGGAGGAAAAATTCTGCAAATAAGATACGTAAACGTTTCCTACACGGAAACTCGGAAAAATTTTTCAGAGAACGTAACATGATTCCAGCCACCGAAGTAAAAGCCTATTACGAGGAATTTCTTTCCGAGAAAAAAACGAATCGTCGATGGGAACAAGCCGGATATTATATCGGCTACGGATCCTACCTAGTTTGTTTTTGGATCGTCTTCGGGTTAAAACGGGAAAATCCGTTATTCTCTAGCCTGTTTTTCTTCGGTTTATTCACTCGATTTGCAAGCTTAATGATCGGCCAGGTTTTCTTGGTGCCTAAAGTTTTTCTTAGACTGCTTTCCCCTGAAAAGGAGGAAAGCGATCATGCGTGGCAAACGATCCTGAATCATAAGGATGAAATCCTCGGAAGACTCGCTCGTAACGTCTACGGCTGGAACGACTCTAACGATTTATTCGAAATGGATAGGGATTCACTTTCCGGATTCGTAAAGGAAAAGACTTCTACGAACTGGAGAAAAATCGGTAAGAACTTTCTACTCCTTTATTTTCCGACTCTTCTTTTAACAGTGTACCTAACGTACCTAGCGTGGCTGGAATGAGAGGACTCGTTTTTTTCATCCTTACGGAGTTCTTCCTATTTCTCTCTTGCGGAACTAGAAAGGAAATATCTCCTCCCGTAGAGAAATTGGCGGAAGTCCCCGGAAGAAAAATCTGTCTAATTTTTTCGGAACTGGAAACTGATGAAACGCTTCTCGTCAATCCTAAGGATTGCAAAAGAGACCTCCCTCCTCTACATCTCTTCCATCCGATGATCGCACTGGCAGCGTTGGAAATCGGTACGCTCAAGGAACCCGACGCGCTTTATAAATGGGACAAAACGAAATATCCGTACATTCGCTGGCAAAAGGACCAAAATTTAAGAACGGCTCTAGCTTCTTCCACGGTTTGGTATTTTCAAAAATTGTTAACCGAAACCGCCGGATTCAAAATACAAAACTGGTTGGCGGGCACGGATCTACCTAAGCCCTCGACTCTCGAAAGTGGCCGAGCTTTCTGGATGGACGGAGACTATGCCTTAAACGGAGAGGAGTTATTCTTTTTTCTAAAGAAACTCGTTACTCGAAAATTATCCGTCCGGGAAAAGAACTCATCCATGATCCTTTCCGGATTGGAAAGAACACCGGGAGAAGTCAGCAATTCCACCGGAATCCATCGGTTGGCGGGAAATTGGGGAAACGCGGAGAAATTTTATTCGGATTCCGGATCCGCGTATAGCGCCGGACGAAGTATTTCCCTATTTTGGTTCTATTGGAAGTTCCCGGATAAATCGTTTCTATTTCTTTCCAGAATCGAGAGCGAATCCGAAACATTACCGCCTCTGGAAGCGGCTCGGTACGGAACCGAATTTTTACGAGCGAACGGCATTTGGGAAAAATTTCTTTTTCAATAGAACTTCATCCTAAGGTATCGCTTTCTTTTTCAAAATCCTAGCTACTCGGGAAGATTATACTTTTCTTCGAAAACCCTCGGCTTGAACATGGAACCGATCTGTTTCGCCTGAAGAAAATCGTTCTAGGCGGGACGGATCGCCGATTCTTAATGAAACGTAACGTATTTTACTATATTCTTCTTATAACTCTCTTCTTCTTAGTTTTTCTAATTATATTAAATTTCGGTGAAAAGATAGAAGCGGAAATTTCCACTCCGATCGTTTCCCGGAATTCAACCCACGAATCGGCTCTATGGCTCGACCGATCGACGATCGCAATCTCGAACACCTTCGAAAAGTTGGCCAAAGGATTGAAAGAACCGCTCGCGATTCTTCTGTTTCAAATCGGTGTCGTTTTGATCGCCACAAGGATATTCGGAAAACTTGCGGTCTCGATCGGACAACCTTCGGTTATCGGGGAAATTCTGGCCGGTATTTTATTGGGCCCTTCCCTATTCGGAACCCTATTTCCGGAAACTTACTCGTTCGTATTCCCGAAAGCTTCATTAGGTATTTTGCAATTACTAAGCCAAATCGGTTTGGTTTTCTTTATGTTCATCGTAGGCATGGAATTGGATTTGAAGATTCTGAGGAACCAGGCCGACTCGGCGATCTTAATTTCACATGCCAGTATATTACTACCCTTCTTATTAGGCGGAATCTTAGCGCTTTCCTTTTACGGAAGATTAGCGCCGGAAGGAATTAGCTTCCTCTCCTTTTCGCTTTTTATGGGAATCGGGATGAGCATCACCGCCTTTCCCGTCTTGGCAAGAATCGTACAGGAAAAAGGGCTTACTAAAACGAAATTAGGAGGACTGGCTTTAACCTGCGCCGCTTCCGACGATCTAACGGCCTGGTGCCTGCTCGCCTGCGTAATCGCTCTCGTTCAAGCGGGCGGACTCTTACCCGGTTTAATGACGATTCTTCTGGCGCTGATTTACATTCTTTTTATGTGGAAGTTGGTTTTGCCTTGGATGCGGAGAGCGGGCCAAATATTTACGAACCGAGAGGCTTTTACCAAGACCGCGGTCGCTTTTTTTCTACTGTTTCCGATCGGATCCGCATGGATCACCGAGTCGATCGGCATTCATGCGTTATTCGGCGCGTTTCTCGCGGGAGTCGTTATGCCGGATCGACCGAAACTGAGAACTCTCCTAGCCGAAAAAGTCGAGGACGTTAGCACTGCGATCTTTCTTCCGCTATTTTTCGCATTAACGGGCATACGTACTCGGATCGGATTATTAAACGAAGGAAACCTATGGTGGGACTTCGTATGGGTATTGGCCGTCGCAATCCTGGGAAAATTTGCGGGCAGCGCGATTGCCGCGAGATTATCGGGTAAGACTTGGAAGGACTCGCTATCCTTGGGTGCGTTGATGAACACTCGAGGATTAATGGAGCTCATAGTTCTGAACATCGGATACGATCTCGGCATCCTCTCTTCCCAAGTGTTCTCTATGATGGTGCTCATGGCTCTCGTGACCACCTTTATGACCGGCCCTTCCTTAAGCCTGATCGAAAAGATATTCGCATCGCCTCGAAAGGATACGAAACGAGGAGGGATTCTAGTCGCGTTCGCGCTCCATTCGAGAGGAATCGACCTGCTTCGGTTAGCCGACGGATTATTTCCGAACGGTAACAAAGCCAAGGAAGTCACGGCCTTACACATGAGTCCGGACTCCTCCATTTCCCGAAAGGTAGCGCAAAGATACGAAAAAACCAGCTTCGAGCCTCTGCATAAACTTTCGAAAGAATTGGGCCTAAAACTCAAAACGTTATACAAGCCCTCCGATAACGTCACGAAAGACATTCTGAAGACAATTCAATCAGGAAATTATAATATATTTCTGACAGGCGGAGCGAGATCGTTATTCAGTGACGACGTCTTGGGGGGAAAAATTCGCACCTTACTTTCCGAATCGAACGGTAATGCGGGAATTTTAGTGGCGGAAAAGCTAGGCAATCTCGATCGATTAACCGTCGCGATGTACTCGGAAACCGATTCGATGCTGTTGACTTTGGCATGTAGACTGGCAAAGAATCTAGGATCCAAAGTTTCCGTTTGGGATCCCAGAGGAGCGGTTCAACGATTGACCCAAAAGGACAGAAATCTGATTAAGAAGGAAAAAATTCCGATTTTGAGAGAAGCGGATCCTGTCGTATTGGGAGAGGCCGATTTAATTCTTTGCAATTTGGAGACATGGGAGGAGGAACCGGAACTTCGAAATTGGGAACTCTCCGATGGCTCGGGTTTATTCCTGATTCGCTTTTCCAAAGAGATCGAATTTCTCTAGAAATTTCCGGGCTGATTTTCCGCTTTTAAATAATACCCTACACCGGGTTCGGTTATCAATATCTCCGGCTTACTCGGATCTGCTTCGATTTTTTTCCGAATCTGATTCACGTAAACGCGCAAATAACCCGCTTCCGAGATCTGGTTCGGGCCCCAGAGTTCCTTTAGAATTTGCGTCTGAGTGACGATTTTACCCGGATAGGTGGCGAGCAATTTTAGGAAAGAATACTCCGTCGGAGTCAAGCGAACATCCTTTCCCGATTTCGTTACTCGTCTCGTTCCAAAGTCCAATTCCAGACTTCCTATTTTTACCTTAACATCCGTCTTTTCGGGAGAAGAATGACGAAGAAGTACTCGAATCCTGGCTAGAAATTCGCCTATCCCGAAAGGCTTGGTCAGATAATCATCGGCGCCTATATCTAACAGATGAATCTTATCTTTTTCCGAATCTTTAACGCTCAGCACTAGAACCGGAACCTTGGCGCCGGATTCCCGAATTTGAACGAGAAATTCCTCACCTCCTCTCGCAGGCAAACCTAAATCTAAAACGACTATATCGGGTCGGACCATATAAAATTTTGATAATGCATCATCTACCGAAACGGCCTCCTCTAATTTATAACCTTCGGGTTCGCAGGCCATCCTTAATAATCTGCGAATCTGAACTTCGTCATCAATGACTAAAATGACCGGACTACCCAATGTCTTCCTCCAAAGGCGGGAAGGTCATAACCGGGATCCGAATCAGGAATCGAGCCCCGCCTTCCGGCCGATTCTCCGCCCAGATACGACCGCCTTGCGCCTCGACCAAACCTTTACAAATGGAAAGGCCGAGTCCCGTTCCGTGAGCGTACGAGGAAACTTTCGTGAATTTATCGAAAATCCGCTCTTCCTCACCCTTCGGAATGCCGGGTCCTTTATCCTCTACGACTAAGAGAAGATGGTCTCGCGGAACGCTCGCACGTACGGTTACGGGAGTTCCCTCCGGCGTATGCAGAAAAGCGTTCTGAATGAGATGAATTAACACTTGCTGCATGATGCGATTGTCTAATCGAACCAGAGGCATGTTTTGGTCCACTTCCGACGTTAAACGATGCGATCCTCTTTCGGATTCCTCTTCCGCGACGGCGCCCAATACCAGATCGGCGGGATCCTCCCATTGCAGATCCAGTTTCAGCCTACCCGACTCCAAGCGGGTCATATCTAAAAGATTGTTTACCAGTCTTTCCAATTTTCGATACGCGCTACGCACCTCGGCTAACAGAGAAATTTCCTTTTCTGCCGACCGATCCACCGTACCATCCAAAAGATCTAAAGAGGCGCGAATAATGGTTAAAGGAGTTCGAAATTCATGGCTAACCGAATTGAATAACGCCGAATGCAGCCTTTCGGATTCTTCCACCATTCTCGCGTTTTCGCGCAGGCCGAGCAACTGAATCCTTTCCACGGCTAAGGCGATTTGGTTCAGCATGGAGTGCAATAACGCGTCCACTCCGGGTTCTAAGGGTTCTCTCCCTTCCCGATCCAATCCGAGCACTCCGAAACATCCGCCCGGCGATAACAACGGGAGATATAATCCTCGAGAAAGCGGAACTGTGTCGGTGGAATTACCCGAAGGTTTCCTATTTTGGTAAGACCAGGACGCTAACGCGAATTCCCTTGCTTCGGGAACGAATGTACTCTTCGGATGAGCGGACCTTTCCAAGCGTCCGTCCTTATCGGTAATTACGATAAAGATTGGACAACCGAACGTCTTAGATAGTAGTTCTATGGACGCGCTCACAATTCCGTCCGCCGTGTGCGTGCGGGAAAGAGCGAGGGACAATTCATAGAGAGACGAAATCGCCTCTTCTCCGTGCTTTAAGGCGTCCTCCCTGGATCTCAAACGAGTCGTAAACACGCCTAAAACCATGGCGAGCACGAAATACATCACAAACATCATCCAGTCCTCGAGCTTTCCTATAAAGAAAGTGAATCGAGGAGGAATAAACAGAAAATTCCATAGTAAGGCAGAGAGAGCCGCGGTAATCAGCACCGGACCTCTACCGGCAAACAAGGAGATCAGCATTACAAAAAAAAGATAAACTAAACCTATAGACCAGTAACCGATTATGTTCAGCGTCAAAAGATTGACGGAAGTGACCGCTAAAAGGGAAAGGAATGATAGGAAATATTGTATGGGACCCGATTTCCCTACCCACCAAAGAGGTCTGAAATTTTCATATTTCCCTTCTCCACTCGGAACAACCACCAATTGAAAATTCGCCGATTCGGAAGTCAGCCGTTCCAGTAAGGTCCCGCCTTCTAAAAATTGCCAAAATCGATTTCTGGTTGTTCTCCCGATTACTACGTGCGTGGCCTTTGTTCGATCCACGGCTCTTAAAATCCCCTGAACCAAATCCTTCTCAGGAAGGCTTAAAATTTCCGCACCAAGTTCGCGAGCCAGTTGCAAATGCGAATGGAGTTGCTTTCTGTTTTCCGCCGATAAACTTCTTCCGTCTTCGATGTAAATCGTAACCCAACTACATTTCAAAAGGAAGGCCATTCTTTTTGCGTGCCGGATTAATTCCCCCGAAGCCGGCGACGAACTGATTGCGACCAGAATTTTCTCCGATAACTTGGAATCCCGGGTCGGCTCGAGACGAGCCAATTCTCTATCGACAAGCTTGGAGGTGTAACTCAAAGAGAGCTCGCGCAATGCGGTCAAATTAGGAATTCTAAAAAAAGAAAGTAAGGCGCCTGGAACTTTTTCGGGCGGATAAATTTTTCCTTCTTTCAATCGCTTAACTAGGTCTTCCGGAACAAGATCCACAAGTTCCACCTCGTCCGCGACCTCCAGAATCGAATCGGGAACCCGTTCCGCTACGGGTGCCCCGGAAAGTTCCTCGACGATATTGGCCCTGCTTTCCAAATGCTGGACGTTCAAAGTGGAATACACGTCGATCCCATTATCCAGAATTTCCAGGACGTCCTGGTATCGCTTCGGATGCCGAGAACCCGGAACATTCGTATGAGCTAATTCATCGACTAACACTAAATCCGGCTTTCGCTCCAAGACCGCATCTAGATCCATTTCTTCCAATTCGACGTTTTTATACTTGGATTTTTTCCTCGGAATAATTTCCAGATCGGCTGCCTGGGCTTCCGTTTCCGCTCGCTTATGAGTTTCCAGATACCCGACGACTATGTCTCGGCCTTCCGACTTAGCCTTTTGGGCGTCGCGAAGCATCTCGAAAGTTTTACCGACGCCCGCAGCCATTCCGAAAAAAATCTTAAGCTTCCCTCTAGAGGAAGTTTTACCCTCTATTCTGGAGAGAAGCTCGTCCGGATCCGGTCTTTTTTCCTCAGGATATGCCATTCAGTAAGATCAATTCACCGAAGATTCCGTTTTCGATAATGCGGAACCTTCGACATAATTCTCCAAAGACAAATTCAGTTTCAAGACGTTGATTTTTTCTTCACCGAAAATTCCCCATTGCGGATATTCCGTCGAGTTTTTAATCAACAGCTTCACATGCTGGGTTTGCTCTTCGTTGAATCCTCTCGCTTTTACGACAAGAGGGAGTTGGTATTCGACCGCTGCCGGACTTAAATGCGGATCTAAGCCGCTACCCGAAGCAAAAACCAACTCGGAAGGAACTTTGGCGTCGCCTCCCCTCGACAGCCAATAGTTTTTCCGTTCTTCCACTTGTTTACGAAGCGTTTCGCTCGTAAAACCTAGGTTACTGGCGGATCCGGATTCAGGGTTATAGCCTCCTGCAGAGGGTCTCGCCTGGAAAAATTTCGGGGATTCGAATTTTTGAGAAAGTAATTCCGAGCCGACTATTTTTCCTTTTCTCATGATCAGCGATCCTTGACTTTCTTTCGAGAAAGAAAGCTTTCCGATTCCGTAAATTAAGAAAGGATAAATCAATCCGCAAAGGATCGTCCAAAATATAAACTGAGAGAAGATTCTTCTCATACAAACCAACCTTGAACATAATTCAACACTACGTCGATGAGTTTAATTCCAAAGAAAGGAAGAATAATTCCGCCGAAACCGTAAATGAAAACGTTTCGAGCAAGAACCGTATCGGCACCTAACGGGCGATATTCCACTCCTCGCAAAGCGAGCGGAACCAAAAACACGAGTATGAGTGCGTTGAAGATCACCGCGCTCAAAACGGCGGACATCGGACTTCCCAAACCTAAGAAGTTCAAAACGCCAAGTCCTCCTTTTCCCGCAACCGGATATAGACTCGCAAAAATAGCGGGCAGGATTACGAAGTATTTGGATACGTCGTTTGCAACGCTGAAAGTGGTGAGAGATCCTCGGGTCATCAGGAGTTGCTTTCCGATTTCGACGATCTCGATCAGTTTCGTCGGATTACTGTCCAGGTCGATCATGTTTCCGGCTTCTCTCGCGGTTTGAGTTCCAGTGTTCATCGCAACGCCGACGTCCGCCTGAGCCAGCGCCGGAGCGTCGTTCGTTCCGTCTCCGATCATGGCGACCAGTTTTCCGGAAGCCTGCTCCTCGCGAATTCGTTTCAATTTACTTTCGGGAGTCGCTTCCGCGATAAAATCGTCCACTCCCGCCTCCGCGGCGATTGCGGCGGCGGTTAAAGGATTGTCGCCCGTGATCATGACCGTTCTGATTCCCATGGTTCTCAGTCGGGCGAAGCGTTCTCGGATTCCACCTTTAACAACGTCCTTTAAATGAACTACACCTAGAATTTCGCGTCCTTCCGACACGACCAAAGGAGTCGCACCCTCTTTAGCGATATCCTCCACGATGCGGACGATTTCATCGGGGAATTCACCTCCGAGACCGATCACATAATTACGAATCGCATCGGCGGATCCTTTTCTGATATTGGGACGCCCCTTTCCATCCGTGGTATTCTTAAAGTCGACACCGCTCATCTTCGTTTTGGCGGTAAAAGGAACAAAATCCCCTCCCAGTTCGGCGAGGTTTCTTCCTCGAATTGCGAACCTCTCCTTGGCTAAGACGACGATAGATCTTCCTTCTGGCGTTTCGTCCGAGAGAGAAGCCAGCTGCGCCGCATTGGCTAAACGTTCCTCGCCTACGCCGGGAGCCGGCAGAAATCGAGTCGCCATTCTGTTTCCGAAGGTTATCGTTCCGGTCTTATCCAAAAGAAGGACGTCGATATCACCGGCTGCTTCTATAGCTCTGCCCGATTTCGCGATAACGTTTCTTCGAATCAGGCGATCCATTCCGCTGATTCCGATCGCGGATAAAAGTCCGCCGATCGTAGTCGGAATTAAGCAGACGAGAAAGCCGACTAACGCAGGTAAGGAGTTGGACAACCCTGCCTCTCCGCCTCCTTCCCTTACGCTGTATTGAACGATAGGAACGATGGTCGCCACGGCTAACAGGAATACGAGAGAGAGAGCGGCGAGCAGAATCGAAAGCGCGATTTCGTTCGGAGTCTTTTGACGAGCGGCACCCTCCACAAGTGCTATCATCTTATCGATGAACGTCTTTCCAGGATCAGTCGTAATTTCGATGATGATCCTGTCGCTAAGTACCTTTGTTCCTGCGGTAACTGCGGATCGATCTCCTCCGGATTCCCGTATTACTGGGGCGGATTCTCCGGTGATCGCGGACTCGTCGACCGATGCGATTCCTTCCACGACTTCTCCGTCACCCGGAATGGTTTCACCGGCCTCGCAGATAACTCGATCGCCGGTCCTAAGGGTCGAGGCGGGGACACGAGACTCGACGTTTCCAACAAGCCGTCTAGCCTGCGTTTCCCGTCTAGTTTTACGTAAAGATTCGGCTCTCGCTTTCCCTCTACCTTCGGCCAACGCTTCCGCAAAGTTTGCGAATAGAACGGTGGCCCAAAGCCAAACGGAAATTTGAATCGCAAAACCTCTTTCAATGGAGGAAATGAAAAGTTCGCTCGTGGTCAGGATCGCTCCAAGATAAACCATGAACATAACCGGATTTTTCCATTGGGTTCTTGGATCCAATTTGATAAACGAATCACCGATAGCCCTGAAAAGCAGGGCCGAATCACCGAAAAAAGAAGTATTCTTTTTAGTAGTCATAGATTAAAAAGTCCTCCCCGTTCCTTGCAGCAGAAATTCCACTCCAGGACCGAGAACTAACACCGGTAGGAACGTTAAGGCTCCCACTAAACCGATTACGGATACGAGTAAAAGCACGAATAACGCACCGTCGGTCGAGAAGGTACCTTCTCCTGCCGGCGCTTTTTTCTTGCTCATTAAGGCACCCGCTAGTCCGATTGCGGGCCAAATCACGGCGAATCTTCCGAGAAGCATGCAAAAGGATAGCGCGAAATTATAGAATTGCGTATTCGCATTCAATCCCGCGAATGCGGAGCCGTTATTACCCGAGGCTGAAGCGAAAGCATATAATATTTCCGTTAAGCCATGCGGTCCTTGGTTTGCTCTGGAAGAAAGCCCGAACTCGTACGAGGAAGCGAGTGCCGTAAATAACAAGATGCAGACTCCCGGTGCCAAGGCTCCGAAGAGGGCATATTTTACCTCTCGCGATTCTATTTTCTTTCCGAAATATTCCGGAGTTCTACCTACCATTAGTCCGGCAAGGAAGACGGTCAGAATCACGTAGAATAACATCCCGGCAAGCCCGACTCCGACGCCTCCGAAGACGATTTCTCCTAATAGAATGTTCCAAACGGCGGCGCCTCCGCTTAACGGAGAGAAGCTATCATGCATCGAGTTAACCGAACCGTTGGAGGCCGCAGTCGTCGCCATTTCCCAAAGTACGCTTTGGGCAATCCCGAAACGGATTTCTTTTCCTTCCCAATTAGGCCAAAAGCCTTGGGATGAATGAAAGATTTCCGACCAGAAGGAGAGAATCATACTTCCTGCAAACAGCAAAAGCATCGCTATAAAAAGAGAGACGCCGGCTTTCCAAGATTTGGCCCATTTTCCGAAAGCGAACGGAAGAGAGGCCGGAATTAAAAGGATCAATAAAGATTCCAGCCAATTGGAAAACGGCGTGGGATTCTCGAACGGATGCGCTGAATTCACTCCGAAAAAACCCCCTCCGTTCGTTCCCAATTGCTTGATCGCGATTTGAGAAGCCGCCGGTCCGAGAGGGATTCGGGAATCGACTCCTTCTAACGAAGTCGATCCTACGTAGGCTGAGAAATCCATCACAACACCTTGTGCAACGAATGCGATCGCGAACAGAATCGAAAGAGGAAGAAGAATATACAGCGTGGATCTTGTCAGATCGACGAAGAAATTACCGATACCGGCCGGAGAAGCTCCTAAGATACCTCTGGCCATCGCGGCAAGGATGGCGATTCCGACCGCTGCACTCACGAAGTTCTGGACTCCTAATAAAAGCATTTGGCTTCCGTAAGAAAGGCTCGCTTCGCCGGAATAAGCCTGCCAGTTCGTATTCGTAACAAAACTTACGCTCGTATTCCAAGCGAGATCCCAATTCAAGCCGGCTTTTCCCTCGGGGTTCCAGGGAAGGAATTCCTGAAATCTTAATCCTAATGTGACCACGCCAAGAGCGAGGAGACTAAGACCCAATATTTCCAAAGCATAAACTTTGGGAGAAGCCGATTTGTTCGGATCAACGCCGGTCACTTTATAGATGAGATTCTCGAAAGCTACGACCGGTTTCAGGAATTTAGGAAATTCTCCATCCAGTACTTTGGCGATGAATAAACCTAACCACGGTGAAACCAAAAAAAGGACCGCAAAGTAAAGAAAGTAAAAAACCGAATCATTTCCATTCATAATACTTACCTAAAACCTTTCTGGCCTAACGATTGCGTATGTCAGATAGACGACTAAACCGAATACGACTACAATTAAAAACGGATAGGACAAGGAAGCCTCCTAATCACGCGTCATCCGAATATTCACGGATGAATGCGTGTGCCAAAAACGTAGCTGTTTTTTATCGTCTCGTCAATGAGGAGTAAAGTGTAAAAGATGGAAGAAAGCGTTAATTTCTCGTTAAGATTTGGGGTGTACAGAGGACTGAAGACAGAGGACAGATGCGCTCGCCTTGCTCGCGCTAGACAGAAGCTGCCCGATCTCGGAAAAGTTAAAGAAGTAGAGGGAAGATCCGCTGTAACACAGGAATCTTTCTGTAGAACATGGAAATTCCGCTCACCAATGTTCTGTCCTCAGTCTTCTGTCTTCCGTCCTCTGAAAGACATAAGCGGCTCGAAGTTGGGAAAGCAGCTGGGGTAGAGGAAAGATCCCCCATAACATAAGAATCCTTCTCTAGAATATGGAAATTCCGCTCACCAATGTTCTGTCCTCAGTCCTCTGTCATCTGTCTTCTGCTATAGAACCGCCGCAGGAGGAACCGCTGCCAGCAGTACAACCGAAACAATGTTGATCAAGTCGAATGCGACGATCGATTAAAGTTTCTTGGTTAAAGTCGGAAATCTTTTGAACGGGACCCTCCACTTTCAGATCCAACATTTGATTAAAATCGCAATCGTAAAGACTTCCGTCCCAGCCTACGCTCAAAGTATTTCTGCACATCACTCCGGAGGCGGCAGCCGGATTATACGAAGTGATCAGTTTTTCCAGATAGCCCTCGAGATTCCCGCTTTCCAATAAATACTCCAAATACCGACTGATCGGCATATTGGTGATCGTAAATAAAGAATTGAATTCGATTCCGAACTGGGTTCTCAATTCTTTCTTAAAGTCTCCCTCGAGAGTGGATTGACCTCCCGGTAAAAATGCACCTGCCGGATTGTACACCAAATTCAAAACCAAGCCGGAATTCGGTCGTCCATATCCGACCGCATTCAATCGTCGCAGGGCCGCTATGGATTTGTCGAAGACCCCTTCCCCTCTCTGCGCATCCGTCCTTCGTTTTTGAAAATAGGGAAGACTCGAAACGACCTCCACCGAATGCTTTGCAAAAAATTCCGGAAGATCCTTATACTTCTCCCCCGCAAGCAGAATGGTTAGGTTGCATCGAACCAAGGTTCTTTTTCCCAGCTTGCCGGCCTCCTCTACCAACCACCGAAAATTCGGATTCATCTCGGGAGCTCCTCCGGTGATATCCAAAACGGAAATATCGGACGACACGAGTACATCCAAGCATTCCTGCATAGTCTCTTTGGACATGACTTCTTTACGATCCGGTCCCGCGTCGACATGACAATGCTTACAAGTTTGATTGCAGAGTTTTCCGACGTTAATTTGTAGGATGTCGGTTCCGATCGGCTTTAAGGGAAATAAGCCGCTTTCGGAAAGTTTTTGCCGAAATAAGGGAAACGATCGTCGTTCCGATATTTCCGAAAGAATTTTAAGTTGTTCCTGCGAGGAAGCAAGATCGCTTCCCCTTGCTAGTAAGGATTTCATAAAAAATAAAAATCAGATGCTAAGTTCTTTCACTTTATTTAATGCTTGAACGCTATGAACCAAAGTCGCTCCGCCCCGAATCGCCGCACCGACATGAATCGCTTCCCAAATTTGTTCTTCCGTAACCCCTTTTTCAAGCGTATCGGTAGTATACGCGTCGATACAATACGGACATTGAACGACATGCGCGACCGCAAGAGCGATCAGAGATTTTTCCCTAGCGCTTAACGCTCCGTCGGCGAACACGGCTCCGTAATAATCGAAGAACTTCTTAGCCAGATCCGGTTCAAACTCTCCTATGTTTCCGAATTTCTTTAAGTCTTCGGGTTTATAGTAGGTATTCTCTTGTGCCATTTTCGGCTCCTTGTTCTTGGTTTTCCAGGAAAGATAAAGTATTTAATAATAGAGCTTAACCGAAGGAACGGATACGAAAAAAAGAACACCGCTGAAAGTTGGACTGCTTTTAAAGGGAATCCTTCGGTTTCGAAAAGAAAAATTTCTTGCTTCGAAAAGTATTCTCTTCGGTTAATTTTTCGAAACAAACGTAAGATTGTTGCATTTTTCACAAACTTCTTGTGGAATCACTCCCCACTTCATCAAATAGCCGAAAACGAAGCAGCCTGTACAGAATCCGACGAAACTCTCCAAACTTGCAAAAAGGACGAGAATTCCGAGTACAATCTGGAAGGCCTGGATTTGCCCGAAAAGCAAAAATGTTAAAGCCGTCCCGCTAAAGAAAGCGCCCACAAATTGGGCAAAGCGTTTCGGAGGACCGGGGACGTTCTTGGCCGCAAAACCCATAAGAGGTACGAAAACGTGAATCGCCAATCTAGCGAAGAGTGAAAATCTCGGTCCGTATAAAACGCGAGCCAAAAATCCGTACGTTAAAGCCGCCGCCAACCAAACGGACTGAGTCCAAATGGTTGCCACGGCAAGAATAACGACTAGGCAGGCAACCGTCCTAGCAGTTACCTCGTTGACTGTATCCGGAAAATTTCCGATTTGAATCATGGTACGAATCCTCCCGCAAGCTGCCTTTTTTCAAGATTTTAGCTTTGGCTTTTCCCGTTCAAGAAAAAATTCGCTATATTGAACAAAATGACTAATTTAACAAATTTGCGATCTTTTAAGCCGGGAAGGCAGCATTGGCTCCTCTCTTTCCTCCTAGCCGCTTGGGCGCTTCCCCTATCCTATTTCACTCTTTATTATTCCAGAAGCGATTTTTGGCATCTAATCCTATTTTTTGCTCTTAGCATTTTAGCATATTATATTTTTCTTGTATATTCGAGAATTGCGGCAATCGGGGAATCCCTCGGGATTGCTGCAGGAATTTTACTCAGATTATTTTTGGTATTTCTTCCCCCTGTCCTATCGGAGGACGTATATCGTTTTCTATGGGATGGATTTTTAGATATCCATTTTCTATCTCCTTACGCAAGCCTACCGCAGGAATTGAAAGTTTCGTCCTTCTCGTCCGCCGAATCGACGATTGCGACGGAGCTTCTGGAACGGATGAATTCACACCGATTTTATTCGGTATACCCTCCGATACTTCAGATATTCTTTTCCGCTTCCGCCTGGAGCATGAAGGAGTTCCAATCGATATGGGTCGGAATCGTTGTCTGGAAAGGGATACTGTTTTGCTTCGAGCTAGGAGCGCTCCGCCTTTTTCTTACCTTTCGAACGGAGGGGGAAAATACGAATTTTCTAAAATACTGGCTTCACCCTTTGGTCGTATTGGAAGGCGCTGGCAGCGGTCATCCGGAGCCTATACTGATATTCTTCCTGCTTCTTGCCATATTAGCCTGGAAACGAAATAGAAGGATCGAAGCCGGGCTAGCGTACATCGCGGCGGTACTTGTCAAAGTGATTCCCTTACTTTCGTTACCGTTCATTCTCCTCCGAATCTGGAAAGGTAGGAGGCAATATTCAGGACGAATCATTTCCGTAGTAATCTTAGTGATTCCTGTTTTACTTATATACGCCTGGGGAATGCATTCGATAAATCTTGCGGAAACGATCGAAAAACAATGGAAGAACGGAATCGGAGTATATTTTAAGCTCTTCGAATATCATGGAGGCTTATATTATCTTTGGAAATATATCTTAAGTTATTCCTGGTATCCGTATTCCGCCGGTCTGCATCTTGCCGCTCTCGGATCGGCTGTACTCCTCGCATATTCCTTTCTGCAATCGAGACAGATTCCCGACGTGGAATTTGTCGCAAAGACTTGGGTTTCCCTACTCGGAATTTACTATCTGTTTTCCAGTACCATTCATCCATGGTACATTCTTCCTTTGCTAGCCGGTACCGTCTTCACGAAGCAAATTTGGCCCCAGGTCGCCTCCGCAGTTTGGATTCTGTCCTATTCGACCTATAGACGAACTCCGTATGCCGACGACCCTATTTTTATGATTTTAGAATATGCTCCGGTCCTGATCGTATTCTTTTGGGAAAAAAGGAAACTCATTGACCTTAAAAAGGATAAGATATAAATACAAATTCGTTCCGCAGCTAAAAGGAAATATGATCGATGGCACCCAAAATTTTCGATACCTTCTCGGATACTCTAGAATCGGAAATCCTCCAGAGTGAAAGAATCAGAAGTAAAATCTTATTACTGGTTTTTCTTACGACGATGACGATCTGGATATTCCTTGCGATTTTCGTTCGGGAAAAATTCAACGAGAGTATCGGCCTGTCCTTCCCGTTCGAGGTCGTGATCGGGATTCTTTTTTTCGGAAATATTTACGAGTTCGTAATATTAAAGCTGTTGAATTACTGGGCAAAGCGCGGTAAACTCCTCCCGCTCTTTCCCCGCTTCGGAAACGCATTCGTTGAAACTTCTCTTCCGGCGGCGATCCTACTCATATTAGTGAACGGTTCCGAATCGCCGATCATAGTCCTGAATTCTCCTCTTTCCAATCTGTTTTTCACGTTTATCCTTCTCTCGGTCCTCCGAATGGAATTCGGATTATCGTTGTTTACCGGGCTCGTCGCAGGCATAGAATTTCTCGTTATAGGCTGGACTTACAATCCGACTGCACCGTTTGAAAACGATTTCGATTACGCTTTCTTCTATTCTAAAATTCCGATCATAATGCGCTCCGTAATCTTCATCGTATCCGGAATTATAGCTGGCCTGGTCGGTATCAGACTACGAAATACATTACGGAATTCTTATAAACTATTGGAAGAAAGAAATCAGATCGTAGGAATGTTCGGACAATATGTTTCGCCGTCGGTCGTAGATCGACTGATGAGCCAAAAAGCGGAGGGGATCTCCGAAAGTCGCGAAGTCTGCGTAATGTTTTTGGATATCAGAAACTTTACGAAATTTTCCGAGAAAAAAAGTCCCACGGAAGTGATTACTTATTTAAATACCCTTTTCGAGGATATGATCGATATCGTGAACAAGAATAATGGAATCATTAATAAGTTTTTGGGAGACGGGTTCATGGCCGTTTTTGGAGCTCCCTTATCCGACCCGGGCAAAGATGTTCAAAACGCGGTTAAAGCCGCCTTGGAAATTATCGAAAAGGTAGCCGAGTTGAATCAAGCGCAAAGAATTCCGGAAACAAAAATCGGAATCGGTTTGCATTCCGGAGAAGCGATGACCGGAAACGTCGGCTCTTCCCAACGCAAAGAATACACGATAATCGGAGATACGGTGAATCTCGCCTCCCGGGTCGAACAACTGAACAAAGATTATGGAACCGAACTTCTCGTAACGGATTCGGTGTACGAGCAAATAAAACATTATATGCAGGCGGAAAGTTTACCGCCCGTAAAAGTAAAGGGACGGGACAAAGAGGTGCTGATTTATCGTCTAACGTGATTCGTATCGAAAAAGTCCGCTCTTCCGTTTTTAAGAATGATCGCAAGTCGGCTAACAAGCGCTAAATCTAGAGTTCCCCATGCAAACTCCTAAAATACATTACGATACGTTTTTAGCGGAAAAATACTCCTGGATGCTGGGAGATCTCGAACAAAAAGAAGGGGAAGAAGAGGAACGCCTTCGCAATTGGGGGATATCCCCCAAAAACAACGGACTAGCGTGGGATCTAGGCGCCGGAAACGGGATTCAATCCTTCCCTCTTTCCAAACTCGGATTCAGCGTACTTGCGATCGATTTTAGTTCGGATCTACTTTTACAGTTGGAACAGAGAAATCAAGGATTCTCCGTAAAAACGAAACTTGTCGACTTTACGAGTCCAAGCCTGTATATCGGCGAGAGTCCGGAACTCCTACTTTGCATGGGAGACACTCTGACTCATCTCGAATCCTTGGAGCAGATGCAAACGGTTATTTCTCTTTGGTCTTATTTTTTAAAATCGGGCGCGCGGATTATCCTAGGTTATAGGGATCTTAGTAACGGAAAACCGGGGGAAAAGACGGGTTTCCCCGTTCGTGCCGAAAAAGACCGAATTTTTTCCTGCGTGCTTTCATTCGAGGAAAAGAAAGTGCTGGTGACCGATCTTTTTCATCGGTGGGACGGACAGCGATGGGATTTCAGTCATAGTTCTTATTATAAATTGATCCTACCCCTGGATCATTTATTGCGAATGTTGATTCGGTCGGGATTTTCTCTCCAAAAACAATCCGAGGAAAAAGGGATGAAGATTCTTCTCTTACTCAAAAACTAATGAACCGTTCATCCGCTCCCGAGTTCTTTTTACGAAAAACCTATCGACAGTGATTCTCAAAATTTGAAGCTGTTCGTATTCTTTCCCGGAACCGATTATGATCGAAAAATTAATACGATTTTCCATCAAGAACCGAATTCTAATTCTAGTTTTAACCGGAATTGTCACGGCAATCGGCTTATTTAATGCGTACCAACTCTCGATAGACGCTATTCCGGATATCACCAACGTGCAAGTTTCGGTGGTAACTCAATCTCCGGGCTTATCGCCCATAGAAGTAGAGCAGTTCATCACGTATCCGATTGAAATGGAACTGACAGGAGTCCCGAACGTAACGGAAATCCGTTCCATTTCTCGCACAGGAGTCAGCAGCGTTACCGCAATCTTTAAAGATGGAACGGATATTTATCTAGCGAGACAACTCATTAATGAACGACTTCGGGCAGTGGAAAGCGTTATCCCGAAAGGATACGGATCTCCCGAACTCTCTCCGATCGCGACGGGACTAGGAGACATTTACGAGTTCGTTTTAACAAGCGATCGTCATACTCCCGAAGAACTCAGAACCTATATGGATTGGGAACTCGCGCGGGAAATTAAATCCGTCGAAGGGATTATCGACGTAAATATCATCGGGGGGAATGCGAAGCAGTACCAAATCAAAATCGATCCTCATAGACTCGCAGTCCATAATATCACGCTCTCTCAGCTTTGCGAGAAATTGGAATCCGCTAATCAGAATACCGGAGGCGGGTATATATCCAAAGGAGCGGAGCAGATCGTTATCAGAGGGGAAAGCCAGTTTAAAACCGTGGAGGAGATTCGTAATGTCGCGGTAAAAACCGAGAGAGATGGAGTTCCACTCTTACTAGGTCAAATCGCGGAGGTGGAAACCGGACGAGCCCTGCGCTTCGGGTTGATTACAAAGGACGGTAAAGGAGAGGTTGTCGGAGCGACGGCAATGATGCTCATGGGGCAAAACTCTCTGGAGGTCGTAAAGAGAGTCAAGGAAAGAATCGAGCAATTAAAAACCAGACTTCCTGCCGGGATGCAAATCATAACCTTTTATGATCGATCCGAATTTATCGGCAGAACCCTCGGAACGATTTTCACAAACCTAGCCGAAGCAGGAATCTTAGTTATTTTCATATTGATTCTAGCAATGGGAACCGTTAAAGGCGCGTTACTAGTCAGCCTAGCCATACCGATTCCGATGCTAGTGGCTACTATCTTTATGAGAATGTTCGGAATTGTAGGAAACTTGATGTCCTTGGGAGCCTTGGATTTCGGCCTTCTCGTGGACGGTGCCATCGTCATGCTCGAATCTATACTCCACGGATTCATTTTCCGAAAAGCGTTTTACGAATTACAAAACACTCAGGAAGATCAGGATCTTGCCGCCGAGCAAATTATAACCGAAGCCTGCGTAAGAGTAGCGAGAGCCGCCACGTTTTCGGTGGCCATCATCCTGCTCGTATATCTCCCTCTGATGACTTTGGAAGGTGTGGAGGGAAGAATGTTTCAACCGATGGCGATGACCGTCGCGATTTCCTTAGCGGTGGCTCTCGTATTCACCCTAACCACGTTTCCGGCCGCGGCCAGCATTATCTTTCGGGAACCGGTGTTTCATCACAGCAAATACTGGGATAAAATCACCGGCAAATATCTCGAACTTTTGGATTTCGGAATGAAAAACAAAAGTTTATTTCTTCGTGCAGGCGTGGGAATATTCGCCCTTTCCTTACTTTTAGGTTCGACCCTCGGCTCGGAATTCTTACCCAGAATCGACGAAGGTGAATTCGCAATCGATATTAAACGACTTCCTTCCACATCGTTGAACTACTCCAGGGAAACGAACACGGAACTGGAGAAAGTGATCGGAAAGTTTCCGGAAGTAGTAAGCGTAGTCTCGAGAATGGGAAGAGGAGAATCCGCCGCCGAACCTGTCGGAACGGAAGAAGGGGAAGCGATGGTAAAACTTCGTCCCGTTAAGGAATGGACCGACGCTTCTTCTCGCGAAGAGTTGATGGATAAAATGAAAGACGCGATCCTAGACTCCGTTCCGTCCACTACGATCGCACTTTCCCAGCCGATCGAAAATAGGGTAAATGCCTTGTTGTCCGGATCCAAAGCGGACGTCGTCGTTAAAATCTACGGCGACGATTTGCAGGTGCTAAAAGATACTGCGGCCAAATTCGCCGAGAAAATTAAAAAAGTTCCGGGTGCGGCGGATCTCCGAGTTCAACGGGTTTTAGGACTTCCGTTAATCGAAATCAAGGCGGATCGGCAAAAAATGGCGAGGTATGGGGTCGAAGCGGAGGAAATCCTGACGACCGTGGAAGCCTTGAGAATAGGGCGAACGGCCGGAAAGGTTTTTGAAGGCTTTAAACGCTTTGACCTAGTCGTCCGTCTCCAACTCGACGTATCCGATTTAAGCGAGGTGGAAAATATCCCCGTCATGACTTCCGGAGGAATAACGATCCCGCTCGGACAAGTAGCGACCATACAATTCGAAGAAGGACCTGCAGCCATTTATAGAGAAGCGTTGAAACGTCGGATCATGGTAGAAGCTAACGTTCGCGGAAGGGATCTAGTAGGTTTCGTAAACGAAGCCCAAAAAGCTACGGCGGAACTCGAGCAGACTTTACCGGACGGCTATAGAACGGATTGGGGAGGACAATTTGAAAATTTTACTCGAGCCAAAAATCGACTTTTATTCGTCGTTCCGATAGCGCTCGCAATTATTTTTTTCATGCTCATGGCAGCCTTCGGCAACGTCTACTATGCGTTAGGTGTCTTTATCGTAGTGCCTTTGGCGATTTCCGGGGGAATTATCGGCCTGGTGGTACGAGGACTCCCCTTTAGTATTCCTGCGGGTGTCGGTTTTATAGCTGTGAGCGGTATCGCAGTATTGAATGGAGTCGTTTATGCCTCGACGTTACGCGAAGAATTGGCTAAGGGATTACGGATTGGAGTCGCCGTAATCACCGCCGGGGTCAACTCTCTCAGACCCGTAATGACTACGGAAATAATCGCTGCCGTCGGTTTTCTCCCGATGGCCATGTCGACTATGGCCGGAGCCGAAGTCCAAAGGCCTTTAGCGACCGTAGTAATTTTCGGAATCATCGTCGCTACCGTACTTTCTCGCGTGTTGCTTCCGATCGTAATGGAATATTTGTTAAACGTTTATCAACACCGGGAAGAACGGAAGGCCCTGGATAAAAAAAGATTGGAAGCGGAGTTTCAAAAGACTCATCATAAAAACCACGTTTCGATTCCGATCGAACCCCACTCTTGGGAAAATCATTCCGAAATAGATAACTCCGATGAGGAAGAACAGCCACCCAAAAAGACAAAGAAATCTTCTAAAACGAAGAATAATTAAGCAATAAATCTGCAAAATTGACAGCAAGTAGTTCGAATCACTAAAGATCGAGTTTCCGATTCCTCCGGTTTTCAGACGTTAAAGCGACATAAGAAGAAGATTATGTCGGAAAATCCTTTCCCCAAATGAATGATTTTCCATCCTAGCGTTTCCGGGAAATCCTCCCTATCGAATGCTATGCAAAGTCAAAAACCGATTATTCAACTTTTAGATTCCACCAAAGAACCGTTTAACCTGGCGATCGCATCGGCAAGGACCTGCTATTCCTCCAAAGGGATTCTGCTTCCGGAAGACATGGTAAGCTCCGAAAAATCCTTGGAAATCCGGGATAAGGTGGCAAAGTCCACGAAGAAGGCGGGGCACCTCACAACTCGTCAACATCCGCATTTTATTTTCACTCTAGATAAAGTCTCGCGTCAATTCGTATGGTCTTTCCTACATTCCCATCCGTACTATAACTCCGAACAAGTCAGCCAGCGATACGTCGAAGTAAAACGGGAAAATTATTATATTCCTCCTAATCTAGAAGGGAAACATTTAGAACTCTATACCGAAGCGATCGAATACGCGTCTGATGCATATTTTGAATTTGTCGAACTTCTACATCCGTTCATTCAGGACGAATATTTCCTAGTTTACAAAGCCAGGGCCGGCTATCCCGAAAAATGGCAGGCCGCAATAAAGAAAAAATGTTTAGAGGTAGCTAGATATCTATTGCCTCTCGGGACGTTTACTTATCTTTATCATTCTGTAAACGGGCTCACACTCCACCGATATTACCGTTTAATGAATTCGTTTAACGTTCCTGAGGAACAAAAATTCGTCGTGGAAGCGATGATAGAAAAGGTGCGGGAAGCGGATCCGCTCTACGTCGAGGAAATGGATGACCCGATCCCTCTGGAAGAAACTTCGGAATATCGTTTTTTTACGGAATTCTACCGAGACGGCGCTCAGGAATATAGACCCGCCGAAGCGCAAAATTTCGTGAGGGAATTCGACGTAGATCTGGATACACGTTATTCGCGCTTGGTATCGCACGCATCGAATGGTCCGGAAATTCTGGCTTCCTCCGTTCGATCGGCTCTCGGAGTCGCAAGAACAGCGCTTAACGACGAAGAGGCGATTCGTTTGGTATTGGATCCGAGTAAAAATCGACATCTAACTTCCACTCTGAACGAAACGACGATGAGTTCGCTTTCTAGAGCGATGTTTAACGTTCATTATACTTTCAAAAAAAGAATTTCTCATACTGCGGACAGCCAAGACCAAAGACATAGGATGGTTCCGGGTTCTCGCCCGGTTTTGATGTCGCAGTATGCGGGAATGCCGGATTATATTCTTCCTAAAGTCGTCTTAAAGTATTCTCAGCTGGAAGAAACGTATCGAACCAGGATGGACGGTATTTTCAAAAATCTAAATCGCTTTTTGGAGGTCGGCGGAAGACCGGAATATGCGACCTACCTATTTCCGAACGCATTCCCGGTCCGTTTTTACGAGAGCGGGGACCTTTTAAATTTGCATCATAAATGGAGAGCCCGAACCTGCTATAATGCCCAAGAAGAGATTTTCCAGGCATCCATCAATGAGCTCACCGACATCGGGCAAGTTCATCCCCAAATCGTAAAATGGATTAAAGCCCCCTGCTGGATCAGACTTCAAGGCGACGTGAAACCGTATTGCCCGGAAGGCGACCATTATTGCGGCACTCAGGTTTGGAAAAAGGAATTAAGCGAGTACGATAGAACTCTGTGATACGGAGGACAGAGGACTGAGGACAGATGCGTTCGCTTTCAGAAGACAGAGGTCAGAAGACAGACGCGCTCGCTTCGCTCAAGCTAGACAGAAGCTGCTAGACGTTGGGAAGCCAGCTGAGGTAGAGGACCGATCTAATATAACACAAGAATCTTCCTGTAGAACGGGGGAATTTCGTTTATCAATGTTCTGTCCTCAGTCTTCTGCCTTCCGTCCTCTGAATGTCCTCTGTTCGGAAGAAAAAAAGGAAGACTTTCTCGCCATGTCTCCCGTTCCTTGGAGGATAGGTGCTTCTATGAAATCCGTATCCTCTTTACGAACCGAAGAACTCGTAACTTATCGCCGTTTCCTCCATAAACATCCCGAACTGAAATACGACGAAAAAGGTACGTCTGCGTACGTAGCTAAGCATCTTACTTCTCTCGGGTATTCCTTCCAAGATGGAATTGCAACCACCGGAATTGCCTGCTTAATAGATTCGGGCAAACCCGGCAAAACCCTCATCGTCCGAGCCGATATGGATGCTCTACCGATTTTTGAGGAAAATAAGGTCGATTACGCATCCGTCCACAAAGGGGTAATGCACGCTTGCGGTCACGATGCCCATACTTCCGTATTGATGGGACTCGCTTCCGATCTGAAAGAGGATTTGGCCGCTATCGTGCCGAAAGGTAGGGTTTTACTGGTATTCCAACCTGCCGAAGAAGGCGGGCAAGGCGCTGATCGAATGATCGAAGAAGGAATCCTTGAAAAATACGATGTTTCCGCGGCTATCGCTCTACACGTTTGGAATCATATTCCTGTAGGCAAGATTGGAGTGGTCGACGGTCCGATGATGGCCGCCGTAGACGAATTCACCGTGACCATTACCGGAATCAGCGGCCACGGAGCAATGCCCCAGCATACGGTTGACCCGATTCTTGTCGGATCGCATATCGTGACCGCCCTACAAAGTATCGTATCTAGAAATACGGATCCTCTCGATTCCTGCGTCGTAACCGTAGGCGCTTTTCACTCCGGCAATGCATTCAACGTAATCCCGGAAACGGCGGAGCTAAAAGGAACGGTCCGCACTTTCACGAAAGAAATGTTCGATAAAGCGCCCGATTTGTTCCGACGAATCGTGGAAAATATCGTCGGCTCTTTCGGCGCGACAGTCGCCATACGATACGATCGAACGAACGCCCCCACAATCAATCACCCGTACGTTACGTCTATCGTAAGACGGGCGGCCGATACCGTCGTAGGTCAGGGTAATATAACCGAAGAGGGCGCCAAAACCATGGGAGGGGAAGATTTCTCCGCATTTTTAATGCGAGTGCCTGGTTGCTATTTCTTCGTCGGCTCCATGAACCCAAGCAAAGGATTCATCCATCCCCATCATAGTTCCAAATTCGATTTCGATGAATCCGCTCTACCGATCGGACTCTCCGTCTTGAAGGAAGCCGTTCGCCTTTATCTAGAGGAAAACTAGGCAGCTTTCGCAACCGATCCGCCTTTCCGCCGGGGAAACGGTATAATTACTCCGGTTTTTGCTTGGAGTTCCAAGGAAGAACCGGAGACGTTTGCCGGCGATTTCGAAATCGCATCCGTATCTATTTCGAGTAAAGCGGAAATAAAACTACTCAATGACACGTTGTACTGAGTCGCAAACCGCGCCGCTTCCCAATAATCCTTAAATCGAACCTTGATTCGTTTTCTAGGATCAACGGATCCGATTTTACGAAATTTCAATCTGGGTAATGAGCCTTGAAACCTCCTCAATTTATAGGAAGAGAGTAGATACGTTAGATATCCGGCCGGCCCGTCGTATTTCTTGATACCTCCTTTCCAGATAGATTCTAAATCAATTGGGATACGCAGATTGATCCTAATAAACCCGCCCGACGAGATTAAAAAATTCATAAAACGTTCTTCCATATTCTATTCATATCCTCGATAACTAAGGCATTTGCGAATAATAGGGAAAAACCTCAATCGAATTTTTAATAAACGTAATATATAATTATTAAAACTATGCATTAACGCGAGATAGGCGGATAACGCGTAAAATAAAATGACATAATAATAAAGATTTTATTCCCATTTTAACAATTATGAATCTTTAAATATGAGGCTCCGAGTTGTTAGGTATTAGGCGTTAGATGTTTGATGTTTGATGCAATGAATTCTTTAGGCGTTCCAACAGGATCATATAAGCCAGGAAACTCTCCTCTGTAGGAGCTCCAACAGGGTCATGAACCTGGACAGTAGAATTTACCGAGCGAACCTTTTCTTCAATCCTTTACCCCCATCTAACGCCTATACGGTCGAATCGTTCTTAGGAGCTGGGTTACGTTCGTAAGGATTCGATTTCGTCGATTTCTTTCGGAATCATTTCGGTCAGCACGACCGGACTCTTACCGTTTACCAAAACGTCGTCTTCGATTCGGACACCGATACCTCGAAATGCCTCGGGGATAGTTTCATCCGAAGGATCGAAGTACAATCCCGGTTCTACGGTAACGACTAAACCGGTTCGCATGGGTTTACTCGTTCCATTTTCAAAATACCGGCCTACGTCGTGCACGTCCATGCCGAGATAGTGCCCGGTTCTATGCATGTAGAATCTTCTAAATTCTCCCTTCTCGATCAGACCGGAAACATCCCCTTTCAAAAATCCCATGTCTTTCAATCCGGAAGTAAGCGTCAGAATCGTAGACTCGTGAACTGCGTTAAACTCGACTCCTTCCATAGTGTTTGAAATCGCTTCTTTCTGAGCATACAGCACAAGCTCATAGACCGCTTTCTGTTCCGCCGTGAATTTCTTTCCCGAAGGAAAGACCCGAGTAACGTCCGCAGTGTAATAATCTTTCTCCGCGCCGCTATCCACCAGAATGGCCTCGTTCTCGCCGATCCTTGCCCGGTTCGTAGTATAATGTAAGATCGTGGCATTTTTACCGGCAGCAACGATATGGCCGTATCCGCCTCCCCAGGCCCCGTGTTTCAGATATTCGGATTCCAAAATCGCTTCCAGCTCGAATTCGTACATTCCGGGCCTAGTTTCACGCATCAATCTTTGGTGACCGAAGGCGGTGATCCTCGATGATTCCTTCAATTTATCGATTTCTTCGGCGGATTTAATCATTCTCATCTCATGCAGAAAGTTAGGAATCTCCAATCTCTGGGGACCGAATTTTCCTTCCCGTAATCTTTGGTTAAGCGAACTCACCAAATCGAGTAGCCTCGAATCTCTTTCCTTCTCCTTTCCAAAAAAATGATATAGAGTATATTGATTGGTCAAGATCTCTCCGATTTTAGAATCCCAATCCCCTAAATCGTAACTTTCGTCCAGCTCCAGTCTTAGGCCGATTTCTTTCTTACCCAGCCGGATTCCCGTCCAGATTTCCCTCTCTTTATCCTTCGGAAGAGCAAAGTGCGCGGAATAATCTCGGCGCAACACCAGAATGCCGTCCTCTTCCTCGATTCCCGTAAGATAATAATAGTCCGAGTCTTGGCGAAATTTATACTCCACATCCCGATTTCGAATCCGTAAGGTAGCTGCGAATAAGAGCAGTATGTCCCCATCCTTTAAAGTATTTTGAACGGTCCGGATTCTCTTTTTGAAAATGTTATGATCCATAATTTACCTTCCTATTAGACGAAGAGTTTCCTGAACGATTCGATGCGGATCCTGTTCGAGCATGCAACGAAAATGACCTTCCGGACAAACCCTACCTCCGTGGATACCGCAAGGCCGACAAGGTAAACCTTGAATTTCCGAAATGAACGTTTTCGTAGCCAAAGGAGTATATCCGAACTCGGGAACGGTCGCACCGAATACGGCTACAGTAGGCACATCGAATGCGGACGCGAAATGAATCGGGGAAGAATCGTTCGTCACGAGTAAGGCAGCGCCGCTCATTAAATAAGACATTTCCTGCAGAGTCGTTTGCCCCGCCAGATTGATCGCGAATCCGTTTCCCACTTCTTCGCAGAGAGGAATATCACCTTTTCCTCCGGTAAGAACGATCGGGAATCCGGTCTTTTCCTTCAGCAATCTCCCCACTTCGCGAAATTTTTCCGCAGGCATGCGCTTGGTTTCCCAAACGGAAGACGGAGCTATCAGTAGGTATTTCCCCTTTTTCAAATTTTTCTTTTTTAGAATTTCTTGAATTCCCTTTACGGATTCTTCCTTCCAAAAGAGTTCCGGTCTGCGAGAGACGGATTTACGTTCCTCCTCGGAATAAAGTAGGGAAAGAAGTTTATCCACTTCGTGAGGACCTTTAATAGGACGCGATTTTCTTTCCGTTAATAAGAGGGAAAAGCCTGCGGTCTTATAGCCGATTCTGCGAGGAGCTCCCGATCTCCAGGCAATCAGGGAAGATCGAAAGGAAAAATGAGGAGCGATGCAGAGGGTAAATTTACGTTTTCTAATTTCCGAAGTGAAATTCCAAAAACCGAACATAGAAGATTTTATGACTTTTTTGTCCAAGGGAATGATCTCGTCGATCCAAGGATTCGCTTCCAACACGGATTCCGTTCCTTTGTTTACGATTACCGTTAACTTCGATCCCGGATACTTCCTCTTTACTTCCCGAAACAAAGGAGTGGTCAGAATCAGATCGCCCAAGAAAGCCGTTTGTATTAAAAGAATATTCTCCGCCATTTCTTCCTTCTTAACGGTAAGCTTCTTCGCGAAAAACCGGGAAACAGATCCTTCTATCCGATTTTCGCAAAAGTTAATTCTCCAACTTCAGGATTGTCGCGAAATTATTTATTCCCAATCCGCCTATGGAAAGCGCCAATCCTATCGGATGTCCCGATTCTTTCATAAAAGAAAATAATTCGGCGATTTGTGCCAGGCCGGAAACTCCTACCGGGTGGCCTCTCGTCTTTAATCCACCGGAAGGATTGATCGGAAGCTTTCCTCTCTTGTCGCTAATTCCTTTCTCCACAAACTTCAATGCCTTTCCTCTGGGAAATAAACCTGCATCCTCGGCTCCGATCAATTCGAACGGCGTGAATGCGTCATGAAGTTCCGCTACTCGGACATCGGACGGGGTTATGCCCGCCTCCTTGTAGGCCTGCCCGAACGCCTCGACGGAAGACGGAAAGCTCAAGCCTCCCGGAGTTCCGTTTACATGCCCGAGACCATGCCCGGTTCCTAGAACGGAGATTTTCGATTTGTCCGCCCCAATCCGATTCGAATCGGATTCCAATAGTATTGCGCAAGATCCGTCCGACAACGGGGAAATATCGTATAGGCAAAGAGGACTGGAAAAAATCGGAGACGCAAAATATTCCTCCTCGGTTAATTTTTTTTTAATATGTGCGATCGGATTTTCAAGGCCGTTATCATGCAGTTTCTTTGAAAGTAAAAAGAGGTCCTTCCTGGAATATCCGTATTCATGGAGGTAGCGAGTCGTGGTCATCGCGCCTCCTTGAGCCATGGACATCGCGAATTTTCTTTGGGTTTCCGATAAAACGGAGCCGAGTAAAAGATTATTTTCTTCCCGAGGCAATCGACTCATCACCTCCGTGGCGATAATGATCCCTCTACGGAATCGGCCGGAAAGAATCAAGTACCGACCTAAATGAATGGCCGAGGCTCCGCTAGAAGAGGCAGTCTCGGTCCTGATCGCGTAAAGACTCGGAAGTCCCAGATCTTCTTTGATTTTTGCCGGTAAAAAAATTTCTCCCGTGTACTTCTCCGGGGCCATTGCGGAAAAGATTAAAAATTCCGGTCGAAATTCCGGGTTCCGCTTTAGTAAGTGATTCGCAGTCTCATAGGAAAGCGATTGGTAATCGGAGTCCGTCTTACCGAACTTACTCAGCTGGGCATCCAGAAGATAGGCCTGAGGCATATCCTACACAGGATTCGAACCCGAATCCCGCGCAAAGTCAAAAACAAGCGAGTCCCTTTCAGTCCTGATTCGGAATAGGGCTTTCCAAAATAGCGCCGGATCGTTTATAGTGATAAATTGGAGGCGAGACAACGTGAAAGGAAACCAAGAAGTCCTCGAAATCCTAGCGGAAGTACTCTCCGCCGAACTCACCGCGATCAACCAGTATTTCATTCACGCAAAAATGAATAAGAATTGGGGCTACGACAAGCTAGCTGATTACATGAAAAAGGAATCCATCGAAGAAATGCACCACGCCGATCAGGTCATCGAGCGTATTCTCTATTTGGACGGTGTTCCGGATCTACAAAGATATTTGAAAATCAATGTGGGTAAAGACACGGAAAACATCCTTAAGAACGA
Organism: Leptospira inadai serovar Lyme str. 10; assembly: GCF_000243675.2. NCBI lineage: Bacteria > Pseudomonadati > Spirochaetota > Leptospiria > Leptospirales > Leptospiraceae > Leptospira > Leptospira inadai. The sequence continues at coordinate 694,161 of NZ_AHMM02000015.1, read as the reverse complement.
CCTAGACGTAGAATATTCAGCCGTAGAGCGTCTGAACCGGGGCATAGAAATTTCCACCCGCAATAAAGACAACGGTACTCGCGAATTGCTCGAGAAGATCCTCGTATCCGAGGAGGAGCATATCGACTGGCTCGAGGCCCAGCTCGAAATCATCAAAACCATCGGGGTTCAGAATTACTTAGCCCAACAACTCTCCTAAACATTGTTTCCAAAAAAATCCGCGAATAAAAAAGGCCCCTCCTCACGTCAGACAGGCAGGGGCGCAGGATCCTCAGATCCTTCCAAAAGCAAGCCGTTCCGCTCCGGCAGTAAACCCCGTCCAGATAAAGACGGTGAATCCAAACCCTTCCGTTCCAGGGAAAGTAAACCTGATGCGGAAAGAAAACCCTACCGAGCCAAAGAAAGCGGAAGCTCGGATGGAGAACGTAAACCGTATCGTTCTAGTGCCGGTGGATCCCAGAATCGGGATAGAAAGCCATTTCGCTCTTCGGACGGAAATTCTTCCTCGCCAAGGGGAGAAAGAAGGCCCCCGCGTTCCAGAGATGGAGAAGATCGTAAACCATACCGCTCTTCAGAAGGTGGCGACCGCAAACCCTATCGCTCCCGCGAAGGTAACGGAAACCGAGAAGGCGGCGACCGTAAACCATTCCGTTCTTCAGAAGGCGGAGATCGTAAACCGTTCCGTTCTTCAGAAGGCGGAGATCGCAAGCCATTTCGCTCCCGCGAAGGAAGCGGAAACCGAGAAGGCGGAGATCGTAAACCATTCGGATCTCGGGAAGGCGGCGAACGTAAACCATTCCGTTCTTCAGAAGGCGGAGATCGCAAGCCATTTCGTTCTTCAGAAAGTGGAGATCGCAAACCCTATCGCTCCCGCGAAGGAAGCGGAAACCGAGAAGACGGAAATCGAAAACCATTCGGATCTCGGGAAGGCGGCGACCGTAAACCATTCCGTTCTTCAGAGGGTGGTGACCGTAAACCCTATCGCTCCCGCGAAGGAAGCGGAAACCGAGAAGGCGGAGATCGTAAACCATTCGGATCTCGGGAAGGCGGCGATCGTAAACCGTTCCGTTCTTCAGAGGGTGGTGACCGTAAACCCTATCGCTCTCGCGAAGGAAGCGGAAACCGAGAAGACGGAAATCGAAAACCATTCGGATCTCGGGAAGGTGGCGATCGCAAGCCATTTCGTTCTTCAGAAAGTGGAGATCGCAAGCCGTATCGCTCTCGCGAAGGCGGAGATCGAAAACCATTCGGCTCTCGGGAAGGCGGCGACCGAAAACCGTTCCGTTCTTCAGAAGGCGGAGATCGTAAGCCATTTCGTTCTTCAGAAAGTGGAGATCGAAAACCATTCGGATCTCGCGAAAGTGGCGAACGTAAACCGTATCGCTCTCGTGAAGGCGGCGATCGTTCCCCTCGTCAAGGGGGACGGAAACCATTCGGATCTCGTCCTCAAAATGATTCGGATTCTTACGGAAACGAGCGGGCTTTTCCCTCCGAAGAGAACGAACATTACGAAGACGTTCGTTCCGGTTGGAACTCCAGCAAATTATCGTTAAGCGAATTTGATAGACCGGAGAGCTTGACATTTCACGCATCTTGCGGAGACGGACTTTCGTTCCTTTTAAAAGAAGAAGTCGAGGAAGCCGGCTTGGAAGTTTTATCGGAAAATCGCGGAGGTGTTTTCTTCAAAGGACCGGCCAAGAAAGTAAGGGATTTTTGCTTAAGTTCCGGAATCGCGTCCGGTATCAGCTTCGAACTTTCCTCGTGGGGAGATATTCAGGAACCGGACGATCTTTACGAAGTCGCCGCGATGTATCCGTTCGAGAAATTACTTTCACCGGGAACTCGCTTCAGAATCGACGCCAGCACGAAGGATACCCTACCCGATTCACGTTATGCCACCTATCGATTAAAGGACGCTATTTTTGACCGGTTTAGAGCAAAAGGCTTGGACTTACCCGAGGCGGATCGCGACGAACCTGAAGTCCTGTTTTATCTACGTTCCAGAATGGATCAGGCGAAATTGTTTTTAGCACTTCACGCGCAACCTCTTCAACGAAGGGGCCACGAAAGACAAGGAGGAGAGGCTCCGATCAGGGAGACTTTGGCGCAAGCTCTTCTCCGCTTTTCGGGTTGGAAAGTCGATGAACCGTTATACGATCCGTTTTGCGGATCAGGAACGTTATTAATCGAAGCGGCTCTGAGAGTTCGTAACGGAGGTTGGGTGAATTACCGAAGCCTCTCTCGATCTTCCATTTTTTCCCGACTATTCGGCTCCTTTAAACCGAGCGAACGACCTTCGAAAGAAGCCGGTCCGATTTTATTCGGATCAGATGTGTCCGACGATGCGATCGAACTCGCTAAGGAAAACGCCAAGGAAGCCGGTGTCTCCGACTTAATCCGTTGGGACGTATTCCCCGCACAATCCCCTCCGGAAGATTTCCCGTTCAAAAACGGAAAGATCATAACGAATCCTCCTTATGGCGTAAGGATCGGTGATAAAGAAACCGTCGCCGAGCTATACGCGGAATGGGGAACGACACTGAAGGAAAAATTTAAGGAAACCGACGTAGCCCTCGTCGCCGGGGATCCTTCCCTACTAGGCAATCTGAAACTCAAAGCTTCGAGAGAACAATCGGTTACGATCGCTAAGTTAAAGGGAAAATTGGTTGCCTATCGCATCGACTAAGGAGAATCCCAGGAGAGATGAACCACCAGGAAATCCTCCTTAAACTTCTGGAAGTTACCGAAAACTCCAAGGATAGCTTTCAGTTCCTGAAACTTTTCCGTTCTTTGGAACCGGAGAAGTTTGCCGTAATTCATGCCGATTCCGAAGCATTGACGGAATCGGCGGAAGCGCTTTTATACAATTTAAAGCTACTTCAAAAGTTGGAACTCTTCCCGGTAGTCGTTTTGGAGAAGGACGGAGTTTCCTATGCGAATCTCTTTTATCGATCCCCTAGTCTTCCAAAGACAACGTTAGACGAATTTAAGGACGGAACTTTCGAAACTAGTTTGCCCGGTTCTCATACTCTTCCGGCTAAGTGGTTTCGTAACCCGAGCAATGCTCTCGAATCCGTTCACTCTTCCCTAAAGGAAAGAAAAATTCCGGTTTTCGTTACGGATCTCGGTGGACCGGACGTGTTTCCATACTTAGCAAATCTCTGCAGAGAGCTAAAAACGAAAAAGCTGATTCTATTGAAAACCCATGACGGACTGTATTCGCCCGGAGGGAAAAAAATCTCGATCTTGGATTTTGATTCGAAGGACGAGATTGCGGAGGAGCATCGACATCTTTTGTCGGAAGCCAATCGGGTTTTTTCGTTCGTAAACGATACCAATTTTCATATTGCGGTAACATCTGCGCCGAGTCTTTTAAAAGAACTTTTCACCATTAAAGGAAGCGGAACTTTAATCCGAAAAAAAAATCGGATCGAATTCCACGAAACACTCTCTACTCTGGATCCGCGAAGGCTGAACGGTCTCGTGGAGGAGGCCTTTGGCCGGAGTTTAAAGGAAGGATTTTGGAATAAGAATTTTGCGGGGATTCTTTTGGAATCCGCATACAAAGGTTGCGCGATCCTGCAGAATACTCCTTGGGGAACATTCCTATCTAAATTCGCGGTAAACGAAATCGCAAGAGGAGAAGGAGTCGGTAGGGATATCTGGGACGCTATGCTTTCCAAGTATCCCAAAATTTTCTGGAGAGCCAGATCGGAAAATACGATCTCGAAGTGGTATACAAAGGAATGCAACGGGATGCAAAAAGAAGGAGTTTGGATTTATTTTTGGATCGGCTTGGAGGATAAAGCAATTCCGGAAGTCTGTTCCTTCTTACGCAATCTGCCGGTCGACCTCGAATCGAAGGAGAAATCGGAATCATTTCCTTAATTAAAATCGCATGAACGAAAAAATCTTCCTGTATGACGGCGAATGCGGGTTTTGCGCCGATTTAGCCGAATCCTTGAAAAGCAAATGCTTGGACAAAAGCGTTCAGTTTCAATCGTTCCGAACATTAAAAAAAGATGAATTAAAAAAAATTCATCCGGCATTGACGATCGATGCTGCGGCCGGAAATGTGCAATTCGTAGACGGGAATGTTCGATACCCCGGATTTTTCGCGATTCGAAAACTTTCCCACTCTTTATCGGGATGGCGCTGGGTTGCGCCGTTCTTATATTTCCCCTTTGTACCGATCCTTGGAATTCTCGTCATGAATCTACTGAAGGCATTTAGGAAAAAAGGGATAAATCCCTAGCACGCCGATCTATCGGCCGGCTTAAAACAGGATTGAATCGATTACCGTTTCGAGATCGGCTCGGCGAGTCGTTGCAGCCCTTCGTAAAAGACGAGACGAGCATCCAAAGCTAGAATTGCCCCGTCTCTTACTCGCTGCCGCTTTTGCTCTTCGTCTGCGACTTCGTCGATTAAGCGAAACAGTTTTTCGGAATGCGATTCATCCGCATCCAGATTCACCTGAAAGAATTTTCCGTCGGGAAGCGAAATACGCGATTTTAATTCCTTATAAGAAAGAAACATCCTTCCGTATTCCAATTTGAGTAAGTATTCGTTTGCCGGTCCTAATGCACCCAAAGCGGCAAAAAAATCGGTCGTCGTAATTCTTTGCATCAAATTCAGATACTGCGCCGTTTCCGGAAGTAAATCCTCGGCTTTTACGGATTCTTCCATTTCTGCAAGAAATCTCTTAAGAAGGGAAACGTGTGCCTCATCTTCCTTGCCTTCCCCCAATTCTTCCCAGATATTTTCCACTAAAACAATTTTAGAAGACACAAAATCGGATATAGCGGCCGTATTCAAAAACCAATTAACGAACGCGACCGAAACGAAATATTCCTGCTTTAACCAAAGGAGCAGGTCGGATCTTTCCATTCGTTTTTCCCTCTGTTCCAGCCAGACATTAGAGGTCAAAACCTTATGATTCGCTACTAAAGAGACCAATTCATCCCGAAACGTTCCCATCATCGACGATCAAATACTCCTTTAAGGGATTTTATTTTTGCATAGGCGAATCTTTCCTCTTGAAATTCGCTTCTTGCCATTCTCAATAAATCGCTTAATAAAGATGAATAATTTCCGAATTCGCGAGTATAACAGATAGGAAAGCTGCTATAAAAGGGCGATAAACCCGGAGTCGTATTCCATTCCAAAAATCGAGGATATCCGTCTGCGGTCGATTTCCAGTCCAAACGGACGGCGCCCATCGTTCGGACTTTCTTGCAGAGCAAAAGGGAAAAGGATCGGATCAAAGTCGATCGTTCGACGTCCAGATCGAAGATCAATCTTTCGGGCATCGAAGATTTCGTTTTGGTCCGTTGACCATAGACGGTTTCATCCGAATTTTGCAAACAGATACGGGCAACCTGACTAACTCGATATCCTTCCTTCGGAGATCCTATCACCGCGACAGTCCATTCTTCCCCCTGTAGGTACGATTCCCAAATCCAAGAAGAGTGAAAATTTCCTTTCTCGCGAAGAAACTGCTTTAAGGAATCATGATTCGTAACCATATTCGATTGGGCGATTCCTAAACTAGAGCCTTCGTATCTAGGTTTCAGGAAAACCGGGAATTCCGAACCGTCCGGAAGGCCTTCGATAAAATCCCCGCTCTCTTCGAAGTTAATTCCTTCCACGCATCCCCAATTCGCGGTCGGAATTCCTAGAGAGCGGGAAAACAATTTGGATGCATGTTTATCTAAACTTAACGTATGAGCATAAGCGTCGGAACCGGTATGCGGAAAACCGAAATATTCAGCAAGCGCAGGAAGCCAAGCCTCGCGGTTCCGGGATAAAAAGCCCTCGACCAAATGGAAGAGTACCGGTCTTTCGGAAAAAGGTAGAGTCGAAAAAAAAGATAAGCGTTCCAGTAAATCCGACGGAGATCCGACCGACTCAACGCGTTCACCCGACTCCTCTAAACAGGATTTTAAATAGTCGATCGATTCGAGGCTCTCCCACTCTTGCGTTAAATTCGGAGGGAGATCGGTTTCTTGAACGTCTGCAACCAGCAAGACGGAAGGATTTTCGTTTTTCATGTCATGGTTTTCTCCGTCCGTCGAACGAAACCCCTCTATCGACCGAATATGCGGAATTTCGAATAGATTCCCAAGCTTTCTGATCCAATTCCGGGTAATATGATTCGTAATCGCTGTCGAGCGGCTCGGAGCTCAAATGATAAGTCCCCCGAACTGCGGAGCGAAACACGTGATTTCTTGACTCCTTATGGAAACCCAAATACCAATTCGGGCCGAGAGTAATTTTTCCTCCTCCTCCGGGTAAATCGTTCACGAACTGGGGGATTCCCATGCCGCCGATTTTTCCCCTCATATATTCCAATATCTGAATTCCTTTATAGAGAGGAGTTCGAAACCCCCTGGACCCCGGGATCAACTCCGGATCATACATATAATAGGCCCTAATTCGCAATTCTAAGAGTTTTTTGTGCAATCTCAACATCGACTCGCCGTCGTCGTTAATTCCCTTTAAGATCACGCACTGGTTTCCGACATTGACGCCTGCCTTTAATAGTCTAAGTACCGCTTCTTTAGCTTCGACGGTGCACTCCTTTTCATGATTGAACTGAGTATTACAAAAAATAGATAGATTGTCAGTATTATGAGATTCGATCATTTTACAAAGTTCTGAAGTGATTCGCATAGGCAACGTAACGGGGTTCCTGGTTCCGATGCGACAAATCTTTACATGCGCGATTTTTTCCAAATTCTCCAAAATCAGGTCGATCTTCGCATCGGAAAGATTCAGCGGATCGCCGCCCGAAATAACGACATCCGAAATTTCAGGATTCGCTTTTATATAGGCAAAGCATGCTTCGAGGTCGGGAAGTTCCATCCGTTCGAAACTATCGGAGACTTTACGTCCTCGCATACAATGTCTGCAGTAAACGGAACATTCGTGGTTGGAAAATAATAAAACCCGGTCCGGATACATGTGGGTAAGACCTTTTACCGGAGAAAGATTTTCCTCATGAAGAGGGTCCAAGGCTTCTTCCGGCGCAAAAAAAGCCTCCTCTCTCTGAGGAACGATCATTTTACGTATCGGACATTGCGGATCCAAGGGATCGGATAGAGAGAGATAATAAGGACTCGCACCTACGTTCAAACGGATCGTCTCTTGAATACCTTGTCGTTCGGATTCCGTTAATTCAAAATAAAGATTCAAATCCTGGGCTTGGATTCGGTTCCGTAACTGAGCTTTATAATCGGACCACTCGAAAGAAGAGAACAATCTTTGGCGCGCCCTCGACGGCAAGGCCGCGTCTTCTTCTACGTGATTTTCAATGACTTTTCTCATAGCGGCTTTCTCCATTTCCTCTTCGAAGGATGGAAAATCAAGCGAAGGAAAAAAGGGATGCCGTCAAATTTAGACGCAAAACAATGACCTTGTCCATGAATTGGAATCCTAAATCGGTAAGCGCCCTCGCCTTTGACGTTGACGGAACTTTGTTCTCCTCGGAAGGCATTATTTTAGAAACCTATGCTGAGGCGATTCGCCGGTTTTCACTCTCCTCCGGAATTCCTCTAGACGTCCCGGATCGAGAGAAAATCATGCTTGAAATCGGAAAGCCGGTCAAAACCATTTTCTTAAATCTCGTTCCTCAGTTAACGGAATCCGAAAGGGATCAAATTTCCGATTCGGTATTACGTTTATTAGTGGAGAAAATTCGCTCCGGAGAGGGGGAATTTTATCCTAAAGTTCTGGAAACGGTTTCTTCCCTAAAACAGAAAGGTTACCGAATCCTTGCGGCTTCTAACGGACGCAGACCATACGTTGAAACCATCCTCGACGTCTCGGGAATTCTCCCCCTATTCGATCCGATACTAATTCTAGATAATATTTCCTTAAAAAGTAAAGCCGATCTTGTTTCGAAATACTTGATTGATTACGATCTTACTCCGGAAGCCCTTTTGATGATCGGTGATCGTAGCTCCGACTACGAGGCGGCTCGAAAGAACCGGTGTCCCTTCGCATTCTGTGCTTATGGGCACGCACCCGTAGGAGAAATTCCGGATTGGGAAGTTTCACTCGCTCAATTGCAGGACCTGGATAAGATATTCTGAAGACAGAGGACAGAAGACTGAAGACAGTAGCTGCTCGAGGTTGGAAAAGTTACGGAAATAGAGGAAAGATCCCCTGTAACACATAAATCTTTCTCTAGAACATGGAAATTCCGCTTATCAATGTTCTGTCCTCAGTCTTCTGTCTTCCGTCCTCTGAAAGTCCTCTGATTTCCCGTAAGAAACCTTCTAAAAAGTGAGAAGAGCATTCCAAGAACTTCCGAAAATCTAATTGTGCCGGAATCGGAAAAATTGAAATCCCTATTATATGTCCTAACCGGGATTTTATTTGTCTTGGTTTTATTGGATAAATCGACCGGGGCGGGATTTCGATCCGCCGAAAGCGGCGGGGATTCCGGATTCTTTTCGAAATTCAATACGATCGGAAAAACGATTCCCCAGCCTCCTCAATCCACTTCCGGAAAACAAACCCATGAAGAAGTGATGGATCAGGCGGAAGACGAAATTCTTTCCGAATTGATGCAAAACGGAGGCCAAAATTGGTCGGAAAGCGAAAGCACCGACTCGGACGATCTATTTATACCGGTCGTCGATAATCCAAAAGCCGCAATTTCCGAATCTTTCTCCGAGGAACGAATCCATCACGAACCCGGAGAAATCGAATTGTATTTTCTGAAATTTTACGGAAAAGGCAGCAAAAGCCATTCTAGACTCGTTCAGGTCAAACGAAAGCATGTCTCCGGCGACAAAGTTCATTTCATTCTCAAGGAATTATCCAAGGGACCCGACCCGGATGAAAAAAGAAGCGGTGTGCTCAATGCCCTTCCCCCAAAATTCACCTACTCCACCGAATATTCCGTCGAGAACGGTATCCTGAGACTTTCCCTAGGAAGCGAATTCGAAACGGGGGCAGGTCCTGAGTTGCTAAAAGATCGCGTGGATCAACTCTGCTATAGCTTACTGGAAAATTTAAAAGTAAAAGGAATCCGCCTCTACATAAACGGCAAGAAAGTTCACTCTTTAGGTGGTGTTGGATTCCCGGTTCCGGATATCCTAACCAAAAATCCTAGAAAAATTGCCGTACTATAATTCAAAAAAATCACCTTTTTGACACAAGGTACCGTTATCCGCTCTTCCTCATTCTATTTTCGAGGCAAATCAACGTTTTTTTGCTTAGCGTAAAATTCTTTCTTGCTTTAACGATAGTTAGAATCGAACCGTGGATCTTGGAGACGGAAATTTCTCGGAATTCTTCCGGATCCAAGCGGAAAGAAAAGAATGGTTCAATGGTTTCCCGGTAGCGACCTTCGGGCTCGCCACTTATTTAAGAGAATTCTATTTAACGACTACCCTAGTGAATTCATCGAAAGTAATTTGACCGACATTCGGCAATCTCTCGCGATCCACTACTCGTTCTGCATTCTAATAACATTCTTCACGTTTTTAATCCCCGATTCCAGAACCGTCAGCGGAGAACCTTTATTTCTACTGTATTCGAGTAGAATCACGTTAGTACTGCTCTCTCTCCTATTTCTCTGGAGAAACTCACTCAAGACCGATTGGAATCCTAAGAACATGGAATCCTATAAAGTATGGTCCTCTTCCGTTCTACTCGTTTCGTTTTTACCCTTCTTATATCTGGACGAAGTTCATTACGATATCTATCTTCACCAGGCGACCGCCATTCTTTTGAGCATGAACATTCTACTTTGGTTGACTACGACGACCGTAGTGTTGGTAAATCTCACATTCGGAATCGCTTTTTTCGGAATTTGCTATCTCTCCGACTCCATATCCAACGCATTCCAGGAATTTCCGATCCTATTGACGTATATTTTCGTCGGAACTTTCGGAAACATCATTATGAATTACTGGAGAATGATGGACTATCGGGATAAGAGTAAACTTTCTCGAGCGGTGATTCGGCTCCGAAAGAAAAACGATCAGATCAGAAGAATTTCCAGTGTGGACGATCTTACCGGCTTGTACAACCGTAGGTATCTGATCGAACAGTTCGATATCTTCAAAAAACGGGCCCGTAGATATAAATTCAATATGGCCCTGATTATTTTGGATATGGACCATTTAAAGGAAACGAACGATAAATTCGGGCATATGGCGGGAGACGAAGCGCTGCAAACTCTCTCTGCAGTCATGAAATCCAGAGTCAGGGCCACGGATGTGTGTGCGCGGATCGGTGGCGATGAATTTTGTATTCTTTTAGATTCGGTCGATCCGGAAGGACTCGAGATGCTTTGCGAATCTTTAAGAAAAGGCGTGGCGGCTCAAGGCTTGTCGATCGAAGACGAACATGGAACTCCGGTGTTCATAACGATTTCGATCGGGGCTTCGATACTTCCGTTTGACGAAGACTTAACCTTCGACGATCTATACCAGTCGATCGACTCGGCTCTTTACAAATCGAAATCGGCGGGAAGAAATAAGGTCACCATCGTCACCGCCAGTAAGCAGGACAAGCAAAGAGATGCATTCACTTCTTGGCCGACGGAAGTTCGTATATATAAGTAAGTTCGCAATATTCACCGTCGCCGAAATACGTCTGAGCCTTCTGTTCCAGAAAAAAAAGTCGGTGTTTTTGATTCGGTTCCAACTCGTCTAATCTTTGAGTCACCTGCAATTTTGCGGCTTCGCAGGAGGACTTTTTCATCTTAAAAATATCCTGCTCGTCGACTGAAACGACGGAAGCCTTGCCCATGGCAATAAACTCGTATTTATGAGGTCCGAGAATCTTCACGCTTACCCCCGTTTCCAAATGAACTCTCTCTTTACGGGACGGTACGCAGGCGCATACCAGTAGAATCCCGGTAAGCGCTAGGTATCCGAGTAAGATTCGACCATGTATATCGGAAAAACGTAACATTCTGACCCCCTTAGGTCTTCTCGCTTTGTTTATGCAACTAAATCACTATGGAAACTTTCTTCCGTTATGCGAACTCAAGAAAGTGATCGGGAGTATTCTCTCCCTTCGTATTTTTCATAATTGTAAAGAAGGTCCCGTCTCTTGGGGGTAAATCCGCCTTCCTGCAGGAATTTCACGGCTTCCTTTTCCGTCTTTAAACCGAAAGAACGGAGCACATTCTCTTCGATGACGACGGAAGAAATATCATCCGCACCGCTGGACAGGGCAAGCTGGCCCACCCCTTTCCCCAAGACCATGACGGAGGTCTCTATATGCGGAATATTATCCAGAAAGATTCTGCAAATCCCTAGAACTTTCAGATATTCCGTCGTAGGAACCGAGCGGACCTTAAATCGTTTGGTCTGAGGCTGAAACGTCCAAGGGATGAAAGAAAGAAATCCGCCTGTCCGATCCTGTAAATTTCTCACAACCGTAAGATGCTCGATCACTTCCGACTTCGTTTCTTCGGAACCGAATACGATATTCGCGCTGCCGGGAAGACCGGCCTCGTGACAGGTCTCCATTGCACGAACCCACTCTTCCGTCGTGGCCTTCTTCGGTGAAATAATATTGCGCATTCTATCCGTAAGTATCTCGGCTCCGGCTCCCGGAACCGAATCCAGTCCTGCATCCTTTAAAAGATAAAGAACATCCAACAACGATTTGCCGGTAATTTTCTCCAGATTGATGATTTCGACGGGAGAAAAAGCCCGAATATGCATCTCCGGATATTTTTGTTTTACTGAGGAAATTACATCCAAGTAATAATCGAACGGAAGATCCGGGTAAACTCCTCCTTGCAGGAACATCTGGTCGGCCCCTTCCGAAACTGCGTAATCCATTTTTTCCAGAATTTCTTCTTTGGATAGCACGTACCCTTTTCCGTTTCCGATCTCGTCCATGAAGGAACAAAAGCTGCATTCCACATTGCAATAATTCGTGTAATTGACGACTCGAAACATCGTGTAGCTAGCGCTTGTATGAGGAAGAATCTTTTCCCGTATGGTACGAGCCGCTCCCATGATCTTTAAATGATCTCCGCTCTCGTATAATTCGAGGGCCTCACTGGGAGAAATTCTCTCCCCGGCCAAAGCCTTCTCTAAAATGGTATCTGTTGCTTGTTTTTGAAAAATAGGACTCATCGTGTACTGGCTTTCGTTCGTTTGTATCTATCTTCAGACTTTTCGCGTACCTGAAAAAGGCGAGATCTTTTTCCCTTTAGGTTTTAAACGACTCCTTCTAATTGCGACTTATTCTCGACAAAATGCAAGAGGAATCTAGGAGAAAGGAATCGATTTTAGAATGCCTATCCAAGATAACGAATTCTGCCTGAATGCTTTAGCCGAGAATGCGCAGAATTCTCCTACTCGGATCAGAACGGACGTTACGGCAATTTTTCCTGGACAGCGTGCTTCCCCATCGTTACGGTGCTTCTGAAGACCATCCAAAGACAAAGGTACTACTGAAAGACTATGGCTATATCCAAGATCGCCTTCCATGTGATTTTCACGGTTCTGTTCGCTGTCGCGAACTTCGTGTTCGTCCGCGCGGTCCTCTACCGCCTCAAACTCGTTTTCAACGGTAGAAAAGCAGTCGGAACCGAAGACTTCCGGGAACACCCGAACTGGGGATTCAGAATCAAGAGTTTCCTGGTAAACGTACTCCTTCAAAAGAAGAACTTTAAAGAACCGTTACGTGGAATTATGCACGCATTCATATTCTACGGTTTCGTAACGTATTTGCTGCATACGTCCAGTCAAATGGTCGCGGGTATATTCGGCTATGGATTGGAAGACGCCTATAAGTTTTCCTTAGTCGGATCCGTTTTCGGCGATACTGCCAATTATGTTTACGAATATATTCTGCAATTCGTGACCGTTTTGGTTCTCGTAGGCCTAGGTTTCTTTGCCTGGAGGCGTTGGATTCAAAAAGCCAAGGGATTGGATGTTCATTCCCCTGCGTCTGCAATCGTAATCGCGATGATTTCCATTTTGATGATTTCGACTCTATTGGGAGAAGGCGCAAAGGCTGTCGGAGCGGAGTACGCAGACCCGATTCATGATGCCGCTCCTATCGCCGCCGCCATCGGAAATATCTGGCAAGTGATCGGAGTCGAATACTCCAGTGCAGACTTAGTCGTTCAAATCATGTGGTGGTCTCACATTCTTGCGGTATTCGCATTTATGTTGTATGTGCCGACCTCCAAACACGCTCACTTGATCTTCGCACCATTTAATTATTTCTTACAGTCGGACACTCCAAAAGGCGCGCTTTCCAAACTGAACTTGGAAGATGAAACTGCCGTTTGGGGAGTCAATCGTGCCGAAGACTTTCCATGGCCGAATCTACTCGACGGTCTTTCCTGTATCGAGTGCGGTCGTTGCCAAGTTCAATGCCCCGCGAATCGAACCGGAAAAGTTCTGAATCCCAAAGCCATCATCGTAGATTTAAAACATGCGCTAATGGATAAGCTTCCCGAAGTCGTAAAAATTCGGGAAGTTCAAGGCGAAGGAGCTGCGGATGCGATTGCCGCAGTCGATACAGGCGTCATCAATAATTATGAAGGTCTATCGGAGGAAGCTCTTTGGGGATGCACTACTTGCTATGCTTGCGTGGAAGCCTGCCCGGTTGGAAATAACCAGGTCAATGCGATCATGGAAATGCGTAGACATTTGGTTCTTGCAGAATCCAAATTCCCGACCGAACTGCAAAACGCATTCGTGAACATGGAAAATAACTCGAACCCTTGGGGCGTCGCGGCTCACTCCCGCGCGGATTGGGCGGAAGGTCTCGGCGTTAAGACGATGGCCGAGGATTCCAACGTAGACGTTCTCTACTGGGTAGGTTGCGCCGGTGCGTACGATGATCGAAACAAACGGATCGCACAGTCCTTCGTTAAGATTCTTCAAAAGGCGGACGTCAAGTTCGGAATCTTGGGAACGGAAGAAGGTTGTTCCGGAGATTCGGCACGTCGCGGCGGAAACGAATATCTCTATCAGACCCTGGCCCAAGCAAACGTGGACACGATGAACGGCTATAACGTAAAGAAAATCGTTACTGCCTGTCCTCACTGCTATAATACCATCAAGAACGAATATCCGCAATTCGGCGGGAACTTCGAAGTGGTTCACCACTCCGAGTTCATCAACGAGCTTTCTAAGAGCGGGAAAATCGACGTAGGCGTTGCGGAAGATGCAAATGCAGGAAAGTATACATATCACGACTCTTGCTACATCGGTCGTTACAACGATAACTACGAAAATCCTCGAGACGTAGTTAAGAAAGTATCCGGCGGAAAATTATCCGAACCCTCCGACCATCATACCAAGGGACTCTGTTGCGGAGCCGGTGGAGCACAGATGTGGATGGAAGAACAGAATAACGATCGGGTTAACTTCAAGAGGACCAACCAATTGCTTGCAACGGGTGCAACCACGATCGCGACCGCTTGTCCATTCTGCATCACGATGATCACCGACGGAGTGAAACAAGAAGGTAAGGTCGAAGAAGTGAAAGTGAAAGATATCGCGGAATTGGTTGCAGAAAACTTGAAGTAAGGATTCGGCGATTACCCTACGCGAAACAGCCTCCTAATCTTAGGAGGCTGTTTTTATCTTTTTTCGGATTACAGAAACCTATATGCAATTTGAAATTCTTCCGATTTTAGATCGAATGATCGAACTCTATCATGAACCTCTCAATAAGGATCGATTCCGAAAATATTTAAACTTAGCGTTAAACGAAGAGAAAACCGACGTCGAAATACCTCAAGGTCGCAAAAAAATTATTCCAGGAATACGAAACCGAACTAGGGAAATAGAACGATTCAAATAAAAAAAAGCGGAACGTTTCCGCTCCGCCGTGAATCATCTGGTGCAAATACACTATATGCGACGGGAGCCGCCTAAAAAATACACGTAATACGCAAATTTTTCCGATCCGTTTTTCCTACCATTTTCGATTTATAAAATATTACAGGTCGGTGAGTTTCTTACTGAACTGCTCATACATTGCATTTTCGGCATCCAAAATGGTCTGCTCCCCATTATTGAACGGCATATGCCCTTTTATGATGGCTTCCCAAGCGATCGCTCCCGATTCTATATCCACAGCCTTAACGATCACTTCTGCAATGAATCTGACCCGCGTTCCTCGGCGCACCACATTATAGTTCGTAATCCTTCCGAAGAAGGCATAATTCGAATTCAATAGTTTTCCGATGTTTAAGCCGTCGCTTTCGGTTATACCCGTTTGACTCAGAGTCATTTCATTTAAAAGCTTATCGACCTTGCTTCTCTCCAAAACGGTCAGTCCCGTTCTAACAAGCGCTAGTTCGACCTTTTCACGGTTTCTAGCTTCGATGTTTTTCCTGCGGTTCGCAACGACCTCGTTCTGCTTCAATCCTTCCGCCATTTCAAAAGGAAAAACGACATACTTGTCCTTCCCAGGCTGAGAAATCCCCGATTTAGCGATAACTTGAATATCGAAATGCTGGGCGCTTCTACAAGTAAAGAATGAAAATAAGATTATGAGCGCGACGACAGCTCGAAAACGGATTCGTTTCATCGATTCTCCTCTTTGAACAATAATGGACGTGTATAAACGACATTGCATTTCTTTTCTAGCTCCAAATCGGGAAAATTATCCGGTAAAAATTGGAATCTTAGTAAAAATCCCCGAGAAAAAAGGAAAGGTTATAATCGATCGAAATAGTGATGCGCGGTCGCTTTCGAGTCGACCTTCGGTTTATCGTTAACGTTGCGGACGCGGGAATTTTTGTCCGATCGCAAGCGGGAACATCCGAAAAGTGCGATCGTACTTTTCTATATTCGTGTAGAAAATACTAAACCGTTTATCCTCGATAAGAATGGAAGGCCAAAGAAACGCTTCGATCCTCCGAAAGATTCGCCGAAGGAGAAGGCCTCACATCCTGAATTTGGCATTGATCTTAATCTTGCGGAATTTCCTGGGTCGGATAATCCAAAAGACGGATTTCCGGATTCTTCTTTTGAAAGTACCCCTTTTCCCATTCCGAATCGAAGAGCAGCGCCGCTCGGTTGATGCTATCAACGACCAGATTAGAACCGACCGGAACCTTGCTTATATCTTCTTCGGGAAGCCAGCAAGAAACTTGGTACGGAAGTATATTGATATTGGTAGGAGCTCCATACTCGTCTTGGAGACGTCGACGGAATACTTCGAATTGCAATTGTCCCATCGCACCGATGATGGGAAGTCCTCCCCCTACGGTTTGGGAAGTGAATAAATGCAGAATACCTTCTTCCGCCAATTGCTCGATTCCCTTTCGAAAGCTCTTCAACGCTCCGGTTTCCACGCAAGAAAGTGTCGCAAAAATTTCGGGAGCAAACACCGGGAGAGGTTTGAGATCCGGAATCTTTCCGCTGGCTAGCACATCGCCTATCGCATACGTGCCCGGATTTACGAGTCCGATAATATCTCCCGGATAGGCTTCATCCACCGTATTGCGATCCTGGCCGAAGAAAGCAAAGGAGGAGGAAAGCTTCACTTGCTTTCCGAGTCGGCCATGATTTACGTTCAATCCCCGTTCAAACTTTCCGGAACACACTCGAAGGAATGCGATACGATCCCGATGTGCCTTGTTCATGTTTGCCTGAACCTTAAAAACGAACCCGCTAAACGGAGTCGTAACCGGATCCAATCTTGAACTGTCTTTCAAAGGAAAATATAAAGGCGGAGGCGCGATTTCCAAAAAGTGATCCAAGAACAATTGAATCCCGAAATTGTTCACTGCGGATCCGAAGAATACCGGCGTGATTTTAGATTCTAAAAAATCCTGTAAGGAAAACTTTCCGATCCCGTCTTCGACAAGTTCCACTTCCTCGCGAAACGCTTTCAAGACCCAATCTTCGAACATAGTGTCCAGATTCGGGTCATCAATACCCGAACTTTGAAAGGAGGATTTTTGCGAACCCCCGGGAGTTCTATCATAGGTATATATTTTCTTGTCCGGACGATTATAGACTCCGCTGAAGTCCACACCCGTCCCGATCGGCCATACCATCGGAATCGCAGTGATTCCTAATACTTTTTCTATCTCGTCCAATAGTTCAAAGAGAGGTTTCGTAGGCCGGTCCATTTTATTGATGAACGTCACGATCGGGATTCCACGATCTCGACAAACTTTAAAAAGTTTAATCGTCTGAGGTTCGACTCCCTTTCCGGCATCCAAAACCATGACCGCAGTATCCGCCGCGATTAATGTTCTATAGGTATCTTCCGAAAAATCCTCGTGACCCGGGGTATCCAATAAATTTAAAACATGGTTCCTGTATTCGAATTGTAAGGCGGCGGAAGTGATCGAGATTCCCTTTTCCTTTTCCATTTCCATCCAGTCGGAAGTGGCGGCCCTGCGATTCTTTCGAGCCTTAACGGCTCCCGCTAATTGAATAGCGCCCCCGTAGAGAAGAAGTTTTTCAGTAAGAGTGGTTTTTCCAGCATCCGGGTGAGCGATGATCGCAAACGTTCTTCTTCGTTTGGTTTCCTCTTCCACGGATTTTTGGGTAACGACCGATTCGGACACGATGTAAATCTCCTCTATGAATACGTTTTCCTGCCGGGATCCCGTGTCAGCACGAAAACCCTGAGGATTTATTCATGGATTCGTATTTAACCGGTAAACTCCCCGTAATGGGTATCATAGATAGTCCTCGATTAGCCTTTTAGAGCCCGACTTATAGAGTCGCAAGATTCACGCTTTTTTCCCCGGAAAACACTCGGGAGGGGGATTTCCCTCCCTCCTTTTTTCCGCAATTTCTGCCTGCCTTTTTCAGGTTGTCCAATGCAGAATCCCGATTTTTTCTGACCTTTGACTCGCATCATGTCGGCTTCGAAAATAAAACATCTGATTTCCTGGAAAGATTGGGCGGACGAAGAAGTATTGGATCTTCTACAATTTGCCGTTCATGTAAAACACCATAGGGCCAATTACCTTGGGCACATGACAGGCCGAACTTTGGCCATGCTCTTTCAGAAAACTTCCACGAGGACTCGGGTTTCCTTCGAAGTCGCTATGACTGAAATGGGCGGACATGCGATTTATTTGGATTGGATGACTTCGAATTTCCTTCTCTCGGATATCGATTTAGAGGCCGAATACCTGTCCAGAAACGTCTCCGTCATTATGGCGAGGATGCGCAAGCATGAGGATCTTTTACAACTGAAGGAAGGCTCGCAAGTACCGGTGGTCAACGGCTGCTGCAATATGTTCCACCCTTGCCAATCCTTGGCGGATATCTTGACGATAGCGTTGGACAATCCTAAACCCATCTCGGAACTAAGCATGACGTATATAGGGGTTCATAATAATGTAGTGAACTCTTTGATAGGAATCACCTCCGCGCTCGGAATGAAACTAACGCTTGTGACTCCGATCGCAGACGCGGAAAATATCGATCCGGAAACGGTAGAGCGTGCTAAGAGAAAAGGAACTCTGGCATGGGAAGTAGACTTGATCCGAGCGATTAAAAATACGGATTATATATACACGGATACCTGGGTGGATATGGAATTTTTCAACGATCCTAACTTTGCGGATAAGAAGAAAGCTAGAATGGAATTGATGATGCCTTACCAAATCAACGAGGCTCTACTAAAAGAGACAAAGGCGAAAGTAATGCACGATATGCCGATTCATTCCGGATATGAAATCACGAGAGAGGTTGTCAGAAGCCCGAGATCGATTATCTTCCAGCAGGCTGAAAATCGACTGGATGCGCAAAAGGCAGTTATTCTACAGCTTCTAGAAGCGTAAAGCCAGGCCTCCAAAAATCCGTTGCCGGATGGACCACCTCCGAAAACCCTGTTCCAAGAACGGCCGCAATCGGCTTTAAAAACGGAAACAAAGGTATTTCTATGTCCAAACAACCCCATCCGAAGGATGCGCTATTCGAAGGAGAGAAGCCCTTCCCCATTATTCCAGCCTGCGAGCATTTTGCCGGTTCGGAAAAGCTTATCACCAAAGCGCTCGAACTCCAAAATAAACTCGGCGGTCTTTTCGACATTACGATGGACTGCGAAGACGGAGCTCAAACGGGTAAGGAAAAAGAGCACGCAGAAATGATCGTGCGAATCCAAAACTCGGAACTGAATAAGCATAATATGAGCGGGGTTCGGATCCATGATTATACGAACTCATATTGGAAACAGGACGTAGACATTATCGTACCCGGTGCGGGAGCGAAAATCGCTTACATTACGATTCCGAAACCTACGAAAGCATCTCAGGTCGAAGAGATGATCACGTATATTCAGAAAGCTGTGCAAAAAGCCGGAATTAAACGTGAAATTCCGATTCACGTTCTGATCGAAACTCATGGAGCGCTTTGGGAAGTCGAAAAAATCGCCGCACTTCCTTGGATGCAAGTTCTAGACTTCGGGTTGATGGACTTCATTTCCGGGCACCACGGCGCTATCCCGGCTTCCTGTATGAAAAGTCCGGGTCAGTTTGACCATGAACTTTTAAGACGCGCCAAATCTACCGTAGTCGCCGCGGCGTTGGCTCACGGAGTGATTCCGGCCCACAACGTGACATTGGATTTAAAGAATCAATACCAAACCTACAGAGACGCCAAGCGAGCTCATGATGAATTCGGCTTTTTACGCATGTGGTCTATCTACCCCACGCAAATCCAAGCGATCCTAGATGCAATGGCACCCGATTATAGTGAAGTTCAAACTTCTGCCGAAATCCTGGTAAAAGCCCAAGATGCAGAATGGGGGCCGATCCAACACGCAGGCGATCTTCATGATCGTGCCACCTATCGTTATTTCTGGGAAGTTCTGCAAAAAGCGAAACTCACAGGGATTTCCATTCCGGAAGAAGCTGCAAAGAGATTCTTTTAAGATAAGCGGAAGACAGAGGACTGAGGACAGACGCGTTCGCTTTCAGAGGACCGAGGTCAGAAGACAGACGCGTTCGCTTCGCTCACGCTAGACAGAAGCTGCTAGATGTTGGAAAGGTAATAGAAGACGGGGAAAAATCCCCTTGTAACACAGGAATCTTTCCTTATAGCTTGGAAACCCTGCTTATCAATGTTCTGTCCTCTGCTATTTGCTAAACTTCTCGTTTAGCTTGCCTATGAGCTCATTTAGGCTACGATCCATATAGTCCCAGGCTTTCTTACTCATCGGCTCCAAAGGCATTTTCTTTTGAAGCTGCTTGAATCGATCAAAAGATTCCCTTGCAAAGTCCAGAAATCGACGAGGAGTAATTCCTAGACGATCAAATTGGCTTTCGTGAGAATTAAAGAGTCCGGCTATCTTTTCTCGATACTCGCCTTCCAAAAAATAGAAGCGAAGATCCCCCATCGACTCATCTATGGCTTTATATATCTTACGACCGGGGCCATCCTCCTTTTTCGGAGACGGGTCAGGTCTAACGACAATCACGCTCTTCGGCGACTTATCCTTATCTTTTTTTTCGAGTTTTTGAAATTTCTCTCGTTTCAAAACTTCGCTAAGGATGGTTTTCTTTTTTCCCGCCAACTTTATTCGGATCCCTTAAGGTTAATGGTATCGAGGACTCAGCTGATAACTAGCATACAAACTTTGGAAATTTATGTCCAGTAGTTTCCGTCCCGTTTTGAAAATGGAATTTCATCATAATCTTAGCCGACTTCACGAACTAAAGATTTTTTTCCCTATCCCCTTAGACGAGAGGACCCTTCTTTCTCAGTCTCCGCAACTCGCAATTCTGCAACCACTCGCAACGTAGGCAAAACGGATCTTCGGAGTCGTACGAGGAAGGTGGACAAAGATTCGCATTCATTGCCTGCATCGGTTCGAGAACTTTCTCCCTCTCTTCGACGGACGAAATCGAATGCAACTTACTTAGTAAATTGGTGTTTTTACGAATTTGAACCTGGAAAAAATCTTCCATCGGAATCGAAGCATTTGGACTCGCTTCTTTCCGAATCCTTTTAAGGAAGACGGGAGACTTCACGGGCTTACCCCATTGCGAAAAAAATTTTAGCGCAAGTAAACCGAACACGGCACCGCCAAGATGTCCTGAATTGCTCATCATTCCAAAAAAAGAAGTCTGATGATCTTCGCTCCGATAATACTGAAGTAACGTAAAAAGGTCATAGGCAAAGCCCACACCAATCAGAACCCAAGGAGCATA
Organism: Leptospira inadai serovar Lyme str. 10; assembly: GCF_000243675.2. NCBI lineage: Bacteria > Pseudomonadati > Spirochaetota > Leptospiria > Leptospirales > Leptospiraceae > Leptospira > Leptospira inadai. The sequence continues at coordinate 673,028 of NZ_AHMM02000015.1, read as the reverse complement.
TTTTGCTCTTACCGGAGGGAAAGCAAATCTCGCTTCCGGAAAAAGAATCCCAAATATTGCCAGAATTCCAAATACCCCTCCACTAGCACCGATTGTAGAAGTATGATAGCTATCCCAAGAAGAATATTCAGGTACCAAACCTGTCTTTAACCCGACAAAGGCAAAGACGACCACGAAAATTCCGCCGCCGAGTTGGGATAAAAGGTATATCGCAAAAAATTTCCACTCGTTCATATACCGACAAATCCAAAATCCGAGCGTATACAAGCCGAACATATTCATACCGATATGTAAAAAAGGCATGAATAATCCTTCGCCTACCACATGAAGAAAGCCGTAAGTGAAGATCTGCCAAACCATCCCCTTCTCAACGACGAGACTTGGATTTAGGCCGAAATAGTAAGTTAGAATTCCCCCACCACCTTCTAGCATGAGAAGTCCCCATACGGCGAAGTTCGTAAATAACAGGATGTTCAGGGGATGGAATACGGAAAATCCGAACAGCTTCAGACTAGAGCCGTAATTTCTCTTTGCCATTATGTAAGGTTTAAGGGAACTGGTAGTGGAGTCAAGTAGGCAAAGCCGGGGCCCTTTTATAGCCCCGGTTCGTCCTCATCCCCTGGGAGTAGGTGGATGATTTCAATCACATAGTTATAATCGTAGGAAAGGAGGGCTCGCTTTAGTAAATCGGGCCAAAAAAAGTTTGGAAAAGCAAAATTTACGTCCTATCTTCTGGGAAGGCCGAATTTTACGTCTTTTAGACCAGCGCTTGATACCCGGCAAAAAAGAGTGGTTCTTGGCGTCGACTGCGGACGATACGATCCTAGCCATCCGCGAAATGATTGTTAGGGGAGCACCCGCAATCGCGATAACGGGATTATTCGGCGTTGTCTTAGAATTAAAAAAATTCGATACCAAGCCGTCTTATGAATCGCTGGAGCTAATTCTATCTCGTATCTTGGAATCGAGACCCACGGCGGTCAACCTGCGGACCGCTCTGGACGAATTTAGAAAACTACTTCCAAAAGAAAAATTCGAATCTTTAAGCTTAAACGAAATCCAAAATATCGCCGAGAAATTTGCGATCGGAGTCTACGAAGACGATATTCGAAATAATATAGCCTTATCGAATAATGGATTGGCGCTATTTCCAAATAAATCGGAAAAAATAAAAATTTTGACCCACTGCAACACCGGCGCCCTCGCAACCGCGGGTCACGGCACAGCTTTGGGTGTAATCCGCTCTCTCCATGAAAAAGGATACGATCTAACGGTTTATGCGGATGAAACTCGGCCCTATCTCCAAGGCGCCAGGTTAACCGCTTGGGAACTGCTAGAGGAAGGAATCGACTCTTATCTGATCACGGATAGCATGGCGGGTTGGTTGATGGCGACTCAAAAAATCGATGCCGTGGTTGTGGGTGTCGATCGAGTCGCAGCCAATGGAGACTCCGCCAACAAGATCGGAACGTATCCTTTAGCCATCGTCGCAAAAGCGCATGGCGTCCCTTTCTACATCGCTGCCACGGAAAAAAGTTTCGATTTCCGAATAGCTTCCGGTAAGGATATTCCGATAGAAATGCGAAATCCCGAAGAAGTCACAAGATTGAATTTCTTAAAAAAAGAAGACGGTTCTCCGATTTTAGGGGAAGGCATTATCGCCCCGAAGGCGGTCAAAGCCTTAAATCCTTCGTTTGATGTAACTCCTGCGGAGTTGATCACCGCATTTATTACCGAACGAGGAATCGTAAAACCGTCCGAGATCCGAGAGATATTCGGTTAGCGAATCGAATATCTCTCGATCGATGTTTTCTTATTTTTGAGCTTTGACAGCGACCATCGCCGCTTTATCCTGCCCCGGATGAAAACGCATCATGAAGGCGGACTGAAATTTGTCGATCTTCTCGATTTGCCTTCTATATTTGATAATCGCCCCTTTATAGGCTCCCTTCCGGACGACCAGTTGTACCTCCCCTGGATGGAAGCGAGCCGTTCTGAGAACCTCGATCTTTTGCTTCAAAGCTTCTATAAATCGATTTTTTTCGTTATATTCTTCGAAAATCTTACGGTAACCTTCCTTCTTATCTTCCGGAATTTGACCGCGGGACCGTTGGACTAGCTGCTTAATTTGTTGGATTTTAGGAAGAACCTTCTCCATCTCTTTTTCGGCGGAATGCAAACGCTTAGTCAATTCCTCAAACGCGCGATCGTTTCGAAAATGAAATCCTAATTCAACGACGGTATCCAATTCCGCTTGAGAACCCAAATTGCTGCAGACTAAACCGGTAAACACCGTTACGGACGAAGAAACTAGGTTCGCGTTAGAACCGTTCAATGCGATCGTTCCGAGGCAATGGATTTTGGAATTCAAAATAAATCCTTCGATCACTACGTCTCCGTCGACTTCTATCTCGGCGTTTTCAATGAATTTAGCGTTTAAATGGCCGCCGACTTTTATTACGTTCTTGCCATCGCCTTTAATTCCGCCGCTCGCTTCCAAATCCCTGGCGACGGTCAGATCGGAAGATTCGATATTTCCCTTAACGATCAAACTTCCGTTTGTCACAACGGAAGCTCCCGATTCTATATCACCTTTGACTAATACGTTTCCGTCATAATTAACGTTTCCGGTTCCTATCCCTACATTGGAATCGATCTGCAATTCCTGGGAAACGGTAACCGAACTGTCGGTGGAAAAAACGGCTCCGTTGGTGGTCGCGTGGTAATCGCGTAACGGTTTTCCGTCCACTATCGTCTGCCTTTCCTGCACGTTCTTTCCGACGGTCAATTTCGGTCTCTTGATCGGAGGGGGAGCTATCGGTTTTCCGAATACGTCGATTCCGGCCTTGCCGGGAATGCCCTCAAAGAGGGATGCAAGTTTCTCGCCTTCTTTTACGTATATGTATCGATCGATATTCCGAAAATCGGCTTTCCCATCCTCTCCGATTTTGACTCTTTGAGCCTGGGGATGGTAAAATTTCAACCATCCGTCCTCTCCTTTCGTCGGAGAAAGACCCGCTGCTACGGGAAAGGTCACCGGCGAAAAATTCATTTTCGACGTTGCATCGGCTAAGTTCTTTAGTGTTTGATAAATTTGATCGCTTAAAACTCGTTCTTGAGATATTTCTCGATCATGCAAAAATTCCAGAATAACTCCCGTAGATAAGGAACGCCCTTTTATCATCCCAGGCCGAATCGTAAGTTCGGCTGATAGAGCGTCGTTAGCTACTTTCAAAGTAAATACGCTTTCCCAGCTTGTATCTTGTTCCGGCAATCCCGAGGTTTGTTCAGTACTCACAATCATTCTACCTTACTAACAATCGAACCTTCTTACTCGTTGCGGCCTTTTTTATAATTTAGCAACGGTTAACAATTTTCTGACAACGTTCGTGCCCGATTCTCAGTTTTCTCTTTTTTCGCGTTCCCATCGGAGACAAAAGTTTACATGTAAATCCCTTGCCTTTTCCTTCTTATCGTCGACTAAGAAAGGTTCCAACTCGAGGTATTTTGACACGAAAGTACCTTTATATGTGGACGGATAAATCTCGAGAAAAATAACACCCGCTTTTAAAGTTCAAAAGCGTTTTTTATAAAGAATCCCCATATTTTAGCCATGGACGGAATTTCCGGAAATTGCGTATAAAAGGGTAAATGATCGCCGTGAGTCAATAGACGCGACTTTACAAAGACCGGGGGATCTTTTAATCGATTTCGGAGATCTAGGAATAAATCTTCGGATTCGTTCGGAGAAATCACAGGGTCGTCAAATCCGTGCAATAACGCAATGGGTTTTCTCCAAGAAGAAGTAAAATTGGCAGGGGAATTCTCTTCAATGAAGCCGGAGGGAAGGGAATTCAAAATTTCGGCCGACACTCTCTCCCTGAATGAGGGTACCGATCTAATTTCATCCACAAATTCGCGCTCCTCGGGGCTTAGGGCCGGATACAATCTAAATCCGACTGCCGCGTCTGCCTGTCGTTGGAGTCCGGAATCCAAGGCGGATTCCAAAAAGAATTCTTCCAACCGGTGAAAATGATTCCGTATCTTCTTAATATAATTATATAACATGACGTACACCGCATAAGGGTCTCGGTCAAAATTGGCGATTACGAACGGAAGTGTTTTGCTAAAATCGGAATAAGTCCCGACCAACAAAGTGGACGATAACTTGAGTTGTTCCTCCTCGTTCGAAAGAGCGACCATACCCATGCCGGCAGAAAAGCTTGCCGATAAATAAGAAACCGGTCTGCCTTCCAGCTCGTAAATGGCTCGAAATGTAGAACGGATTTTAGGGACAGTCTCGGACGAAATTTTTAAGTCTTTGATTTCGGGTAATTCCGGCAAGTAGACGGTAAATCCGGTACCATGCAGATGCCTCGCTAGTTCCAAAATTCGAGGGTCCTCGATTCCTCTTGCACTCATTCCGTGCTGGATGTAAACGGCGGGAGCGTTTCTTTTTCCCGGAAAGAGTTTCGTTCTTATCTCTAATCCCGAATCGAGTACAAGATTTCGTTCTTGCGTTGATGGAGCGGAAGAAAAACCGAAACCTGCATATCGAATCAGGAAAGGCAAGCCGACTAAATAATATTTTTCTATCATAGTTGAAAAGTGAAAGAAACCGTCCAAAGACTTTTAAATTAATATTTTTTCATAAGAAGAATCAGATAGATTCTTCCAAGATATTGTTTTGCACTTTCATCTTTTAAAAAGTAGATCAGTATATATTGTCTATAATGCTCCAAATCGACGGGGACCAATTTATGATTCAGGTTTTCCGGCGGTAATATGTCGATTTTAAATCTGCCTAATTTCATTTCCGAAATGAGTTCGGCGCAGATCTGATTGGCAAACTCAAGCATGATAGACGCCGCATGACTTCGAATCGTCGGATCGATATGGAACGAGCGGGCAATCTTAGGCAATAATTTTAATTTTGTATAACCGTCCATCGCTAAGAACAATCGACCCTCCGCTTCTCCTTTGAATTCTACGGACGTACAATTTTCGTAACAGAATCCCTCGTTCTTGGAAGGACCAAAGGCCTCTCTTGCGGCATGAACTCCCAAATTTTTGTCCAGAAATTCCGGAAAGATCTGAGAGATCGTAAGAATGAATTTTTCGTCGAGTAAGGGATCTAAATTTAAAGACATACTAAACGATTTAAACCTTCCGTAACGGACGAGTATAAGGCCTTTCTGGCTTTATACTCCCAATCTTTGTCACCGAGTCGAATCCGGACCGAGGCCCCCACATTCAAAGAAAGATCCGAAGATCCCAGAAATTCCATTACGAGCGGAAGAGCCTCTTGAAATGCCATCCAATCTTTGGAAGTTAAAAAAGCGGCGACCCGGTGATTTCGAATTCGGAATAGGGATGCGGATTCCCCGTACTTCTCTTTCCACCAATTTCCGAAACTTTTCAATGCCGGAAGCAACCGTCCTTCCGCTCCCCGGAATTCTATAAACAGAAGAATTTTCGGCTCATCTCCTACGACTCTTTCCTTTTCCAAAGTATTACAAAAGGATAAATGAGAGAACCAACCCGTTTCGTAATCCTCGGTCTTTGCCGCCAAAGCGAGCCTTTCGGTAATCGATTCCAACAACGGTGTGATAGTCGAAACGTTGAGATTTATTTCCGATCGGGATACGTATAACACCTGCCCTATGCGCAAACCCTCCCACTCGAGTTTCCACAATACGGCGTTACGATTCTCCGCGACTTCCTCCGGGAACCCGCTCTGGAACACGATCATGCTTCCTTCTTTCGTCGCGGCAGGACTTAATTTTCGATTCGGCGCGTATAAATGAACTTCCCAATGATCTCCCTCGGGTAATGCGCGCAAAAAGTCCTGCAATACTTCATAGACCTGGCCTTTCACGGGAAAATGAAAACAAACCGGCGTCGAGTCTATATCTTCCTGTAGAATCTCCGGCAGCCGGTCTTCCTCCCTGAACATTTCCCTTTCGTTATTTTCGGATGCTGTAGAAATGCCAGGCGTTGAACGGTCCGTTTCTAAAGAAGGAATTCCGTCCAATTCCTTTCCAGGATCTTCCTCTAGTGGGGACCTTGCCTTGGATTGCCCATTCGCTTCCTCCCGTTTTTCAACGTTATTCCGAACCACAAATCCGAATACTGTAAGCATGGTAAGCGAAATCCCGGCGAGGGCGATGACTTCCCCATCGATCAATACCGAGGAAATTTCGTCGGCAACGAGAAAGGTGGAAAGAAATAGAAAAAAATCCCCGAAAAATTGCATTTTGACGGACTCCGTTCCGTTACTATATGTAACGGGCGGACTTCCTTCTAGCTCAAATGATTTTTCCATGAAACTATACTCGGAACTCGCGGAATACTACTTCGATATTGAAAAGAATACCAGAAAATTCGACCTTGAAACTCAATTCCTAGATCGTCTCTTCAGAAAGCATCGAATTCGAAATATTTTAGATCTTGGCTGCGGAACAGGTGAGCACGTAACTCATTTCCAGGGCCTCGGATACAGGCCTAAAGGCGTCGATTCTTCCGCCCGAATGATCGAAGTTGCCAAAAAACGCTACTCACATTGTCGATTCGAAGTGGGAAACATGCAGACGTATAAAGCGGCCGAGCAATTGGACGGAATTATAAGTTTATTCGGTTCGTTTAACTATCTGTTAAGTAATGAAGAAGTCGAAGCGGCTCTTAAACATCTAGAACAGAATCTAAAACCGGCCGGTATAGCAGTCCTGGAAGTTTGGAATGCGGAACCGTTGAGGAAGATAAAACGTAAGGCGATTGCGCCCGTTTCCCAGACTAAAGCGCGGAATACGATCATTCAAAGAAATCGCGGTTTTAGATTGGTTCGCGCCGACCAAGCCACCGTGGTGGAAGTGAACTACATTTACAATCTGAATTCCAAAGAGATCAAAGATAAGCATTTAATGCGCGCCTATTTTCTTACGGAATTCCAGCGAATGGTTTCAAAACATCGAATGGAAATTCTTCACGTTTATTCCAATTATAACGAAGTAAAATTCCGCAGTAACGCCAGCCGTATGATCTTAGTACTCAAGAAAAAAAGCGTATAGCGTACAGAAGACAGAGGACAGACGACTGAAGACTGAACATCGGCGAGCCGGGTTTCCATGTTCTAGAGAAAGATTCTTATGCTAACAGTGGATCTTTCTTCGGCCCTCCTTTCTCTGTGACGGAACTCCCACGCAGAGGACAGAGGACTGAAGACAGACGCGCTCGCTTCGCTCGCGCTAGACAGAAGCTGCGCGATGTTGAAAAGGCGGCAGGGGTAGACGAAAGATCTACTATAACGCAAGAATCTTTCTATAGAACACGGAAACTCCCCTAACATTGGATTTTTCCTCTGCCCTTTTTCTCGGTGTAGGAGTTCCAACATAATTCGTTTTTAAAAAAATTGTTGCCAGGTAAATAGAAATAATTTCTGTCCTCTGTCCTCTGTCCTCTGTCCTCTGTCCTCTGTCCTCTGTCCTCTGTCCTCTGTCCTCTGTCCTCTGTCCTCTGTACAAAAAATTCCTTCCCATTGAACTTTCTATTTGCGATCTTTGAATCTGGAGGAAGCAGATGGCCGAAAATTTTGACGTAACCGTGATTGGCGGCGGTCCGGGCGGTTATGTTGCCGCGATCAGAGCCGCACAATTAGGATTGAATGTTTGCCTGGTTGAAAAAGAAAAACTCGGCGGCGTTTGTTTGAATTGGGGATGTATTCCCACGAAAGCCTTGTTAGAGTCCGCGCATCTTCTCCAATCGATACGAAAAGCGGAGACCTTCGGCCTAAACGTCACAGGAGCGATACCCGATTTTCCGGCGATAATCAAACGTTCCCGCGGTGTCGCCGATACGATGGCAAATGGCGTCGACTTTCTCATGAAGAAAAATAAAATTTCCGTAAAGAAAGGAAGCGCGGTCTTTAAGGATAATCATACCATTTGGCTCCCCGATTCTTCAAAGGAAGAAATTCATTCCGAATTTTTTATCATTGCAACCGGCGCGCGTCCCCGAGAACTTCCCGATCTATCTTTCGACGGCGAAAGAGTTCTATCCAGCAAGCATGCGATGATCCAAGAAGGCGCGCCCAAATCTCTCGCCATTATCGGAGCAGGCGCGATCGGAGCCGAATTTGCCGACTTTTATTCGACGATGGGCACGGATATCACCCTTATCGAATTGCAGGATAGAATTCTACCGTTAGAAGATTCCGAAATTTCAAACTTACTGAACCGATCTTTTGTAAAACGCGGAATTAAAATACTCACGAACGTAGGAGTCACCGAGCCGAAACTAGAAGCAAACGGAGTCTCACTATTATTAAAAGGAGAAGGTCTCCCCGCAAACGGAGAACGGCAGGAATTTTCTAAAGTTCTAGTCGCAATCGGGGTCGTTCCCAACACCGAAGGATTATTTTTGGAAGAGGTCGGCGTCTTTCTTCAAAAAGGATTCATAAAGGTGGATACTAAATATAAAAGTAAAGTACCGAATATATATGGGATCGGAGATTGCATAGGAGCTCCCCTGCTCGCGCATGTAGCTTCAATGGAAGGAGTCAAAGCGGCGGAGGCCATATCGATCGTAAAAGGAAACCCACATAACCTCGTTTATGAGCCCGTCGATTACGGTAAAATCCCCGCTTGCACATATTGCCATCCGGAAGTAGCATCCGTCGGTTACAAGGAAGAAGAAGCGAAGAAAGCCGGTTTCGAAATTGCGACAGGAAAATTTCCGTTTCGGGTCAGTGGCCGTGCTCAGGCATTAGGAGATACGGAAGGGATGGTGAAATTAGTAGCGGATAAGAAGACGGGAGAAATATTAGGCGCCCACCTGATCGGACCGAATGTGACCGAATTATTAGGAGAGATCAACTTGGGAATCGGATCGGAATTGACCTTGAAAGAAATCGCCGGAAGAATTCACGCGCATCCGACTCTTTCGGAAGCTCTCATGGAAGCCGCAGCCCAAGGATTGGGAGAAGCGATTAATCTATAGAAATTGCGTCGCTCTTACCGGAATCCATCGTACCCGAAAAAAGAATATCCACTTTATTCACTTTGAATTCGGTCGGCAAATGAGATTCGAGGCTGAGCAACGATGCGTCTACGTCGTGAAATTTACCCGTGGTCTCGTCGAAAAAATGGTAGTGGTCGTCGATATTACTATCATAGACTGATTTTCCAAGACAGGAAAATTTAAATTCACGGAGAAGACCGGCGGAGACGAGCACGTTCAAGGTATTATAGACGGTAGCCAAACTCATCTTAAATGATCGGCTATCCACCCATTCCTTAACTTCCTCCGCCGTGGGATGATCCGCCTCGCAAAGAACATACTGACAAATTGAAATTCGTTGCATCGTAGGCTGAATGGAAACGGACTTAAGCCGCATTTCGATCTCATCCGTAGTGAGGCAGTAGTTATTCTTCTTACCGAAATGATTCATTGTGCAAAGTCGTTTAAAAAGGTCTCTATAATATAAGACGGTCGTTTCACACCGAATCTTATACAAAAATCGCCCACTTCCCGCTAATCTAAGGAAACCTTTGGATTAGTCTGGAATTCCGCAATCCAAAAAACCCTAAGAAAAAACGGCGCCATTTGGGTTTTTCCTTTGAAAGGGATTCTTCCGACCTATAACGTGACCAAAAATCTTCGGAAATGACAGGAACGAATGAGAAACAAAATCCTTAATTCCATCTTAATCTTTACTCTGCTGCTACCTTTGGCTATCGGAGCCGAGAACTCTACACTTGGGAAGTCCGGCGAAAATTTGGCTCAAACGGAATCGACTCCGACTGCACCGGAATCTCCTGTAGAGCATCACGACTCGAATCCGACATCACACCACGAAGGCTTAGGAGGCGACTTACCGTTTTGGTCGGTCATCCCTTTTATCTTGATCCTTTTAAGCATCGCGCTCTTACCGTTGATCTCGCATTCCACGGCACATTGGTGGGAAAATAATAATAATAAGCTACTACTTGCCCTGGCATTGGGAGGAGTCTCGTTCGGAGTCCTTTTGGCTTATAATTGCGGCGGAAAAATATATCATACGATGGTATTCGATTACATCCCGTTTATCATTTTACTCGCATCGCTTTTTTACATCTCGGGAGGAATCGTTTTAAAGGGAGACATCGAAGCCACTCCGATCAACAATACCATCTTTCTAATCGTAGGAACCTTTCTGTCCTCATTTATCGGAACGACAGGAGCATCCATGTTGATGATCCGTCCGATCTTAAAGACAAATTCGGAAAGAAAGCATGTCGTTCATACCGTGATTTTCTTCATTTTCCTCGTTTCGAATATCGGAGGATCGCTTACTCCGCTAGGAGATCCGCCTTTATTTTTGGGATACCTGCAAGGAGTTCCCTTTACCTGGACCTTCGGCTTATTTCCGGAAATGCTCATCGCCTCGATCATTTTGCTCGTGATCTACTTTATCTGGGACACGATAATGCACGGAAAGGAAACCAAGAAAGATATCCAACGCGATATCGCCAACAAGGAGCCGATCGGCTTGGAAGGTCAAGTTAACTTGATTTGGCTTTTAGGCGTCGTTTTATCCGTCGCTTACATTAATGACCATTACATACCGGCAATCAAGGAAAATCATTATCTAGGATTCTTTCGAGAAGCAGTACTAATTTTACTCATTCTTGCTTCCAAATTCACGTCCGATCCGAAATTACGGGAAAGAAATAAATTCACTCTACAACCGATTCAAGAAGTCGCATATCTATTCATCGGAATCTTTCTTACCATGATTCCGGCGCTCCTCCTACTGGAGCATCATGGAAAAGAGTTAGGCGTAACGAAGCCTTGGCATTTCTTTTGGGTAACCGGATTGTTTTCGGGCGTTCTGGATAACGCCCCCACTTACCTGACTTTCGTTTCGTTAGCCAAGGGTTTATTAGGATTTTCAGATATGCATCAAATCCTATCCGACCCGTTTGGAGAATCTTTATTAAAGGCCATCTCTGTCGGAGCCGTATTTATGGGGGCCTTAACCTACATCGGTAACGCTCCGAATTTTATGGTTAAATCCGTAGCGGAGGAAAACAATATCAAGATGCCTAGCTTCGGGGGATATGTCCTTTATTCCTTGGCATTGCTGATCCCGACCTTCATTCTATTAACGTTCATCTTTTTTATTTGATCGAAGAAGAATCCCGTACGTAAAAATCCTTCCGTTCCTCAGCACAGGGGGGGACGGAAGGATTTTTTACGCCTTCCTGGAATCCGGAAAGACATCGGTCGATTGCAGTAAGCTTAACTTATTCCGAAGATTTAGGAATCGGAGCAAAAACGACGGAATGTAGGCTACGCGAAACTTTCCCTTCCGGATTTATTTTTTCCGTATACAAGACTTCGGCATTCGTATCGGTCGCAGGCTTATACATCACGTATTTTCCTATCCAATCGTAAACGGAAAGAGAATAATCGATGACGGTCAAAGCCGCCTGCAACGGAAGAAATCTGGATTTCACTACCGGTTTCACGTCCCGATCTTTCGCCGCGGCCAACCATTTATACATTCTAGCGGAGCGACCCATATTCTTTAGATTGTCCCATTCCAATCTTGTTTCGGGAAGGGTCGCTTCGACCTGCCTGAAATTCACTCGCACGGGAAGGCCCTTTTCTTTAGATTCCTTAATAGCGGTGGATAATTGTAGATCGAACGTATCTTCGTCCAGATATTCGATCTCGTTGCATGAAGCGAATACCGTTTCGCAAATATCTCCGTATCTTTTATGCACGATGAAAACCATCGCGATATTTCCCGTCGTAGGGTTGTACAAAACTTTCGCGTTATAATTGGTGGTCGGCCTATAATAAATTCCGCGATACACCCGTTTGAAGACGTTCCATCCCACAAATCCGACGTCCTTGAGCAGGGGCGGTTGGGGTATTTCCAATCCGCGAGTGGCTATATGCAATTTCTCGACGGCGACCCTACCGTCACGTTTAGAGATTTCTAATAAAAAATCCCTAATATCTTCCAAGCCGTCGTCTCCGAGCTTCAATCGTTTCGATACAGTGTCTATGAAAACCTTACCTACGTTTTCCGAAAGAAGTCTCTTCAGCTCGGACTTTCCCCCTTTCTCGTTCAAATCGTCCAACGTATATTGAATGCAGTCCTCTTTGTGACAGGAAATCTGCTCTTCGTATCGATCGACTCCGAAATATCCGGAAGCGGAAGGTTTGGTCTCGACCTCGGATTCCGCGAACAGATCCGAACAAACGACGATTATCGCGATTAACGCTAAAATTTTAGATCTCAAGGATCCGCACCGAATTCAGGAAACCTCGTCCCTATAATCCATGACCAGATACATCAAAGTTTCGTTATCCGTCGGATTGATGTATTCATGAGGAACGTCTGCTCTAAAAAACACCGAATCTTTCGTATCGAGCTCCACTACCTTGTCCGCCACCCGGAGTCTTAATTTTCCGGATACTACCACCAAATTCTCGGTGGTTCCCGCTTGGTGAGGTTCCGCAACTTCGATTCCTCCGGGCTTCAAAACCAATTCGTAAAATTCGGTTCTTCTTCCTCCTAAGAAAGGAAACAAAGCCCGGCTAGAGAAAACTTTAGAACTGGAATATAAAATCTTGGTATTTTCGGCTTTTAAAACGAGAACTCCGTCCGTTCCTTTTTCTTTTAACAGTTCGCTAAACGGCACATTCAAACCGTTGGCGATTTTCCAAAGAACGGCGATCGTAGGAACGCTCTTACCCTGCTCGATTTGAGACAGCATTGCCCGACTCACCCCGCAGCGAGAAGCCAATTTATCGAGCGAGAGACCTTTAGTATGGCGGATTAATTTAAGGTTTTCTTTTACGACTTCCGTAATATGTTCGCTGGAGACGAGATCTTTTCCGTCTAATTCTTCCGCATCGGCCTGGTTCATACCTTTTTCATCCAATATAACGGAAAGTGTGTCAATCTAATTTCCATAAAAACAGGACAGGTTTACAAGAAGATAGGATTTCTGATCCTAGGATTTGCATGACGTTCCGGGAAAAATCAAATTCTTCGCGATCGGTAACTTCCGAACAGCCTTCGCAAGCTCTGAAAATTTGCTACCGAGGAAGTTTTTTACTCATAGCTGAGAAGCCTGCCGGCCTTCCCGTTCACGCGACCTTGGATCCGCATCGAAAAAACTTCGCCGATCTAGTCCAAGCCCAGGAAAAACTTCCGTATCTTAGACTTGTGAATCGATTGGATTTGGATACGACCGGCTTAGTCTTATTTTGTACCGATCCGGAAAAAAATAAGGAAGCGGATGAGATCCTTTCCCAGGCGGAAAAAAAATATCTGTGCATTGTTAATCGAATTCCTCCGGAGAAATCGTTTCGAGAAGAATGTTTCTTGAAGGACGGCAAAGGTCGTGTAACAGCCGTTCGATCCGGCGGAAAGAAAGCGATCACCGATTTTAAGATTTTATCGACTAACACAGCTTCAAATATCTCCATTCTTGAAGCCGCCTTGGTAACGGGACGAAGACACCAAATTCGGTTCCAAATCGCGGCTGCAGGATTTCCAATTTTAGGCGATACCGTTTATACTCCGAGCGATTTCAGGATAAAAAAAACGGTTCCGATTCCAAACCGTTCTTTACTTCATTCTTATCTTCTAAAATTCAAAACGGAGGAAGGAATTTTTGCCAGGGCTATTTCGCCGCTTCCGGATGATTTTCAAAAATACCTTTCCTTTTTTCCTGGAATTTCCCTCCCTAATTGAATATTCTGGAACGATATTTTCCGGTCGCGGTACTGCGATCGACGGGAGGAGAGAATGTCCGAATCCATCGCACTGATTGTGGGAGGCTCCGGGGCCGCCGGCCAAAGCGCCATCCAGGGATTGAACGAAGACCGGACAATCTCGGGGCGGAATTGGAGAATCATCGCAACGACTTCCGGAGACAAGGATGTGGAAGGCGCGAATAAAACGTTGAAACAAATTCAACTGGATGAACCGGATGAGGCCGTCTCTAAAATAATCGAAGCTTTAAAAATGGAAGATCCCGTGGACATTCTAATCTATACTCCGGCCCGCGGAAAATTAGGATACCCTGCATCCGAGACGCCGGACGAAGACATCGAATCCGGGTTGAAATTCTGCTTCGATCCGATGGTGGAATTGGAAAAAAAATTATCTCCCCGTCTGACGATCGGATACTCGGCCTTCTACTATTTACCCTATTTGCTTACGTATTACGGTTCTCTGGCCTTCATAAAAAAGAAAATGGAGGAATGGGCCTTGGAAAAACCTGCCTCTCGAAAAATGATCCGAGCCGGGACATTTTTAAGCCAAAGCGCAAGAGGAATTTCGATTATACTCCAGAGATTAGCGAAATCCACATCCCATCCCGATCTGCAAAAACTAATCGAAGAGCAAAAGATCTCGGGGAAAAAATTTTCGGACTTTTTCATCGATTATATTCAAAAAAAGGAAAAGGAAAATTTCCGGAAGGATTTTCTCTCCATCCCCTATCGGTTCACGGAGCCGAAGGATTTAAAGGATGCTTTATTAAGAATCCTGCAAGGAGAAGACGCTCCGATTCTAGCGCTCGTCGGTGCTTGGGTTTGGACGGAGAATTCGCTGCCGCAAATGCCCGACTATCTCAAAAAAAGATGAGCGAATATAAGATTTTCCCTATCGGAACGGTCCATTGACGGCACTCCGGTCATCGATATTAAACCGGCTTTTCAAGAATATCTACCTAGACAAAACGTGGTTCAACCCCGCTGGTCCAAGGAATTAATGCACAACTAATGGAAGAGTTAATCCTATCCTCGCTTCGGAATTCCCCTGGAATCGTTCCCGGCTCTCAAGTATATAAGATATTTTGTATATTATAATTAAAACCAGTACCAGGCTTTTGTCATAGTACGGACCAATCTCCGATCGGCTGGATTAATGACCCCGCAGGAGGTATTTTCCCTTTTCCCCGATCCAGAAAAATCCCCCGTAATTTGGAATTTTCCAGTAATGCAAAATCGTTTTCGGTATCGCCGAAGGATATATCGTATCCTTCCCCGTTCGTAGCTTCCATGATTTTCCGGACCTTTCCGGTTCCGTACGTGAACGGTTCCACGACGCGATGCGAAAGAATCCCGTTTTCCTCCGCAAGTTCCACACCCAAAACCCGATTTTCCGGGATACTCCAATGACCGGAAACTTCCCGGATGACTCCTTCGGGCGAAGCCGTCACGATCCAAATATCCGCATTTATGCGTCGTAATTCAAGAATCAGTTCAAAGAGAGCCTTGTACGGTTTTACCGCCAGGTCGGTTTCGGAACTTCGGTTTTGCTCCCAGATTGCTCGGGCGGTTTTTCTCAATTCCAGATTCGAGCGACCCGAAAAAATCCAGGTCGACCATCGGTAAGCGACTTCCAACCCTTTCGTTTCATGAATAGTATCATAGGCCGCCCAGGCTTCTTTCTGAAAAGACGAAGGATCGGATTTGCGTAGTTTTTCCAGGCGATCCGCTGTCGCAGGTTCCGCAAAAAAAGGACGTATATCGGAGATCCAAGGAAGACCTTGCCGAAGAAGCTCGTTCATGACGGCTTCTCCAAAATCGTTCCGTACTAACGTATTATCGAAATCGAATATAACACGGAGAGGTTCCGCGCGATCTAGAATTCCGCGCAAAAAGGAACTTGCTTCTTTGGACCAAAACGTTTCGGACAAGTAGCTTACTGTTGGATCGTTTCCTTGGCAATGGCGACTTGAGAGTCTCTGTCCGCCAAGAACGGTGGTAAGTAATGTTCCGGATTTAAGACTACGTTCTGGTAACGCACTTCAAAATGCACATGAGGACCGGTCGTATGACCGGTATTACCGGAAAGCGCAAGGACCTGCCCCTTCTTTACTTTATCTCCCTGTTTTACGAACAAAAGAGAATTATGAGCGTATAATGTTTGGATTCCGTTGATCTGAGGATGCTGGATCACGACTCTTAGACCGTAACCGCCGTCCCTCTTAGAATCAACGACTAATCCGTCCGCGGCCGCAATGACGATAGATCCGTTCGGGCAGGCGATATCCACTCCTGCATGCAGGGCGTTCCAGCGTCTCCCAAGTCGGGACGTTACGCGAGAATGTTTAAAACTAAGAGGCCAGATAAGCTCCCGAGAATCGGAATTGAATATTTCCCGTCCCTTGTCTTCCAAGAGAAGGTTTCGGGTATAATTCGTATTGTAGGGAAAAAATACGGGCTCGGAAGCGGGAATTTTTCCCGAGTCATGAATTCCGTTCAGAACTCGAACTTCTAATTCGGATGTCCCGAATTTATGATATAAATCGTCCAATGAGTCTTTCAGCTTTCCGGTGACGATCCAAATTCCTTCTCTTCCTTGGTACGTTTGGATATATTGATTATCGATTTTTACTTCTTCTAAA
Organism: Leptospira inadai serovar Lyme str. 10; assembly: GCF_000243675.2. Classification (NCBI taxonomy): domain Bacteria; kingdom Pseudomonadati; phylum Spirochaetota; class Leptospiria; order Leptospirales; family Leptospiraceae; genus Leptospira; species Leptospira inadai. The sequence goes on along the minus strand of NZ_AHMM02000015.1, from coordinate 656,610 downwards.
TTTGGATTCGCAAAAGATTTGAGTGCAAAAACTAGTAGAAGCGGGGTTAGGATCCCCAGAATCGTTAGGCGGATTTTACTTTTCATTTGGTCCTTTCCTTTATGCACTGCCAAAAAGCTTCCTAAAAAACGAAGGCTGTTTCTAGGATCGGCAGAAAATTTCCGAAAGTTCAGCCTATCCTACCTGGCCGGAGTCCATGGACAAGAATTTTTCTCGTCTCGGATCCTTGCGATCGGTCAATTGGGCCAAATTTTGCATTAAAATCATATGTTTTCGATAAGATTTCTTCGGTTTTCATTCTATTTAATAAATTTTTAACAGTTTTTAATAAAAGCGAGCGCCCGCTTCCCTAAAATTGGAAGCGTTAACTCCAGGTTTTTGAACCGATCCTCTCTGTAAAATGGATTCTTGCGATTTTTCTCGTAAGAAGCAAAGATATGCGACATAATATAGTAAAAATAAAGGCAGTTGTCTACTCTCTTTCCGAAAACGAAATCCGAAAGATGCAGATCAAAAAGGGGAAAAGCGACTTACTCTAAGAATCGTTCCTGGAGTTCTAGAGTGGGAACTCTGCAGGAATCGGATTTTCCAAACCAGTGATACCTGCGTTTGGCCACAAAATCATAAAACCAGTCTCGGACGGGTGACGGAATCATGATTCCGGCAACCCCAAGATTCCACGGAAATCCGACCACTCGCAGAATCTCTAAAATCGCTCTAGATTTCCGGAAGATCCTGCCTTGCGTATACAGGAGAATGCTCGCGTCCTCTCCTAAGAGATCGACGGATTCGCTCGGGGATAAGAAAGATTGGGCCGTAGCCGATTGAAGGCTCGCGAAACGCAAGCGCTTCTTTCTATCTATGTCGATGAGGAATGTAACGCTCGCATTGCAAAGATTGCATACGCCGTCAAAAAAAACGATCGTATAATCTTTCAACTCAAGCGGTGCGTACGCCATGCCAACTTATTAGACCCTATTGCTGCAGCAATGTATCTCGCGAACAATATAGGTTAAAAAACGAGGATGAAAACCTAGTACCATTTCTCTTGGATCGATGCTGCGAAACAGCCGACTTAGTTTTTTCGTTCCGCTCCACCGACTCTGGGTGCCGCTCCGGCTCCCCCCGCCTGACCGTAAATATTCACCGCCTGCTTCGGTAAGCTGGATTTTCTCCATTCAAACCAGGAGCCGATATAAACGTTTACGTCATTGTATCCGACTTCTTTTAACATCAAAGCCAAAAGGGAGGATCTCGCTCCGTTATAATCATAAATAACGGTCGTGCGTTCCGGCATAAACGGGAACCCGCGAAGTTTTTTATTAAAGAATGTCTTATCGACTAGATCGCCGGTGGGATCGTATAACATTCTCCAATCCCAAAGAAAAGCACCCGGCAAACGACCGCATAAGCTTCCAGGCTCTGGGGCGGTAAGGCGTGGGAGCTTGCCTTCATATTCCTCTGGAGTCCGAGTATCGAATATTTGCAGTCGAGTTAGATTTTTTTCCAGAAAGGCCTTATCGATGATTCCTTCCAATTTGCGAATCTTGGAAGCGGGACCGAAATCGAGTTCCCTCGATCCCTTTTCGGTTCCTTCTTCCACAGGCCAACGTTTGTCTAAAACATACGTATGCACAAAACCGGCCGACCGTAAGAGCAAAGTTAAGCGAGCGGCGAACATGCCCATCCCCTCGTCAAATACGACAATACGGGACTTCCCTTCTTTCTTTGCCAAAGCGAGAATTTCATCCAAGGGTCCCAGCATCTTCTTGAAAGATTCAGGGTCCGATGCGAAAGCCTTCTTCACGAAAGGAAAATAGTATGCTCCTTTCAGAGTAGCTTCCTGGTACTGCGCCTGGGAACGACAATCGATTAATAAGTCCTGATCAGACAGGTCTGATTTTAAAAAGCTCCAATTGGACAAGATACACTACCGTTTATTTGTTATAGAATTCGAACCTAGAAGTTCGAGAGAGTAAGAGGAAAATTCGAAAACGATTCGATGGAATCCGAAGTATTCTAAACTTACTTTTAACCATATTCCAAAGTCCCGCTCGAAAGTTTAACTTTTTTTTCGGAAAGAGAAAAATTCGCGACATAAGGAAGAAAAATGCTGCGATTTTTTTCTTCCTGAGGCGGTTCGGTAAAATACAGTTTTTCCGAAGCCGATACTCTATAACAGTGAATCTTCCGGTGCGTAAAATTATCCAGTCGTTTGTCACTCCGACCTGTCTATTCCTGATTTTTATTCTTTCGGCAGGGGATTGGGACCGATCTCCATCCCGTAACTTCTCGCTTTTAGCGGAAACCGGCTCTTTACAAAGTTCCTCAACCGGTACGCTGGATGATCCCGAGTTCAAGGACGGTTGGAAAAAATATTCGAAGGAAAAAGACGCACGACCGCTGAAAGCCTGGTTTCAATCTCACCCGGACGTAAATATTCGTCCATGCAAATTATCGAAGACTCTCGACTTTGAAGGATTACAGTATTTTTCGATCAAATGCCAGGATGAAATTCTGAACGGTTTTTTTTACTCCGGTAAGGGAACGATTTCCGATCCCGATTCGATCGATTCGATTCGAGTAAAAGGTCCGGTGAAAATCGGTAAAGTCGTCTATTGGGATCTGTCTTTTTCCGCCCAAGACCTTCCGTCAGATTCATCCGCAGAACGTTTAGAAAAACCGAATAAACGACCCCGACTCCCTGAAAAGCCTGCCGATAACTTGGGATTACAATATTTTTTTAGTATCGCAAGACGTCCTGCTTACAGACCGGCTCCGGATGGAAAGGAAATTTTCTTCGATTCTTCCTGCCCCCTAGTTTTCTTGGGTAAGGACGGAGATTTTTACTGGGACAAGGCTATTTATTTTTCCTTCCAAGCCAGTTGTATTCCTCAATCACCGTATTCTTGGGTGAGAATCAGAGCGGATTTTTCCGGGAATCTAGTGCTGGATAATAAACCTTCCCAAAGCCTAAAGGAAGGGGAACGCTTTCTCGCGAAACTCAAAATTCAATCCATCGAAAAAGATAAAATCGTCTGGTCCGAAGCCGAGCTATTCCATGAATAATATTCGAAATTCTGCAATCTACCTGGCCCTCTCTGCCCTCCTATTTCTTCCCGAATCCGTTTCCACGCAAAACACGCAGAACGGCAACCAAGATCTTAAAAATCTGTTCGGCAGCGTGGTGATCGTTCGAAGCGATAGTTATCCCGATCCCTCCGATCCTCTCGAGTTCGGAGATCAGGATTTATCGAAAGACGTGGGTTCGGGTTTCATCATACAAGGGAATAGAATTTTAACGAACGCTCACGTAGTGGCGGAATCCAAATTTTTAAAAGTAAAACATTATAATAGCGGAAAATACTACGATGCTCAAGTGGAGTTTTTGGGCTTCGATTGCGATCTTGCTCTCTTAAAAGTGGCGGACGACGAATTTTTTATGGGAATCGAGCCTCTGGAAATCGCGGAGGAATCCCCTTCCTTAGGAAGTAATTTATTGATGCTTGGGTATCCCGAGGGGGACGAGAATCTTACCCTCGAAAACGGGGTCGTGAATCGAGTCGAGCGGCTTCGATATTCGTTTACCGGCCTGGATTATCGGAAGGTCATTCGGGTCACTGCCAACATTCTTCCGGGTTATTCGGGCGGACCTGCCGTTCAAAACGGTCAGGTTGCGGGAATCACATTCGAGGTCAGCCAGCTGCAAGGGAACACGGCATATCTCATTCCTCCGGAAATCGTTCTCCACTTTTTAAAGGACGTTCAGGACGGTTCGTATGACGGATTTCCGTATGCAGGATTCACGTTTCAAAACGGAAATTCGGAGTCTTTAAAGCGATATTTAAAAGTCCCGGCAGGCTTACAGGGAATCTTAATCAATAAAGTTTATCCGGATTCTTCTTTTTCGGAAGTTTTAAAGCAGGATGATTTCTTGTATAAGATAGACGACGCTTTTTTGAATAACGAAGGAGGTCTTTTGGAATTTACCGGGAGAACGGTCGTCGATTTGATAGAGCCGCATTTTATCGGAGAAACCCTGACTCTTTTCTTTTATCGAAACGGCAAACACTTCAAAGTTCCCACCCAATTAAAGAAAACCAAATCCTTAGACATGTATCGTGATAGGGACGCCAAAAGTTTCGTAGGCGGCGGGCTAATGTTCCAATCGGTAAATCGGGCCTTATTCGGCAAGGAAAGCCAGAGAATCGAAGCCGCATTACGTTATCATTATAGTTATTTTATACAAGACGAGCTCTTCCGATTTACGGAACGGGATCTGATTCTCACAACCCTTTTTCCGGACCCTTTAAATTCCAAATACCTATCCTATCGATTTAAGATTCTAGAATCGATCAACGGAAAGACGCCTACCGATTTAGCGGACTTTAAGGAATTATGGAGGAAATATTCGGACAGTACGATCGTTTTAAAATTTCGGGGCGTGGGTTTACCGATGATATTGGATGCGAAAACGATCCGAACCATCGACGCAAGAGTCAAAAAACGATTCGACGTGCGCCCAAACGGAAACAAGGAGGAAAAATGAAACTTCGCCTCGTTTTACGATCCGTTTATACTTTTCTAATCCTATTTTTCGTTCCTTCCCTCTTCATCGAAGCGAGATCGAACGGAGAATTTTCGGTTTTAGTACATTTCAGAAAATACTCGCATCATAATCCGTTTCAAAAAGGAATCCCTTTTCAAAAACGGATTCCTGCGATCCGGTTGGATGAACGAACGGCCTTAGCCCTCCTGAAACCGGGGGATATCCCTCTTTTTGCGGAACTCCACCCGGACGAATCGGCCGGTCGTAAGGCCTATTTCGAGAAAGTGGACGTGGAAACCGGTTTAGGAATTCTGATTCTTCCCGAAGACGTGGGCAGATCTAGAAAAAGAATCCCCATTTCTTATCTGGAGCACCTTCATCGCGGATCAAAAGCCTGCGGCTCGTACTTTACGAATCAAGAATGGGGAAGTCTGGATAATTCCAAGACTTTGCTTCCATTAACCAAAATTGTTAAGCGAGAGGAAGGCGAATCCGTAAGAAAATTTCTCTTCTCTCACGGCGTCGTATGCGGCTTCACCGACGGTTTTTGGAATGCAGGTTCGGATCTACTGCGCAGATTTTACACCCACCGATATTCCTCCGTTTCCCCCTTTCCTCACCCGGGATTCGCGGCGGATACGAGTCTGACTCCGGCCGAGGAAAATTATTACTTTCCGAAAGGAAGTGTGGGCGTGGTCGTATCGGAAGTCCTTCCCGGAATAGGCCCTATGCATAATTTGTTTCCCGGAGACGCGATTCTTTCCATCAACGGAATTTCGGTCGCTTCCAAAGATAAACAGCGTCTATACGATCTTATTCTTACTCGACACGGAGCGACCCTGAATACCGGGGATTCGGTGGATTTGGTTTTATACCGGGACGGACGTCGACGAGAGGTAATTTACCGATTGAAACCGTACAGTGAGGATTCCTTCCTAATACCCGAACGAATCGACAAAGGAGCTCCTAGATATTTGATTTCCGGCGGTCTCTTATTTACGGAATTCACTCGCGCATACCTGAAAGAATTCGGAGAAAAATATAAATCTTCCGCGGAACGAAAATTAGTATATTTGGCGGATAGTTTTTCACGAAAACTTCATCCGGAAAAAAGAAGAATCGTCCTACTCTCCAGAACGTTTCCGGATGAGAAAAACCGTTCCTACCAAGAATTCCAGGATCTTATCTTAGAGTCGGTGAATGATAAAACGGTGGATTCTATCGAAGGACTAAAAGCCTTACTGCAGGATACCAAGGATGATTTTTACGTCTTTCGGTTTTCGGGAAATCGAATCGTGGTTTTCGGAAAAGACGAAGCAAAGGAACTCGATACCCGTATAAAGTCCTTATATTCTTTGGACACCCTAGATAACGTAGATTGACAAAATTCTTGACTAAGTCTCGATTCCGAGATTTTCTTTGGATTCGGAACTTTCCATGAAAATCCTTTTCGTAGATGATGAGGAGGTTATCCGGGATTTATTCCAGGAAATCTTCGGTAGCGAGTATGAACTCACGCTTGCAGGAACCGCAGAGCAGGCCCTGGAAATTGCCGACTCGGACGCGTTCGATCTTATCATCACGGATATCCGACTTCCGCGAATGAACGGAATCGAGTTAATAACGAAACTTCGAGAAAAAGGAGTGGAAACTCCCTTTATAGTCATTACCGGAAACCAGGACATCCAAATATCCATCAACGCACTTCGATTGGGAGCGGTGGATTTTTTCCTAAAACCCTTCCGAATGGAAGCGATCCGATATTCCCTGCTTCGATTCCGAAATCTTTTTTACGCGGGAAAAGATTTAGTAGATAAACGGTTTTTTCAGGTTCGGGAATCCAGACAGAAATTCGCATTAATTCCTAGATTAGGAAATCTTAATCAATATGTTCATTTAATTCTGCGCTCCATTTCTCATTTACCGGGACTTCATAGCGACGACCTTCTTTCTCTCAAAGTCTCCCTTTACGAATTGGTCGGAAACGCCATAGAACACGGCTGCGCTAGAATTTCCTATCATCAAAAACAGGAATTGATGTTTAAGGAAAACGATTACTTCTCCTACGTGGATAATATCTGCGAATCCAAGGAAGAATGGATCGAAGTGGAAGTCCATTACGACGACAAGCAAGTAACCGTCATCTTGGAAGATAAAGGGGAAGGTTTCGACCCGGATCGAGTCCCCGATCCGGTAAACGATCCTAACGCGAGCCAACTATCCGGACGAGGAATCTTTTTAGTCCGAATGAACGTCGACTCTCTGGAATATAACGGAAAGGGCAATCGGGTCACTTTCGTCAAGAAATTGCAGGCTTCCGTTTCCGTTAAGGGTTAAAACCTTATACCCGCACTTGCATACCATCTAAAATATTCGCGCACCGCGATTGGTCTTCTAATTTCGTCCAGAATATAAGACTCGTCTTGGCCGGGTTTAACCCAGGCATAAGCGGCACCTAACAACAAATATCCGAGTTCTCCTTTCCAGCCTCCCGCCGCAATCAATTCGAGGCCGCGACCGATATAGGAAATTCCTATCCCGGTAGCCAAAGTCATGCTCCAGCCCCCGTCCAATTCCTTTCGAATACCGGTTTGGTAATACTGCATTCCCGAGTTCTCATAATTCGGCGTTCGAACGGAATCTATTCCGTAAAAAGGAGAGTCCTGCTTGGCTTGAAAGTCCCGCAATAATAAAATCGACACGGGAGCCAGAAAGCCCCTAGGATCACCCTTAATTCCCGCGAACCCGTTTGAATCATGATCCGTTCTGAACGTTCTATCCTTTGTCGCATACAATACTCTTGCAAAAACGGAATAAGATTCCGACTCAAGCGTTCCCGAAAGCGTTCCCATCCAAGCGTTCGTTGCTTGACGAGTATCGTACGAGTTGAATGCATCCGTTCCGTTTTCTCTTCGCCCTTCCACATGAAAGGCGGAGCCGTCGAATTTCATTTCTTTAAATTTTAGAAATTCCCATTCGATTCCGGAATATCTAAAAAACCCGTAAGCGCGAAACGGTTCCGCAGTTTGAAAATAACTGGCTTTCACCGGTTCCTGTCTAGGCTCGGAATATTGGTAGTAGAAAAAGCGTAAGGATTTTATAATATGTTCCGGCTCCCATAAAAAATCCCCGCCCTTTACCCGGAGAGGAGACTGAGTCGTATCTCTCGGCAAATAAGAAAACTGGGATTGAAATTCCAATCCGATAAAACCCCCGCGTATTTTCCAAGAAGGAACCGACCAACCGAATTCCGCATAGTTAGCGATACTCGCAAAAAGAAAACCCGCGCTATCTAATCGTTGGAAACCTCGCCCACCTTCAGCTCGAAAGCCGACTCCACCGAGCCTCAGGGAAAGAGAGCCGATCGCCTCTCCATCCGTTAGGCGATAAATCTTGGTTTGCGAATCATCCTTTACCATGTAAGTAAGATACGGTGATACGAGAAATTGACCTTCCCAAGTCGTCGATTTGCCGATCCATCCTAACTCGGGGCTGAGCGAAGCTTTTGCGGAAGTTTTTGCGGCTGCGTCCGATTGAACTCCTCCTTTTTGAGAAAATCCTCGACCGGATGAATACAGGGACGTATAAAAACCGGACCAGGACTTATATTTAGGAGGATCTTCCAGAGTCTGCGCGGAACGTCCCAGGGAACGGACTCGAATATTTCCATCCGACAACAGGGAAGCGTCGTCCATTCGATATTTAGGATACGAATCCGCGCTCGTATTGGTCCATGCGATTACGAGCAAACTACAGGATAAAAATTGAATATATCTAGGAATACTCACTTACTCGACGGCCGGTAATAGGCCAAAAAATACCCGCTTAAAAGAAGCCAGGACGGAATCTGTCCTAAGAAAAACGCGCCGGCGGCTCCCATAGTTCCGTATTCCGGGATCAACAAATTGTCCAATATCAAACCGGAAACCAATCGGACTAATGCGAGAAGAGCCAGCATTCTCGGTTGACCCAAGGCAAAGAGTGCCATTCCAAGCGGAGAAAAGACCAATTGCAAAAGATAATTCGGATACAATAATTGAAAAACCGGGACGGATTCCGGATACTTACCTGAAAATAAGGCCGCGAACACCCAATCCGAAAGCAAGACCCAGGGTCCTAAAAGCAGGGCCAATCCGCTTGCCATTAGAATCGATTTGCCTAGAAATTTTGCGAACTCGCCGTTTTCCGTCAGCCTGGAAAGTTTCGGATAGATCATCGAGTTGAGAACCGAAAAAAGGATCACGAACCCGCTGAAAGGTTGCAAGGCGGTTCCGTACGAGGCGACGGCATCGTTGGAGTGGTAACGATTCAGGAAGAATAGTTCCATCCTGTCCGACACGATCGCAAACAAAGACGCCAAAAAAGCGTATCTGTTAAAGGAGGCCAGTTCCCGGGTCTGAATCCTTATCTCCTCTTTCTCACCCACCCAGTTCAACTTTTCTCTCGGAAACAAAAAGAAGAAAAGTACGATGGTTAGAGCGGGAGCGGAAGTAAAGATCCCAAGTATATCTAGATTATTTAATGCTCGATCCGTAAACTGATCGGCAAAGTACAATATCGTTAACCGAAAAAGATTGGGGAGAGGATACCAGAGCGAGAGTGATTGATATTGTCCGAAAGAGACGAAAATACTCTCGAAATACGTATTAAACGAAAGAACAAAACTTCCGAATACGAGCAAAAAGACCACTAACGCATTTTCGTGAAGCAGAATTCCGGCCGCACCCGAGATGACGGCTAACGCGGCGAAGGCGCCCCATTTAATCCACAAGGATGAGGCTAATAATACTCCGATTTTTTTCTTATCTTCCGTTAACGGAGAAAGATATTTGACCAACGCTGTGGGCAGTCCGAACTCCGCGATGGCGAGCAAAATCGGCAGAAATCCGGAGTAGTATTGAAAAATACCGTTTTCATTTTTGCTCAGTATTCGAACCGAGTAGACCATAAATACGAAATTTAAGAGGGACGCAAGGACCTTGGAACCCCCTACCGAAAAAAAGGAGCGTAAGAACCCCGAAGTGCGGAGGCGGCTAATCGCTTCCGGAAAAACTTTCAAGGTATCCGATAGTCGGGACATTCGTTAAAGTAAGTAAATTCCTCCTTTGATCCTCTTTAAGAGAAAGGGAGAAACGTGGCTAATATAGTAACATACGATCCCATACCTTACGTATCTGGCAACCGGATTTTCCGGCAAAAGTACTTTGAAGAGTTCTCCCAAGAAAATGAAAAATACTAAAATGCCAAGCAAGGTGATTCCGATTCTCACTAGAAACGACATCCAATTAGAGCCGGCATTCCAGTCTAGACCGGCAGAACGATTAGAAACGATCCCGATTCCGAATCCCGCTAAGGCTCCGGAGGAAGAGACGACCACCTCCCAAGAATGGTACGCTTGATCCATCTTAGATCCTTCCAATAGCAAAACGCTCGGTAACGTGATCGCGATGATTAGAATTATATAAGACTTCATACGGTCGGATGAAAGTTTTTTGCCGTCCGAAAAATTCGCCTCGAGTAGATTCCGATTCTTTTTGAACCATAATTCTAATCCGAAAAGAAGTGAAAGGCCCAGTATAAAACCGCCGATCACATCTCCCAGAAAATGCAGCCCCGCATACATTCTAGTGACGGGCATAAGCAGAATGAAAGCCGGTAAAATTCCCCTGAGCCATCGAACTTTAAAATGCAAAAACATCGTGCCATACAGGACGACGGCAGTTTGAACGTGTCCGGAAGGAAATCCGAAGGAAGGCTCCGAAAGGCCTAGCTCGGCGGAAAAAGGCAAACCGGCAGGCCGAGGAAATTCCAATAACGCTTTGCAAGTTCCGTTCAAAACACCTGCGACCATCAATCCTAACGCCATTCGAATTCCGATCTTGCGATCCAGACATATGTAGGTGAAGGAGACAAGGGCCATGAAGAAGGCCGTCGAACCCAAGTAATGGAAGAATATTGAAAGCGGACCCAGGATCGCATCCAATCCGAATCCGTGAAGCGCTTCCAAAGGAGCATTACTAAAAATCCCATCGCTCAATACCGAACTCTTCCAGCCCATGCGACCAGCCTAAGAAACGTCCCGTTCTCAGCAAAGATTTTTCAACGAAAGGATTTCTTCCCTTGGAATTGATTCCGAACGAATGGTAGATTAACCGCGGAAACCTCGTAGAATTGCCCGAGCAAAAACAAAATCTAAGTTGATGTAATGTAAGCGCAGGGGTAGCATGAATCAAAGGAAGATCGCAAAGTGAACGGTTGTTAACTTCGCTCGATGATCGTTTCCGGGATTGTTTATAACATTCCAAAGTTTGAATTTAGCTTAGATAGGATTTTCATGGACGAAGCCGCGCCGCAATTAGGAGAATTGGAGAGTTTATTTCTTATCCCGAGGGAATATGCCAGACTTTTTTTAAAAGGATTCCTTCACCTGATCTATGACGTAGAAATACAGGGAGTCGAAAACATCCCCGCATCCGGCGGAGGAGTGATTATTTCGAATCATACGGATAATCTCGACGTGATCGTCCAAGGTACTTCGGTTACGAGAAAGATCGTCTATTTGGGAAAGTACGAACTCTTTCATCCTCAGGAATCCATGATAGAATTGCTCAAGAATCCGGCTTTTGATAATTTTCCGCTCAGCCTGATAAAAACCGGACTTCATGCGACATTGAACACTCTCGGGAGTTACCAGGGAAAAACGTTGATAAATTGGGGCGGAGTACCAATATTAAGATCTCATAATATTACGGATTCCAAATCCGCCGCAAAATATTATGAAGATCTCGAAAAATACATGGTGAATATTATTTCAAAAGGGGAATTGGTATCCGTTTATCCGGAGGGTACAAGGTCCGAAGACGGAAAACTCGGCGCATTCAAGGCCTTGGCCGCCAAAATCGCGATCCAGGCGGGTGTACCGATCTTTCCTACCGGAATTCAAGGAGCCTGGAGAATGACTAAATTGGATTCGTTTTTAAGCGGCAGAGTATTTAAAACCAAGATAGTTTATAAAATCGGAAAGCCGATACTTCCGTCGGAATTCCCCAAGGAACCTTTAAAGCGGGCCGCAAAATTATTAACCGAAGAGCTCGAACATCGGGTCGCCGATTTATCCGGAAGTCGTCGTAGCAACGACAAATCGAGCGAAACGCAATCATAGGAGAATTTCGAAATGGAAGCGCAAGCATACAATCCTAAACATAAACTAAAGTTCGTTACTGCTGCATCTCTCTTTGACGGACACGACGCTTCCATCAATATCATGAGACGAATACTACAATCCTCCGGAGTGGAAGTCGTTCATCTCGGGCATAATAGATCCGTAAAGGACATCGTGGAATGCGCGATCCAGGAGGACGTGCAAGGAATCGCAGTCACGAGTTACCAAGGCGGTCACGTAGAATATTTCAAGTACATGATCGATTTATTAAAGGAAAAAGGAGCCGGTCATATCAAAGTTTTCGGAGGAGGCGGAGGTACGATTCTTCCGCAGGAAATCCGAGAATTGGAAGCGTACGGAGTTACTAAAATTTATTCTCCGGATGACGGAAGGGCCCTGGGACTCCAGGGCATGATCAACGATCTGCTGACAAAATCCGATTTTCTTCCGCCTATGACGTTCAACGGGGATCTTCATGGCGCCTTAAGAACCCGAAACCCGATCGCCATCGCCCAATCCATTTCTTTGGTCGAAAGTATTACGGATAAAAATAACTCAGACATTCCTGCCGGAGGAAAGTTGGATTTCCCTCCCCCGTCTCGCGTAATTCCGGTTGTCGGAATTACCGGAACGGGTGGCGCAGGAAAATCGTCTCTTACGGATGAGCTCGTTCGCCGATTCATACAGGATTTTCCAAGCAAGACGATCGCAATCGTTTCGGTCGACCCTTCCAAGAGAAAGACCGGCGGAGCTTTGTTGGGAGATAGAATTCGTATGAATTCCATCTCTCATCCGAACGTGTATATGCGGTCCTTCGCAACCAGAGAGGCGAATATAGCTTTAAACAAGAACGTAAAAAAGAGTCTGGAAATTCTAAGAAGTTCCGAATTCGATTTGATCATTGTCGAAACCGCCGGAATCGGCCAGAGCGACTCGGAGATCACCGAAGTCGCGGACATCAGCTTATATGTAATGACTCCCGAATTCGGAGCCGCGACCCAGCTTGAAAAAATAGATATGATCGATTACGCCGATCTCATCTCCGTAAATAAATGCGATAAGCGGGGAGCTCAGGACGCAATTAGGGACGTGCAAAAGCAGTTCCAACGATCTCGAAAACTCTTTGAAGAATCTCCGGATGAAATGCCCGTCTACGGAACGATCGCATCCCAATTCAACGATCCTGGAACGAATAATCTGTATGCAGCGTTGATAAGCGCATTGAATTCGAAATTCGATTTGGGCTGGAACTCCACTTTCTCGATTACGAAGGAAACCAGTCAAAAAATTCATATTATCCCTCCGGAGCGGCAACGTTATCTTTCCGAAATCGCAGAGGAATGCGAGAAATACGATTCCTTTGCGGAAAACGAGGCCTCGTTGGCGGAAGTCTTATATAGAATCCAAGGAGCGATCGAGGTTCTTCGGGAAAGAGGAAAGAATACCGCCGATCTCGAAAAAGAATTTCATGGGAAGGAAGCGCAGCTTCGTCCCGAGACAAGGGACCTGCTACGCAATTGGGAGACGAAAATCGGCAAATACTCCGGCGATTTCTTTACCTATTCGGTTCGCGATAAGGAAATTAAAGTTCCAAACTTTACAAAATCTTTAAGTAATATAAGCATTCCGAAAGTAGCGGTTCCGAAATTTCGGAATTGGGGAGAAATCGTCCGCTGGTCTTACAGGGAGAATTTTCCGGGGGAATTCCCTTTCGCCGCCGGAGTTTTTCCGTTTAAACGAACCGGAGAAGACCCGACGAGAATGTTCGCGGGAGAAGGCGGCCCGGAACGCACAAATGCGAGATTCCATTACGTCAGTTTAGGAATGCCTGCGCAAAGATTGAGCACGGCCTTTGACTCGGTAACTCTGTACGGAGAAGATCCGGGGGAAAGACCCGATATTTACGGAAAAATCGGGAACTCAGGGGTCAGCATTGCAACGTTAGACGACGCGAAGAAACTCTATTCGGGATTCGACCTATGCAAACCTAGCACCTCCGTTTCCATGACGATCAACGGCCCTGCTCCTATGCTTTTGTCTTTTTTTCTAAACGCCGCTATCGATCAATCCTGCGAAAAATACATTCGATCGGAAGGGAAAACTAAGGAGATCCAGGAGAAAATCCAGGCGATTTACCGAGCGAAAGGAGTTCCAACGCCCGTTTACAAAGGCGAGATTCCCAAGGGCAACGACGGACTAGGTCTTCTTCTATTGGGAATTACGGGAGATCAGGTCCTAAGCAGAGAAGTTTACGAAAAACTCAAAGCCGAAACGTTAACTACGGTAAGAGGTACGGTTCAGGCGGATATTCTAAAGGAAGACCAAGCTCAGAATACCTGCATCTTTTCCACGGAATTCGCCCTAAAATTGATGGGAGACATTCAGGAGAATTTCATTCGGAATAAGGTGCGCAATTTCTATTCGGTTTCGATATCAGGATATCATATCGCCGAGGCTGGTGCAAATCCGATCACCCAAGTCGCATTCACTCTGGCGAACGGATTTACCTATGTTGAATATTATCTTTCTAGAGGAATGAAGATAGACGACTTCGCCCCGAATCTTTCGTTCTTTTTTTCCAACGGAATAGATGCGGAATACGCCGTGATCGGCCGGGTTGCCCGAAAAATTTGGGCAAAGAGTATGAAGAACAAATACGGAGCCGGCGAGCGATCTCAAATGTTGAAATACCATATTCAAACCTCCGGACGCTCTTTGCACGCACAGGAAATAGCGTTTAACGATATACGAACGACTCTTCAAGCGTTGTATGCGATTTATGATAATTGCAATAGCCTTCATACCAACGCGTATGACGAGGCGATAACGACTCCGACCGAGGACTCCGTTAGAAGAGCGATGGCGATTCAATTGATCATCAATCGAGAGTTAGGTCTGGCTAATAATGAGAATCCGCTACAAGGTTCCTTCATAATCGACGAATTAACGGATCTAGTCGAGCAGGCGATACTAGCCGAATTCCGGAGAATTTCTGAACGAGGCGGAGTATTGGGCGCGATGGAGAGGATGTATCAAAGGAATAAAATCCAGGAAGAATCGTTACATTACGAACATTTAAAACACAACGGCTATATTCCGGTGGTCGGAGTAAATACGTTTCTGGGAAAGGACGGCTCGCCTACGATCCTCCCCGATGAAATTATTCGCTCTACCGACGAGGAAAAGAAGGTCCAAATAGTTCAACTCCGTAAATTCCAGGAAAGAAATCGAGACGAAGCTCCGGTAGCATTACAAAAACTGCAAGAGGCTTGTATCGAAGACTCCAACAGCTTCGACCAGCTAATGGAAGCTTCTAAAGTATGCTCTCTTGGACAGATGACCCAGGCTCTTTATGAAGTGGGCGGACAGTATCGGCGAAACATGTAAACTCCGTCCGAAACCATGATATAGACCCGCTATCATCGCAGTATTGCGAAAAAACAATCGATTCGCCGACGAAAATGAATTGATTCCAACCCTAATTCCGGCAATTTTTTGACAAAGTTTTGGATTCCGAACTCCGGTATGATCCGTAAGGAAACCGGGCGGAACGATAAACTTTCGGAGAACTCTTATGATATCATTAAAACGATTCCTGACGATTCTGCTGGTATTTTTCATTTCGATACATTGCAATAATCTCGGATACGCCGGCCCGGGAGGAGTCAGAGGATCCGATGCAAAATTAAAAATCAAGGAAGCAGTGAGCGATGAGAACGACCTTTTCGTAGCACAGATCTACCCTCTCCTACTCAATCCTCCGAGTTGCACCAATTACGGAGGGGCCAGAGCCACCCGATTAAGCGGTTTCGATGCGCTTGCGTTAAAGGATTTCTTCGCTAAAGTCAGGAACTTTACGATCCAAGATACTAAAGTTTATACCCAATCTTCCTTGGATAAATGTACTTCAACGATTCGGAATATAGGAGTTACGTTCGATATACAATACGCGCAAGCGGTTCAACTTTATGCCACTTGTAATTCCGCTCCGCAGCCGATCGATCTAGGCTCTTACATCATCTATACTTCCTGTCAATTAGAGGACGCAGGAATCATTCAATGGAATAAAACGAAAATTCCTTAAACGCAACCTATGGAATCGAAAAGATTATGGAGTCGCGGAAAATTTAAGACAGATTTTTCTCGGCTCCGGATCTTCCACTTGCTTGGATAGAAGTCTTTGAAAGAAATTCAGCCGTTCGTCGATTTCCGGTCCGTCCTCGACCTCGCAGACCCATTTCAATTCTCCGGGCAAAATCGAAAACTCTAACTTCATCCTAGGCTCCAGATGGATTACCCTCTCCTCCGAATCATTATTAGAGAGTTTTAAAATTCGTTTTCGGTTCGTGGCTTCTTGTAAAAAAGGAAAATCGGCTTCCAAGATCATTTTTCTGGGCGCCGAAATTTTCATCCATCCAGACCCTTCCAATAGATACGATTCTCCGGGTCGATCCGGCGGGAAAAACGTCCCGAATCGGGAGGTCTTTTTGCCGGACAAATAAAGGGCTGCAACGAGGAGTCCGCAAAAGAGAAAGACTATGAATTTGAATTCGCGGGCGGTCGCTCTTCGCTTACCCGTAATTGATAATATCAATATCCAAAAAGGGATTTGTATCGCTCTCAAGAAAAACCATTCTTGCACACAACTATATGCGAAAATTCCGAGAAGGGAGGACAGTATGATTCGATGAACTATTCCCTTATTCCCGATTGAAAAACGAATTCCGCGAACGATCGCGGTTCCCCATAATGCGCAAAAGAAAAATAAACCGAAAACTCCTTCTCCCGACAAAACTTGCAGGAATTGATTATGAGAAGAATGTAATCTGCTTCCTTTATCGATCCCCTTCAAAAAATGTTCGTTGCCCCAAGCGTAGGATTCCATCCCCCCTCCAAAAATCGGAGAATAGGAAGAAAGTAAAATACCAGCGGAGAACAGCTCTTTTCGCTCTTCTCCCCCTGAAAGAAATCCGAGGCCCTTCGCAAAAAGAAAAGGAAATAGTAATGCCAAGCAAAGTAAGACGAGGGTCGTTCGCAATGCGAGCGTTCTGCCGAATTTACCGTCCTTTTTCAAAGACAATACGCTTATCGATAGAAAACAGAATATGCTAACGCCGAAAGCCAGGATCGCTCCGCGAGCGCCGACCAGAACTAGCGTGAATCCAAAACCGAATACCAAACAGGAAATTAATAAAAACGAAATATTATATCCGAACACGGCCGATCGTCCCTTCTTGATGAAAGCCGTTAAACTCAAAGCCGCAAACGGAAGACACGCGATTAAATACATCGCATACCAACTTCTGTTCCAAAACAAAGATTGAATGCTTCGATCATCCGAGAACCGGAAAGGAAGTACGGAGTGAGGAACGTTCCGATCGACGTATCCTCCCAGCCATATATGATAGAAATCAAGCCAACCGGATACTTTAGGAAAGATAAATTCCAAATACCCGAGAATAAAAGTCGCACTAAAGCCAGTTAGTAGTCCGCCGAATAGAACGGTCGGAATTCGAAAACCTCCCTTCTCCCGGTTCAAGGCTCCGGCTAGTACGAACAGGAGGTAAATGGAAATCGTTACGAGTATCATTTTTACGGGATACATAGGTTCCAATTCACCCGAACGAAAAAAGAAAAACGGATTGGTTCGATAATGCTCCCAGTCTCTTACGATATCCGGCTGGAAGAATAGTCCTAGGAATCCGGCAAAAACGAATCCGCCTGATAACATTCCTCCTATACTTTTAAAAAAAATAAGAATGCGAGCATCCGCTCGCTTCGCGTTGTAATAGGCTCCACAAAGCCAAGTCAGCAATAGAAAATCTGCGATTTCCATAAAGCGTCCGCCCGGATGATTTCCAAACAAAGGAAGAACGGCAAACAAAAGGAACAAACCGGACATCGGTTTTAAAAAACAAATTCCGATCCAAAGAAACGCGCAGCCGATGATCGGGAAACGAAACGAAAGCGGATAATAGAAAAGGAAAGAAAATAAAAATGAAACCGTAACAATGCAAACGATCCCGGAGATAAGAACTCTCGTGCGCACAAGCATAGGCTCTGTTTTTTTGGGGATCGGCATTCGTCTGGAAACTTTTTTCTAAAAGCCTTGTAGAGGCCTAATCGATGGATGATTCCTTTTTTATAGTTCTCGCTGAAAAAGGCTTTCGTTTTTTAGTTTCCCGATTAGCCTAATGCGGGAAATTTTGGTTAAAACTTATGGCACCTTCCGCTATCCAATTTACGGAGTCTCACGTTTATCCCGACAAAAATCGGTTTAGGGTAGTGTTTGTACGGAACGTATGTTCTGTCGAAACGGAAGAAATTACCCTAATTTTAAATAAAATCCAAGACGTACAACCGAAATCGGTCGAGCTGGATTTGGAAAGCGTGGTCGCAATTCCGTCTCTCATTCTGAACCGAATTCTGAAACTTCTTGCGGAACTTAAATCCCGCGGAATTCCGGTGGAAATCAAAACAAGCGAAAGACTCAGGTCCGTTCTGAATCGCCTTAAGATCTCTTTGCAATGAAGGGGACCACCTTAGTATTAATCCATTGCTTCCTGTTTCATAGCCTCGTTTTCGGTAGCGGGTGGTTCGGCGGAATCCTCGCCGACGAAATCAAACTTTGCGAATGCAATCATGGCAGTCGAAAAGAAACTCATGCGACCGCCGAAGATTTATCGTTCAAAACTAAGTTAGCGGCCGTCGACTCTTTCCCTCTACATACCGACACGGTAAACCATCCTTTGCCCGATTGCCAATCCGCGGACTCGGGAGAAGCTCACAAATGTTCCTGCGCAAAAGCGAAGGACAAGGTTTCGTTCCTTACCGGAACTCTCGTTACGCAGATATTCACCCTGGATACTTTCAGATTTTTCCCGAACCTCGAGGAATCGAACATCATATCCTTACAAACCAGAACTTCCGGCATCGACCTTTCCAACGATATCGAACGTCCCCCCCGCTTCTACTGACATCTCCCTTCGAACGAACCCGTCGGCTACTTATAGACCGATGCTTAGTTTTACCGCCTAATTTACATTAGGCGGTCCAGGATCCCGCGACCCGATTCGATCGCGGACCCTGGATACATTAGGAGATTATAATGTTCTTTTTAAAAACAACGATACGTGCGCTACTTTTGACATCGACCGTTGCACTCTCAGGCAATTGTAACGGAAACACAGAAAAATCGAATATGCCTTTACTGCTCGCGGGGATACTCGCGAGCAGTCCTCCTCCCGGAATCCGTTTTAAGGCAATGGCGGGTGCTAGCCCATTACAATGCGGCAAGGATATTACGGGTCATTCTGCCTTTAGAACGACCGGAACGGAATCCTTTTCGGAAGGAATCGTGCGGACTTTTCACATAGCGGAAATCATGCCGATCAGCCTAAAAGATTTGAGGCTTTACGTCTCGAATCTGACCTTACTCGAAGCGGACGGTTCCGAAACGAAACCGGCATCGATAGCCGACGGAAAATGGCAGAACGGCTCCGTAACCCTGCTGGATTTTGAGGATCACTCGGGAGACTGTACGGGTACGTCGGATACCAATTCGCTTATTAAAGTCCCGCTACCCAATAAACTTTACAAAGGCATTCGCTTCGAAGTAGGAGTTCCCGAGGAATTCAATCACCAAAATCAAGCTCTCGCGAATAGCCCTTTAAACGTAAGCGGATTAGCTTGGGGATGGGCGATGGGTTATCGCTTTTTAGTCGCCGAATTCGTTTCCCACGACCCGACCGCAAACGGAAATACCGCAGTCTTCCATTTGGGTTCGGGAGGATGTTTCATGTCCGCGCCTTACGCCTGTTCTAGACCGAACAGAGCCGTCATCGATCTAGAACCTCCCGGCGGATACAATCCCATGACTCAGTCCGTAAAATTGGATCTCAAGGCTCTCGTTAACGGTTGGGATATCCGCGCTGGAAGTGTTTCCTGTCACTCCGAGAATGCGACGACTTGCGCTTCTCCTTTCGCAAACCTTGGAATCGATTTTTCAACCGGAAACTTATCCGGAACCCAATCGGTTTTTTCGATCTCGAACGAATAAGAATATCCTGCTCCTATCTCCGGGTTTTCCGGATATAGGAGCAGGCGCGGATCATTATGAAATATCAATATTTATTTAGCCTAGTTCTACTAGCGCTTTCATGCTCCGAACTAGGAATCGAATCGAAAAAGAAAGATTCTTCGCTTCAAGCAACGCTCTTATCCGTCGCTTTATTGGGGAAAGGCGGATCGGGTTATGCCTGGAATCTTCCTCCGGGATTTCCCACACCTAAGGTTCCCGTGGAAAACCCGATGTCGGAAGAAAAAGTGACGCTCGGTCGTTTACTATTCTTCGATAAACGACTTTCCGCGAACAACACTCAATCCTGCGGAAGCTGTCATCAACCTTCAAAAGCGTTTACGGACGGGTTAACGGTTTCCGTCGGTTCAACGGGCCAATTACACACTCGCAACGCCCAGCACTTATCGAACATCGCTTATAACGTAAGGCAAACTTGGGCGAATCCTTTACTCGTAAAATTGGAAGACCAAATCCCGATTCCCATTTTTGGAGACAACCCGGTAGAGCTGGGAATGAGGGACCGGGAAGAGGAACTCCTCGGAAGACTAAGAGAAAATTCGGTCTATCGAGCTTTATTTCAAGCGGCGTATCCCGCGGACTCGGATCCGATTTCTTTGAAAAGTGTCGTTTTCGCGATCGCAAGTTTCGAACGAACGCTACTCTCTGGCGACTCTCCATTCGACAAATATAATGCAGGGCATTTAAATGCGCTGAACCCATCCGCAATTCGAGGTAAAAATCTTTTTTTCGGAGAACGCGCCGAATGCTTTCATTGTCACGCCGGATTCAATTTTACGGATACGGTCCTTCATTCGGAGACCGTTTTCGAAGAATTTGCGGTTCATAATAACGGCTTAGATTCGTCCCGATACCAAGTGCCGAACGGAGGACTCTTCGAGTTCACTGCAAAGGCGAATGACAGGGGAAAATTCAGGGCTCCTTCCTTAAGAAATGTAGAGCTAACGGCGCCGTATATGCACGACGGCTCCATACCGGATCTGATATCGGTCGTAAATCATTATGCGAGCGGAGGATCTGGAGACGGACGAACGAATCCAAATCGGGATTCTCTCGTGCGAAGTTTTTCCTTAACCGAATCGGAAAAAGCCGACCTCGTGGAATTCTTAAAAAGTTTAACGGATCCGAGCTTTATCCAAAATCGCAGATTTCAGGATCCTTTTTAAGATGGCATTCGATGTAAGACGATTCGTCGTTCTGATTCAATTCCCTTTTTATATCGGATGCGCGTTCGGAACTATAGGTAATTCGACGAAAGAGAATGAAGCCATAGTGCAGGCGATTGCAAGAATAGTCGATTCGCAAAAAACTCCGATTCTTCCCGTAATCTATTACTCCGACGACCAAGCCGATTCGGATCTTGGAAAATTTACGGTCTCCACACCGGTCGATTCCTACGAGATCACGATCGATTCAAATTCCGTGGAATTAGGACAATATTACTTGCTCATTCGGCCGGATCCAAACCGGTCATTCCTATTGCCTAAGGGCTCCCTGTCGAAACGAGACGCAATTTACGAGTATGAAATCGGAATCCCTAAGAATATGCATTCGTCCGATCCGAGCGTAAATTCCGATAACCCGGTAGGATCGAATTATGCGCGTACGTACGGAATATCGGGCAATTTTCCGGCGGGAGATATTTCCTCGATAAACGATTCGATTCCTACAGGCCCCGTTCGCTCCCAATTCCTTTACGGGTTTCCGGACGTCCCTTACGGAGTTCTCTCCCATATATACGGAGTATATAATAAAATACTGTTAAACTTATCCGTGAAGAGAATCTCCGACGGATCGGTCAAAACGGTTTATTTGGATCTTAGAAATCTAAATTTCCAAATCGAAGCTTCCTGCAACATCGGCTTTCCGTATTCTAAATCGATTGCATTTTCGATCGGTTTTAGGGTGGATGGACTCGTCTCCGTACGCCCCGGATCCACCTTCTCCCTTCCGGATCAGGTATTCCAATCCGGAAACCAGTCCGTTACGATCGGCGAACTTCAAAATACCGCCTGGCGGATCGAAACGACACAAACCTTCAACTCTCCCGGACAAGTTTTGGTATTCTACTCATGTTTATTTCCCTGAAATTATTTTCTTCCAATCGATGGATTCCTTTTTTTACGGTCTCTGCAATATTCCTTCTTTTTCAAAAATCTCTTTTACCTCATCATGCAGGAGAGGGACAAACAATGGCATCGTCCACCCGATTCATAGACCCATTTACGGGAAAAAGAGAAACGCCGTCGGATTATATTTTGATAACTCAGGATTATCAAAAAGGAACGATCGATAATTCGAATCTGTACACTACCACACTGTTCGGAGAGACGTTTTATTCGGGAGGAAAGTTTGCACTGAACTTCAGCGTACCTTGGATATACTATCGGCAAATAGGAAGAGACGATGCCGCAAGATACGGTAAGCCCTATATCGGATTTAAATGGAATCCGTTTTTAGATTCTACCGGCCCGTTTTTTTTACTATTGGAAGCAAGACTGGGATTTCCTTCCGGAGGGGATTCTAGTAAATTTACCGGAGGAGATTATTATTCCGGACTCGCCAACGTCACCCTGGGCGCGAGCTTTAATCGTTGGCTATTTGTGATTCGAGGTTCCGGAATTTTTCCGTTGTCCAAGGATCATTCCTCCACGACGGAGCAAGCCGGTATTCCTTATTGGGCACAAACAACAAATACGCTTCAAACTCCCGAAACATTTCCCAAGACCCAAAAAGTAACCCAATGGTTCGGATATGCCACGTATCGACTCACTCCGAATCTTAACGTTTTTGCAGGTTATTTGATTCGAATTCCCTACGTGAACGTAATCGGAGGCGGAAGCCTGGTAAATGAAACTCCGAATAATCGAAAAACATTTCCTCGAACCTTCAAGGAAGTCAGTTCTGGCTTTAGCTGCAAAGCCTTCAAAGGATCTTATCTTACGATAGCGGGAAGGTTTCCCTTGGAGCGGGATTCCGATATTAGATTGTACGATTATGCCATCACGACATCGTTATCTTTTGAAATTCCGGAATGGCGAAACTCCAAGTCGCCGGGGGAAGAGAAAAAATCGGAAGAACCGAACATCGAAACCGAAGCTTTCTCTCCGATGGAAAGACGATGATTCGAATTCAATCCCAAATCGACTGAAAACAAAGAGGAGAATCTTTTAGAAAACTATGATATCCCGGTTTAGTCACGCATTCTTCCTCCGTAGCGGGAAAGTAATCGAATCCGCCGCCTTGATATTTTATACGACAGCAACCTTTTATGGTTTTCTTTTTATCTTCCGAATCCTTGGAGGGAGATTCGTTCTTCTTTTGAGATCCAGGTTCCTCCGCAACCTTCTTCAATGAAAAGCCCTGCTTAGACAAAGGAGAACCGGGCGCAAAAGAGGCACTCCAAACATGTTCTATAAATAGGAACGCCAATAAGACAAGTACGATTGATATCGAACGTATCGACAACATAAGCATCAGTTATTCTTCGTCTTGCTTCTCCCGCAAGGCAAAAAAGAATCGATTCCTTCGATTACTGAATATTTTCGCTTGACATTCTATCTGCAGAGATACCAAAAGGGAATATATTCTTCGAAAGGCATCGTAATGAAAGAATTTTCCCTAAAACCATCGATCGGAAATTTATTTCCGATTATTTTTACGCTGATCTTTATTCTATCCGGCTCGATTTCGGCGGAAACCATTCTTTTAAAGAATGGAGATAAAGTGTACGCCACGGTAATCGATCAATCCACCGATTTTGTTACGATCTTGAAAGATACGAAGCGTCAATCGATCCCCAAGGGTCAAATTCTTAAAATTATCTTTAAGGACATTAAGGACGAGGCGGAACTCGCAAAAATCATAGAAACCGAAAAGAAGAAGCTGAATAAAGAAGGCAAAAAAAACGAGAAGGAAGAACAGTTAGATACGATACTGCTCGAGCAGATGATCAAGGAAAACAGCTATAAAGTCGTGCAAAAACGACTCGCTTTGATCGAAAAATATCTGGAGGAGCAGGATACCGACTGGGAAGAATATATTACATCCAAACGGAGTCCTTGGGACCCAGTATGGAGAGCTGCCATTCTGCCCGGCTGGGGATTAAGCCACATGAAGCAAAACGCAAACGGTAGGGCCTACCAAACGGTCTTCATCGTTTCTGCATTGGCTTATTTCGGTTTTGAAAAGGCGGCGCAAGATAGATCGAGTAAGTACGACGATAAAGTAAACGACGTCCTATTAAAAAATCCGCTGATATACGCGCAAATTAGCGCGGTTTTACCCGCTTCGACAGCCCAGCTCTATATACAACAGGATCAGATTTCAAAACTTCAGGACTTGAATAAGATAAAAAACCAGGAACACAACTATTCTTCTTACAGCCATAATGCGTTAAGCCTAGGACTCGGAATTTACGCAATCCAATTATTACATAGTTATTTTGTCGGCAAGAAATGGGCCACCCATAACTTCGTGGAAACTCCGTCCGGTGAAAAGGTGTCCGCAGGAATAAACGTTAAAAGCGTATATGTACCGATGGCAGCCGGAGGAAGTATAGCGGGATCGGAATATAGGACCGACGTACGCTACGTTACTTTATTCTAAATCTTAGGAATAGAATAACCCTTCGTTTTCAACCAGTCTTGGTCGAAAAGACGAGACTGGTATCTTGCTCCGCTATCGGCGAGTATCGTAACGATCGTGTGCCCGCGACCCAGCTTCTCCGCCAACTTTATAGCCGCACCGACATTAATCCCGGAGGAGCCGCCCAAAAATAGTCCTTCTTTTTTCAATAGAGTATAAACGACTTCCAAACATTCGCCGTCGGTAACTTGAATCGCGTCGTCAAAAGGGGCGTCTTTCATATTCTCGGTAATGCGTCCGTTACCGATCCCCTCCGTAAAGGAACTCCCTTCGGAGCCGATTTCCCCTTTCTTAACGAAATTATAAATTGTTGAACCCATCGGGTCTGCCGCTACGGAAAGCAGACCCGATTTCTTTTCCTTTAAATAAAGCGCCGTTCCCGCATATGTACCTCCGGTTCCTAAGGAAGTTACCCATACGTCGATTTTACCCTCCGTTTGCTCCCAGATTTCCGGACCCGTCGTATGATAGTGTGCCAAACGATTGGCGAGGTTATCGAACTGATTGGCCCAGATCGCGTTCGGGGTTTCCCCGGCAATGCGAGCCGATACCTTCACATAATTTCCGGGATCTTTGTAAGGTACTGCCGGAACCGTCCGGACTTCCGCGCCTAAAGTTTTTAACAGATCGATTTTCTCTTTCGACTGAGTGTCAGGTATAATGATTAAGGTTTTATAACCTTTTGCATTACAAATATGTGTCAATCCGATCCCGGTATTCCCGGCGGTCCCTTCGACGACGGTGCCGCCCGGTTTCAATAGTCCTTTTTTTTCCGCGTCTTCCACTATATAAAGGGCTGCGCGATCCTTAACGGAACCTCCCGGATTTAGAAATTCAGCCTTACCTAAAATTTCACAGCCGGTTTTATCGGAATAATAATTCAATCGAATCAGAGGAGTATTCCCCACAGTTCCCGGAAAACCTTTCGTGATCTTCATTGTGTCCCTTCTAATTTTCTGATACTAACGGGAATAAAAAAGGAAGGAGCCGACGCTATAAGCGCCGATCCCCTTCCCCTCGATTCGTTCGACATTTTAGTTCCTGTCGATGAGATATCTGCCCGCTGCGACCCGCTTATGCGATCGTTACGTCTTTCGAAAGGTATACGTCTTGAATCGCGTTCAACAACGCGACGCCGTCTTTCATCGGTTTTTGGAAAGCCTTTCTTCCCGAAATCAATCCCATACCGCCGGCACGTTTATTAATGACGGCAGCCTTTACGGCGTCGCCAAGATCGTTCGATCCGGAAGGCCCCCCGGAATTGATTAAACCTATTTTTCCCATATAACAATTCGCTACTTGATAACGTGCCATATCGATCGGATGATCGGAACTAAGATCGGTATACATTTTATCGTCCTTCTTGCCGAACTTAAGATCCTTAAAGCCGCCCGCATTCGTTTCGGGTAACTTTTGTTTTACTATATCCGCTTCGATAGTCGCGGCAAGATGATTGGCCTGTCCCGTTAAATCCGTCGCAACATGATAATCCGTTTTATCGGTCTTAAACGCGTCGTTTCTGAGATACGCCCAGAGAATCGTAACTAAGCCGAGTTCGTGAGCTCTATGAAACGCCTCCGAAATTTCCTGGATTTGGCGGGAACTCTCGTCGGAACCGTAATAAATCGTGGCACCGACGGCAGCGGCTCCCATATCGAAAGCCTGCTCCACATTCGCGAATAAAATCTGATCGAATTTGTTAGGATAACTTAGGAGTTCGTTATGATTAATCTTTACGACGAACGGAATTCTATGTGCGTATTTACGGGAAACCAGACCCAAAACTCCGAGTGTGGAAGCCACCGCATTACAGCCGCCTTCGATCGCGAGTTTTACGATATTTTCAGGATCGAAATATGCGGGATTTTTGGCAAACGAAGCGCCTGCACTGTGTTCTATGCCTTGATCGACCGGAAGAATCGAAAGATAGCCGGTTCCGGCCAAACGCCCCGTATTGTAAATAGATTGGAAATTTCTTAGAACACCATTGTTCCTGTCGGTTTTAGAAAAGATATCATCGACATACGAAGGACCCGGGATGGTGAGAGTCTCCTTCGGAATCGTTTTAGATACGTGATTCAATAGGAAATCCGCCTCTCCGCCGAGTGCGCTCTTGATTTTGTCTAACATTCCTGTTGCTACCTTAATGGATTTGGATCTTGGAGTCCATTTTTTTGGAAAACCCCAAAATTTCCATCGCTTTTCCGATCTAGAATCGACGCGATCAATCTACCTGAATTTTACGGGAAATTTAACAAAGAAATCGGTTCCCGAAGGAGATTTGCGAACGAGAAGCTTGCCTCGGTTCGACTGGATAATCCCGTAACAAACGGAAAGACCCATCCCAACTCTAGTATCATCCGACTGGATTCGTTCGAAAGGTTGGAAGGCATTATCAGGATCGATTTCCAATGATAAGGAACCGGATACGCGAATTTCTAGATTCGTTTCTTCCGGCTTTCCGACATCGCTACCTTTCATGAATTTTGCGGTCAGCCGGATGCCGCCGCCTTGGGACGCCATTGCGGCCGCATAATAGTAGAGTAAATAATATAGAACTTCCTTAATTTGACTCTGCTTTAAAAATAATTCCGGCAGTTCATCGGGAATATCTTTGATTAACTCCAAATTCTTAGAACCTAACAACGCGGAAATCATCCCCTCCACTGCCGAAACGATTTCCTCGAAGCGGATCCAGGTCGCTTCTTCATTATCGGATTTGGAAAAGAGAATGAGATTTCGAACGATTCCCGAAATTCTTTCACCCTGCTCGATGATAACGCGAGCATAGTTCCTGATGTCCGGCTCGACGCTGCGATGATTTCGGATAATATTTCCGTAATTAATAATTCCCATTAAGGGATTATTGATTTCGTGTGCGATACCTGCGGCCAGTTTTTGGATGGAATCCAATCTCATTTCGGACTGAATGACTTTTTCCATTTCGGAGATTCTCTGCTCGGAAATGGTGAGCAAAGAAAGTTCCGAAAAAGTTACGATGCTCCCGATGATGCGACCGTCTTCGTCCCGAATCGGCGACACCCTAAATCCGACTCGAATTTTTTTACCGTCTCGACGCGCAAGTACTGCCGGGATATAACGCAGATTATTCCCTAAATCCGTATTATCTTCTTCTAAATCGCCGAACTGAGTTTGAATAAAAGAGAGGACCCTATCCCCGGGTTGCCCCATTGCATCCGCCAACCTCCACCCCGTTAACTCTTCTCCGGCGTGATTTAAGAAAATCACTTTTCCTTCCCCATCGAGCGAAACCGCACCTTCTGAAATACTTTGAATAACGTTCCTATATTCGTTCCCGCTTTCCTTAACCTGACCGAATCTTTTTTGCTGACGAAGCGCGATCTCTATCGAGGATTTCAATTGGTGATTTTGAAACGGCTTGGTAATATAAGCGTACGTAGAGGCGGAATCCATTGCGCGCATGAACGTGGAATCGTCGGTGTATGCGGTCATAAAAACGATCGGCACATCCTTGATTCTTTGGATACTCTGCGCGGTTTGAATCCCGTCCATATCTCCTTCTATGGAGATATCCATGAGCACGAGATCGGGATCGGTCTCTTGAAAGATCGTCTGCGCGTCCTGTCCGTTCGCAGCCACACCGGCAATCCGGTAACCCAAATTTTGAAGAGTCTTTTGAAGATTAAACGATAGCAACCATTCGTCTTCAACGATTAAGATATTCGGTTGCTCAGAAGAAGTTGAGCTCATAGGTGATTGTTTTTTTAATTAGTCCCACAGTGATAGCAGGCGACTTCCTCTGTCGATATCCTTCCACGTTAGTATGAATTGGGAAACCTTTTTTCAGTTTAGCCGGAACGTTCCATAAATCGTACCTTCGAAATTCGTGGGAAGTGCGGGAATTAGGACTTATTTTTCGGAATTTCGATGCTTTTTTTCCTTAATTTCGCCTTGTACTTTCTGAAAAGCCCATCCGGAAAGTGATAAAAAATCCTTGAACCGGCGCATCTTCGGACATACACTTTGGCCCGGAGGTTTAACATGCTGGTTAAGGAAATCTTGGAAAAGAAGGACCGAAAGATTCTTTCGGTAGAACCCCAAACGACGGTTTGGGAGGCGATTCGCTTCATGACCAAGTACGATATTGGTTCTGTAATCGTTTTGGACGCGGGAAAGTTGGCAGGAATCTTTACGGAGCGCGATTTACTGCACTTTGCCTCCACGGATCGGGAAAACGTCTTTGATAAAACCGTTGCGGAAGTAATGTCAACCCAGTTGACCACGATGACTCCAGGAGACCAAGTAGACGAAGTCTTAGCGATTATGCTAAAAAAAAGAATCCGACACATGCCGATTCTGGATGGGAATCGGCTCACCGGTATTATTTCCATCGGGGATGCGGTAAAAGCTAAAATCGAAAAAACGGAAGAGGAAAATAAAAATCTGAAACGTTATATTTATAGTGAATCCGGCTTTATTTGAACTTTGAGCGGCTAGTCCGTATCGTCCACGGCAAATACGAAAATTACCGCTTTCCGGTCGGGTTCCCGACGATTCTGTCGATTCGCCTCCGTCCGAGCTAGACGAAATCAGGTTGCCGGAATCCTTTTTATCGAAAGAATGATTCTAGGATGAAGTTCCTATTTTTCTTACTACTCAGTTATCTTGTTTTTCGATTCGTTCAGAGAGTGCTCTCTCCGATTTCGAAAGAAGGACGAGCCGGATTTCGGGTTATTTTTCCGGATCCTTCGCAGAATGTCGGACGGGAAAAAGATATTTCCGATAAAGCTAGAATTTTAGAAAAAAAAGATTCTGAAAATCGATGAAGAAATCTCCGCTCTCCTTTCCCTTAGCATTGCTCACGTTCTTTATGCTTTCATGCCTTGGTATGAAGGGAGAATTCGGTTGGGCTATTTTGGATGAGGACCAATTGGATTTTCTCGAAAAGCGGATGACCCGCATAAACGAATTCACTCTAACTCGGGATAAGTTGGCTTTTCCAAACGATAAGACATTAGCGTATATTTACAAATTCTCCCGCCTGCCGAATCCCGATGCCGAAACTTACGTTAGCCTAAGCCGATTTCAATTAGGATTTAATGAAATAGAAGTCAGTCGAAAACGTCCGGATCTATCCACATCCACGATTCGAGGGAGCTTTCGCGATCTGCCTACAGGAAAATATCTGCTTAAAGTTTCGTACGATGAGGACGTGATCGATAGCGTCGAGTTTAGGATCGTTTCCTCCCAAGGATCGGCGGAAGAGGATGAGGACGGATCATCCAACTCGGACGATATCGAAAAATATTCCAAGACAAGAAACGGAAAGGATTAGGGAGTGTCGCTCGCAAGCGGATCCCGGGGATAAGCATCGCGGGGAATACCGTCCTCCAGAATTCGATTAATTCTTTCTATATTCCGCAAAGCCAGATTCATTTCGGTTTGAGTCCCGGTTTTTAGAATCTCTTCGTTGAATTTCTTTGCGCCGGCAAAGTCCTTATCGAACTCGAATAAGATGGAAACTCTCTGCATAGCTTTCGTCCCGGGAGAAGTGTCCAGCTTTGTCCGAACGACGTCCATCCTCTCCTTGGTTTCCTCCAATTCCAAACTCTTCAATCGATATTGAGCCATATCCTGATCGTTCGTGCGTTCCAAGAGGCCTTTCTTGATCGCCAATAATTCCTTTTTGCCTTCCGAATATTTACGATCTTCCTTTGCCAAATTTTCACGGAGCTTAGTATAGGAATCGATCGCCTTTAATAATTCCGCCTTTTCTTTGACCGGCTTTTTCTGATATCTGTACAAACGTGAAATTCCCAGATGAGCGAGGGTTTCCATTCTAAAGCGTTCTTGAGAATCGGGAAATGAAAGTTCGGATTCCGTTTCGGTCTCTTTCGCCCTACCCTCCAGCCAATCCGAATAATAGAAAGCACCCTTTTCCAAATTCCCGATTTTAGTTTCGAAAAAATTACCCAATTCAAAGGCGTACAATCCTTTCCGTTTCGGATCGGGTTCGGCTTGGTAATATTTTTCATAATATTCGGCCGCTAAGACGTACTGTTTCAGTTCGGTATGAAGAGACGCGATTTCCCGATAGGTCTGAGCCATCTCGGCGTCGGTTTTATTTTCTTTTAAAGCAAGAGTAAGATATTTTAAGTAAAAATCCAAAGCCTTGGATTTCTTTCCGGCGGAACGCAATTCCTGGGCAAGGTTTAAGACCACCGGAGAATATTCCGGATCCAGTCGAAACGCGATTTCGAGCAGGCCGGCATAGCCGAAGTAGTCCGTGTTTCTCTTATAATCGAATAAAACGAAGATCCCTTGTCCGCTAACCGAAGTCTTGTTAACTACTTTAAGTCTTTCCTTGTTTTCGTTTTCCGCTTCCTTTACGTATTTTGCCAAATCGAATACGGCGCTCGCGTCCTCCCTGGATTTTCTCTTAAAAAACGGATAATAATTTTTCTCGAATGAATCTTTGTAAGAGGCGTCCGCTTGCTTAAGACGTTCTTCGGCGAGCTTTACGTTCTGCCTCGCATCCGCCATATCCTTAGGATCTATCTTTCGTTTGGGTCGGTTTTCCTCGAAGAGAAGCTCCTTCCCTCTTACGTTCGCCGCCTCCAAAACATGAACCTTATCCTTGGCCTTATTCCAATCGATTCCGGCCTGGGAGAGTTCCTTTGCAATCCTCCCATGTCCCCTCGCCTTTTCGATTTCGGCGGTATCGTACAATTCCCTGAGTCGCGACTCTTTTGAGAACGACTCTTCGGTGTGGGCAAAATCCCGGTAGCGTAAAGCGGTACTAGCCTCCTCTAACGCCTTGAAATTCTGCTTTTTCTTGGCGTATTCATGCGCCAAAAGCGAATGAAGTTCGAAGAGAATGGGAGACTCGCGGAGCACAAATCCATCGGCGAGCTTATTCACCATTTTTAAAATCAATAATCGTAATGTATTTCTATCGGTCTTTTCGGTGAAGATTTTTCCGAGTCGTCGTTCTTCTTCTGTGCGCTTAGGATCTACGAATTGCGCGTAATAACGGTCCAAGGGCGCCCGTATCAACGCGATCGGATCGGCGCCTTCCGGAGGATTGGCTAAAGTTTCCTTTAATTTTGCGATATCGTCCGGCGGGATAACTTCATGAGGAAGTTTATAAATCCCGGCGGGATCGAGTCTTTGATCCTGCTCGTCCGCCAAAAGCAAGCCCGCCGACCCGATACAAACCAGAAGCAGCGCGCCCGTTTTCAGGCGGAGAAAATTCATTTTACCGCAGAACCTAACTCCGATAGCTCTTCGGAACCAAGGATCTTCTCGATATCAATCAATATAATAAATCGATCATCTTTTTTACCTACACCGGTAATATATCGAGAGGAAATTCCTTTAACCGAAGGCGGAGGAGGATTGACAGTTTCCGGCGGAAACAAGGCCACGTTTGCGACCTTATCCACGATAATTCCTACCGATTCTCCGCCGATCTTAACTACGATCGCTCGATCGTATTCGGATTCGTGCTCCCTCGGAATATTTAATTTTACTGCGAGATCAACCATTTTTACGACTTTGCCCCGAATGTCCATAATCCCGGCAAAGTAATTTTTAGAACGAGGCACTCGTACGAGATTATTAATTTTAATGATCTCGTCTACCCAGGAAATCGGAATTGCATATTCCTCTTCGCCTAAACTAAACAGAATGTATTGGTGTTCGATTTCGTCGGACATTCCCCCTCCTCAGAAACGGGTGTATCCGTAATAATAGAAGTACGATCCTGAACCTAAGAAAAGCATCACCTTCGAAAAGAGCGGATCGCGTTTCCTCAGTATCCAGTCTAAACCGCCAAAAAGCAAACCGAAAACGGCGAGTGAAAAACCCAGTAAATAAAAATCCAGGTAGGCATACCAAATTCCGACCGCACTCAGGATTCCTAAAAACAGATCGTGCAGGTCCCCCCAGAGCCTGCGACGGATTCTCGGCCATAAGGGCTCAGGAGGGGTTTTATCCGAAAATCTCTCCCAGAAGCCCGGTCCCCTACGAATCCCGAAGACATGGTCGTATTTCGTGGAATTCTCCCAAGGTTTCGACTCTTTTCGTTCCGTCGGAGCTCCTAAGGGTTCGGGAGAAACCCCATAGGCGCCGCCCATAACTTGCAGAGCGTCCTTGTCGGGAAGAGAGGAAACTAAATCACGAAAGGGAGCGAATCTGGAATACAGAGGATAAGAACGGCCCGTACTTAGATCGGTCTCCTTGAGAATCGAACCGTCTCGAATCGTAGAAACATAGATCCTTCCGTTCTCTCCGGCGACCTCTAGTGTCAGACGAATTTTACGATCATGATAATGAAAATCGACTTGGAGAATATCTCCGTCCGGAGTTTTAGCTTGGTAAGATTTTGTATATCCCTTTGCCGGAGGAAACTCGGGTTTCCACCAGCGACGAAGAACGGAATAATCCTGGAACGAGGCCATACAACGTTCCTATCGGTGAATTTCAAAAATTGCTTTAGGTCCGTTTGAGGCGGTTTTGAATTTCGAAGGAAACCTTCGAGTCGGAAAGGTGGGCGGCGAGACCGGGGCTCGCCTATGATGGAAGAGGAACCCGATCTTAAAGTCCGGTCAGTCCCGGTCTATTTGCCTTTCTTCTTATGACGGTTAAGTCTTCTCTTTTTCTTCCTTTTATGAGTCGCGATCTTTCTTCGCTTTCTTTTTTTACCGGAAGGCATTCGGTGCTCCTATGGGTTTCCTACCCTGTCAGCAAATTATTCGGTATACTTTTGTAAACCTTTATTTTTACGGATCTCGGCCACTAGTGTTTTGATTTCTCCGATACCTTCTTTAGAAGCGATGAACAGCACATCTTCCTCTTCCACTACGACTAAATTTTGAACTCCGAGTAAGGCAGTGAACTCTTTTCGAGTCTGAGTTACGTTATTCGAAGATTTGAAAAATAGAATATCCTTTCCGATATGTCGATTTCCTTGCGAATCGCCCGGGAGCACTCTCTCCAACGAAAGCCAAGAGCCCACATCGTCCCAGCCGAAACTCGCTTCCACCATTCGAATCTTCGAACTCTTTTCCATGATCGCGATATCGACCGGTTCCGACGGAAGTAATCGGAACGCTTCGCCCAACTCTCCGGCTTTCTTAAAGGGAAAACGATCCTGAAGCGGTTTTAAAATTCTAGGAGCTAAAGAAGAGAACTCGTCTAAAATCAAACCGGTTTTCCAAATGAAGATTCCGGGATTCCAATAGAAGTTCGTTTTTTTAATGTACTTCAATGCGGTCTTCGCATCGGGCTTTTCGAAGAACGCCTTCACTTCGAATCCGTGCTTGGTAGGTTTACCGGAAGAAATATAACCGTATCCTACTTCAGGGCGATTCGGTTTGATTCCAAGCAGGACCAAATGGTCTTTCGTTTCAGGAATCGCCTTTTGAATCGTTTTGGTAAATTCCTTATCGGAACTGACCCAAGCATCCGCGGAAAGAACTACCTGAACCGGATCGCCGAACATTTCCCTAAAATAGAGAGAGGCCAAGGCGATGATCGGTGCCGTATTTTTGCCTTCGGGCTCGATAATAAAATTCTTTTCCGGAAAATTCCGTTCCTGGGCTAGGATCGCTTTCTTTAAGCTAGGATTAGTCCCGATAAAGATCCGATCCAAGCTAGTGATGCTTAAGGCCCGATTTAAGGTTTCCTTAAGTAAGGTATTTTTAGAATAGACTTTTTGAAGCTGCTTCGGCGTGGAAATTCGGGACCGAGGCCAAAACCTCTCCCCTTTTCCCCCCGCCATAATTAAAACTACGGGTTTTTCCTGACTCATCTCTACTCCACTTCTTTGGGTTTTCGAGCGGTTTGTTTCTTTTTCCCCAAAGCCTTCGGATCTCCGAGAATGGAGTCCACAGGAAGGAGGATTACTTCGACCTTATCTCCCAGGCTTTCGTACAGTACAAACTCTTTCATTTCCGGATTCTTTTTTAAGAAGTCTCGATACGCTTCCCAACGATTTTTTGCGGCGGAAAGCTTTGCCTCTTCTTGAACCAAGAGGAGTTCCGCTTTTTTTAGCGCATCCAATTTTTCCTGTTTTTTGGCCAATAAGTAATTCGGATTTCTTAACAGGTTATTAATCACTAACGGATCCGGAACCTGTAGCTCCACGATCCGAACCGACTCGACACGGAGCCAGGGTAATTGGTTCGAAACACCGATAGAAGCCTCCTTTCTCAGAAAATTCGAGAGTCCGTCCTTTGTGAGATTCAGATTTTTTTCGTCTTCGATCCGAGACCGGAGCAAAGACAGGAAAATCCCCGAGAGAAATTTCTTCCTCGAGGATTCGGAGATTCCTCCGGCGGAAAACCATTTTTTAGATCCTTCTCCCTCTAAGGAAAAAACGACCTCGAACCTGGCCAAAATCCTCCCCTCTTCCGAATCTTTCGGAAACAAGCCGGAGGACAAATCGTAGGAGATTTGCACTTCTTCGGAAAGCGAACGCAATTCTTCCTTTAGAACTTTATGATCCCAGAATAAATACACCCGAGGTTCGTAAGCGAACCCGGGCCCACGTATAAAGGACGATACTCGAGAGTCGGATGACCAGGAAACGAGAACTTCTCCGTCCCCTATAATATAAATTGGATAGACGATTCCGACTAGGATTCCTCCTAACAGGAGGAATAGAAAAGCTCTACCAATCCATCGAATCATCTAGGCAGAAGGAGTTTCCTTCGCCGCTTCTTCGGTATATAGTTTGATCACTTTGGAAGGAATGATGGTAGAAATCGCATGTTTGTAAACTAAACTCTGCTTATTTTCCTGCTCCAGGATGATTGTAAAATTATCGAAACTTACAACCTTTCCTTTTAAAGGAACTCCATTCAGAAGGTAGATGGTGAGCTCCAATTTTTCCTTCCTTGCAGTGTTAAGGAGTTGGTCCTGGATATTGTTTTTAGCAGACATAGGTTTTATCCGTTTTATATATTTTGTATATTTTTATACGCTTCGCTCGGTTTCACGGGAGTCAAGAAGGCTTGCTTCCTGAACCAAGTGATTTGTCGTTTGGCGTAATTTCTGTGGGATTGGCTTAAATTCCCTAAGAATGTCTCAAGATTGGACTTTCCTTTAATATTTTCAAGCGCGAAATTATAACCAAGCGACGAGAGCCCGGGACAACTCTCGCCGTATTTGTCGGCGACTCTTTTAGCTTCCTCGGCCATTCCGCCCGAGATCATTTTCCGGGCCCGTTCGTCGATCCTGCGATACAATTCCTTACGATCTAAATCCAAAAAATAACCTCGAAGAATATTCAAATTTCGAGTATGTAAGGCGCCCGATCCTTCTTTGATTTTTAATTCGGACCATCGAACTCCCATTAAATTAACTTCCAAGGCTCTACCATATCGATAATCATCATTCGGGAATATTCTTTCTAACGCGACCGGGTCTAATTCGCGGAGCAATCTCGTTTTTTCCTCCATCGGAAATGATTCTACACGAGCGCGAACTTCCGGACTAATCTTCGGAACATCAAACATTCCGAATAGAAATGCATTCAAATAAAACCCCGTACCTGCGGTCAGTACGGGAATCTTTCCTTTGGAGACGACCGTATCCAAAGCCTTTTCCGCAACGTTCGTATATTGAGCCGCATCGATCCTCTCGGCAGGAGAGATCAAATTCGTTAGGTGATGCCGAATTCTCTCCAGATCCTGCGGAGACGGAGAAGCCGTTCCGATCGGGAGTTCTCGATAGATTTGCCGGGAATCAAAGGAAAGAATCTCGAAACGAGAAGGGTCCAATTCCGAGACCAGAGCCGTCTTACCCGCGCCAGTCGGCGCGGCCAGGATTATGATCGAAGACTGGGAGCGGATTATTCCTCCTCCTCTTCTTCGTCCTCCTCTTCTTCCAGAGGTTCTTCCACGATGGCTTCTTCGTCTTCGAAACCGACTTCCGCATCGTCTTCCACGATCGTATCCTCGAGAAATTCCTCCTCTTCGATACGAGGCCGAGCGGCCGCCCGACTTTTGACTACTGGTCGTTTATTTTGATCGGCACCGCATTTTGGACAGATCTTATCTTCCTTATTTAAATCGTAAAATTTAGTTCCACAAGTATGACAGGTGAACTTTTTACCCAACGGATTTGCGGAAATTTTACTTCCTGCAAAAGATCTCTTTGCGAACGATGAGGATGATACGGCAGGCTTTGCAGAAACTGCGATTTCCTTCTTTTTTGCTGCGACCTTCTTTTTCGGAGCCGGTTTTTTTACCGGAACTTTCTTCTTAGGGGCCACTTTTTTCTTAGCCGTTTTCTTAGCGGTTGCCATTGGAATTGACCATCGTGGAATACACAAAACCGGATTCAAGCAGAAAAACCTATTTGAAATCTAGTTTCCGATTCCCTTTAGATATTAGGAAATGAGGCCAAACGGAAGCAAATGACCAAGCTGAGCGTGAACGTAAATAAAGTCGCAACTCTTCGCAATTCTCGCGGAGGAAACCATCCTGATATTTTGCATATTTCTAGATTGATTCTAGACGCGGGAGCTCACGGGATTACGGTTCACCCCAGAGAAGACGAAAGGCATATCCGGAAATCCGACGTGTTTTTGCTTAAAAATTTCTTAATTTCGTATAATCAATCCAAGAACAGAAAAATAGAATATAATATGGAAGGAGAACCGTCTCCTCGATTCTTGGATTTGGTCCTGGAAGCAAAACCGGACCAGGTCACGTTAGTCCCCGTTACTCCGGGGGAAATCACTTCCGATCACGGTTTCGATCTAAAAAAAGACGGGGACGCGCTAGGAACTTATATTCGGAAATTTCATGATGCAAAAATTCGAGTTTCCTTGTTCGTGGAGACAAATCTCGAAAATTTAAAGTACGCTTCGGACACCGGTACGGACCGGGTGGAATTTTATACGGGTCCCTTCGCAATGGCGTTCGATTCTTCTCGGGAAGAAGGGGAAAAATCCTTCCAGGCGTATCGAACCGCCGCCGAAGCCCTCCTCGCTACCGGAATCGGAATCAATGCCGGCCACGATTTGGATCAATTCAATCTGCTTCTTTTTTCCAAGCTGCCCGGTCTTTTGGAAGTTTCCATAGGACATAGGTTGATTTCCTACGCATTGGAGGTGGGAATCACTGAGTCTGTACAGGCCTATCTGAAAGCTCTTTCGCCAAATCCTTAAACGTGGAGAAGTTCGAATCCTCGGACAAAAGCAAATACGCGGCTTTTTTAAGGTGAAGTGCCAGCTGTTTGGAAGCCGGAGTTTCTCTCGATAAATCCTCCAGCCCTTGTTTGAAGGAAACGATATGCTTTTTCGCAGAAGCGATATCCCTCAAGGGGAGGGCCTTGCGCAGTTCCTGCCAGGAGCGAGTGGCTTTATTTGCGGAGGATTCTTTCTGGTTTCTCCCGAATTCCCCCGATAGATCCCATATTTTCCGGAAGGGATGATTCTTTTCCAACGTTTTATAATATTCTAACGAAGGTTTTATCGAATTCGATTTTGCCTCGGCAATGAAGGATTTATCCAGCCCGCAATCCGCAAACAATCCTCGGCTCAAGGATTCTTTGGAAATTTCCCCGGAGGCGACCAGAGGAGCAAGAAAAAGGTACGCGTCGTCCTTCCGACCTTCTTTACAGGCCCGAATCGCGGAGATCAGTGAAATTTCACCCTGATCCAAATCGGAACGTTCCCGATTATCCTTTGCTAAGGCGGTTTGAAACGCCAATTCAGCATATAACGGATCTTTAGGATTGGCCGATTTAGCGCGGATCGCATATTCTATCGCTCCGTCCAAATCTCCCAACGATTGATATAGAACGGATAAATTATAGCAAGCAAGCCCTCGATCGCTTCGAATAGAACGACAGGTGGATCGCAGTAATTTCAAGGAGGAAATCCTTTCCTCTTCGGTTCCATAAAAATCCAAGATCGCCTGCTCCTGGATTAACTCGGAACCGAATCTTCCGCCTCCCGGAACGGAAACAGACGAACAGCCAAAGGTTCCCGAAAAGAGAAAAATAATGATCGGAAAAATGAGAAAGATATTCACGTATGTTTGTCCATTCATGGTAGATCGGTCGAAGGATAGATCGCCTTTTCGGGGGAATGTATTGACAGACCCCGTACGAGGTGGAAAATGTTCGAAAATAACCCGACCGGCAAGAGGAACCGATTTGAAAAGCCTGAGATCACTCTCTTTCTCCTTCGTCTCCGTCGTATTATGTACGAGTATCTTCTTTTGCGAGCCTTCCTCTGGACACTCCAAGACTACCGCAGATTTCACTCTTAAAGATTTTGACAGTGTAGTCAAGACCGTTGATCGAAGTTATATCGATAAAAACATAGATAAAAATCGTGCATACAAGGACGCAGCGATCTTCGCTCTATTCGCGCTCCCGCATGCATTATATCTTTATCCCGAAAGCTATTTTAAGGACCGGGAAAAATACGAGGAGCCGGATGATATTTTTCCCGGTAAAACGTTCAAATTATCCTCCGAAGACAAGTTTGTCGTTTTCGATCCCGACTACAAAGAAGTCGAAAAAATCAGAGATCGAAAGTTAAAAGAAGAGGCCAATAAGCCCAAACTTTCCGGGGAAGAAGTGATCAAGCTAGTCGAACGGGAAAAAGTAAGAAAAGCCGTTTTGTCCGCAAAATGGGAGCAAACGAATTTCTCGAAAAAAGACTTCGATCGGGTGCTAGCCTTCATTGAAAAGAATCTTCAAAATTATACGACTCCTCCCTTAAAGGATCCGTTCGGAACGGAAGAAACGAAAGATAAGGAACCCTTTTCCATCAAGGACGTTTACCTAGCTGCAGCTAACGGATATTTATCATCTCTCGATCCGCATAGCCAGGTATTTCTAAAAGCCGTTTGGGAAGAATCCATGGCGAAGATAGAAGACGGGAGCTTCGAAGGCATCGGTGCGATTTTAAGCGGAGGCGGAAATAAGGAAGTCGTGGTGGAAAATCCGCTCGAAGGCAGACCCGCCGTCAACGCGGGTGTTCGCGCAGGTGATGTGATTCTTGCCGTCGACGGAAAATCGGTAAAAGGAATGATCCTGGATAAGGTTGTCGAGCGAATCAAGGGGAAGAAAGGCTCCACCGTCAGCTTGACGATCCGACGCAAGGGAACCTCCGGCACGTTGAATATAGACGTCGTACGAGATACCATCGAAATTAAGAATATTGCAAGTAAGTTGATTGAAGGCCATAATCAGATCGGTTATATTAAATTAACGGGCTTTGTTAAGTCGGATCCTTCCGTGGATAAGGAGTTCGTAATTCACTTTAAGGACCTGGA
The DNA here is from genome assembly GCF_000243675.2 of Leptospira inadai serovar Lyme str. 10. NCBI lineage: Bacteria > Pseudomonadati > Spirochaetota > Leptospiria > Leptospirales > Leptospiraceae > Leptospira > Leptospira inadai. The sequence goes on along the minus strand of NZ_AHMM02000015.1, from coordinate 616,870 downwards.
AAAACAAGCCCAGGCCAAAGGAACTAAATTAAAAGCTTTGGTTCTGGACCTGCGAAATAATCCGGGAGGATATTTGGACCTGGCTATCGACTTAGCGGATATGTTCATCACAAATGGACTCATAGTTTCCGTTAAGAGCCCGAACCGAAGTCCCGAAGACTCGAACGCGAAGAACAGGGACTTAACCGATCTTCCGGTCGCGGTGTTGATTAACGCCAAGTCCGCCTCCGCCTCCGAGATCGTCGCATCCGCCTTGAAACACCATGGACGAGGATTGATTTTAGGCGAACGTTCTTTCGGAAAGGCTACGGTTCAGAAGTTGCAGGAACTGCCGGGTAACGGAGCCTACTACATAAAATTAACGCAGTCTCGGTACTACGCCCCGTCCGGAAATACGATTCAGGTAGTCGGAGTAAAACCGGATGTAGAGGTTTCCGCGGAAGAGGACGGAAGCTTTCCGTTCCATTATCGCGAGGAAAACATGTGGAATCACCTTCCGGAATTACCTTCCGCCGCGGAAGAAAAGAGCCACTTCGATGTGAAGAAATTGGAAGCTTGGGTCAAAGCTAACGGCAAGGCCGAAAAGTTCATCCAAGAACATAAGAATGACCCGATTAAACCGGATTACCAATTGATTCGGTCCATCGATTACGTCGAGGCTCTCATGAATACTGGAGCCAACAAACGTAAATAATATATAAAGCGCTATGGAACGACATTCGTTCTATAGCGCAATCCGGGGATTTATCCATGCCTAGAATTCGTACCGATTTCCTTATCATCGGGACCGGGATTACCGGACTTTTTCAAGCTCTCAAACTTTCTCCCTTTGGAGAAGTGACGATCATCACCAAAAAATCCGATTATGAATCGAACACCAATTATGCCCAGGGAGGAATCGCCTCCGTCTTTGCGGAAGGCGATAAGTTCGAGGATCATGTGCGGGATACGCTGGAATCCGGAGCGGGACTTTGCGATCCGGAAGCGGTTCATATTCTCGTCCAGGAAGGTCCGGCCCTCGTCCGCGAATTGCTAGACTACGGCGTTCCGTTTAACTTGGACGCCCAGGGAGGTTTCGATCTCCATCGAGAAGGCGGACATGGAACAAATCGAATCGTTCACGCCCACGATCGGACCGGGCGGGAAATAGAGAAAACTCTATTAGAAAACGTTAAACAAAATCCGAGAATTCGAATTTTAGAATATCATACATTGGTGGATTTGATCACACCCCATCATCTCAAGAGAAAAGGACTTATCTGTTTCGGGGCGTACGTACTTTCCAATCATACCGGAGAAGTGATTCCGATTCTTGCTAAGCGAACCGTTCTCGCAAGCGGAGGAGCCGGACAGGTTTATTCTCATACTACGAATCCGAAAATTGCGACGGGCGACGGCGTTGCGTGTTCTTATCGCGCCGGTGCCATAATTAAGAATATGGAATTCTACCAGTTCCACCCTACTTCGCTTTATCACGAAAAAGGCGATTCGTTTCTCATTTCGGAGGCGGTTCGCGGAAAGGGCGGGATCTTGTTGACTATGGACGGGGAGCCGTTCATGAAAAAGTATCACCCGATGGCCGACTTGGCGACCCGCGATATAGTAGCTAGGGCGATCGACGCGGAAATGAAACGCTCGGGAGATCCCCATGTCTGGCTGGATATTTCGCACAAGCCGGCCTCGGAAATCAAGGCGGCCTTCCCTTCCATTTACGAAAAATGCATGGAATTAGGGATCGATATCACTTCCCAACCGATTCCGGTGGTCCCTGCCGCGCATTTTATGTGCGGCGGAGTCGCGACCGACCTACACGGAAAAACGAATATCGAGAATTTATATGCCGCAGGCGAGGTGGCCTGCACGGGAGTTCATGGCGGGAATCGTCTAGCATCCAACAGTTTATTGGAATGCCTCGTTTTTTCGAATCGTATCGCACAGGACGTGGAACGAAATCCTCCTACTTTCCTGCCCGAACACGATCAGATTCCCGCTTGGAATAAGGAAGGGTTGGTAAACACCGAAGAATGGGTCTTAATTTCCCATGATCTATTAGAAATTAAGAATACGATGTCGAATTACGTCGGAATAGTCCGATCCAACCTTCGTCTGGAAAGAGCTCTCAGAAGAATGGATTTGATATTTTCGGAAGTCCGAGACTATTACAAGCGGACGATTATTACCGCCCCTTTACTGGAATTGAGAAACTTGGTTTTAGTCGGAGAGTTGATTATAAGGGCTGCCCTTTCTCGAAAGGAAAGTCGTGGATTGCACTATTCCACGGATTATCCCGAAAATCGCGCCCCTTCCCGTCACGACACCATATTGCGGGACGATACCGTTCTGCGGGAATAGGCGATTCTAATTCTTTTAATAAATAAGCCTTATTAAAAGACATGGCTAAAATTCACGAAAAGCTGTTCGTCTTCCCTTGATTTTGCATAGTCGATCATGATAATCGTAGCCTGATTCCAAGCGATACGCAAACCTAACCCTTCGGAATATTTATACCCTTGAGTTCCGATCTTGTGCTCGTCGTCCCAAACCCGCCCGAAATCGAAGAATGGAACGATATTAAAGGCAAAGTATTCGCTTCCAACGGAGGCTTCCCCGAATTTCCAACGAATTTCCAAGTTCCCCCAACCCATTACCCTGCCCACGAATCGATCCTGTTTGTATCCGCGTAAGGTCCGCAAACCTCCCAAGCCTCCGATGACTCCTTCCGTTCCCCACAGATTCCTATATTCAAAAAATGGAGTATTCCCGTCCGTTAATCCCATTCCGAAACGGCTGGCGAAAACGAGCTTATCGAAAACTTTCGGAAATGGACTATAAAAGAACTTACCCTGCGCGAAATATTTCTGGAAATCGAAATCCGAGCCGATCGCCTTACTGGACTTTTCGTACGTTCCTTCCAGAAAAACTCCGCTGTTCGGGTCGGGTTCGAAATCTCGAGTATCATACACTAGTCCGATTCTGAGCGTATTCACAAAGCCGCCCGCGTATCCCAAAATTTTTCCCGCTTCCTGATCTTGTGTGAGTCTAGTTTTACCGTTCGGAACTTTGGCACCATAGTTTAAAGGATCCCCTCCGAGCAAAGGGTCATGACCTTGTACGAACTTACCGTCGAAAGTATGAACGATATTATCGGAAGCCTTAATTCCCGCGACCAGACGAACGGTTCCCCCGACATAGGATCGCTCGGTGCTTAGGTTAATCATAGGAGTTTGAATCTGGTAGCGGTTGTACATACGGTCGGTAACCACAAAGCCCGGGTGACTAGGAATTCCGGCATAGGTGTTATTCCCGTACCGAACGGGATCCTGAGGACCTCCGGGACGCCAGTAATCTAGATTCTGAGACTGATCCTGGTACGTCGCGTTCGTGTTCAGGTTTCCCCCAGGCTGATTTCGATCATGATAACTTAGATTTTTCATGGAATCCTGTCCGATTCCGAAATATAAAGTGGTCGGAGTGATCGTCAAAAATGCATCCGCCCTCAATCTCCATTGCGTATTTGCAATAAACGGCATGTCCAAACTGAGCTGGTGATATTGGGCATTCTTATTCGTATCAAAATACTGCGCAAAGAAACGGACTCGATACGGAGTGTAGTCGAATAAAGGGTCGCTCTTTTTCCCGTTGTTATATGCGTACGCTCGAACTCCGTAGCCTATCCCTTCGTTCGGATCCGAGTTAATCAGAGGCAAGCCGGTCGGATACCAACCTTCTTTTTTTTGATCCAGATCCTTTTTACATAACTGTTTGCTCGGGTCCATCGGAAACGGTAGATTCGATCGGGGTGTCGGTTTTTCGCAACCTCCGGTCGGAGGAGGTGCTTCCGCTCGAACGGATTCGAACGCGTACAAAAGAGTAAGCAGGCAAGCAAGATCTCCGATATTTCGAATCTTCCTGGAGCGGCTCATTGATTCCCACATTTTCAAATTCATAAGATAGATACGCAATTTTTTAAAATTGTCAAATATAAATCGTGACCAAATACTCGCATTCTCATAACAAGACCGACTAACTCGGAGAGCGACGCGAACGGAGATAAGCCTCGCAAAGAACGAATCGAATCAGCAAGCATTTTAGAATTTTATAAAAATATAAATAACTCGATCCATCCTTCGTTATTAAACGAATAGCGGTCAGGGGCGAACACAGCGGATATAATAACGATTAGTTTTGTTGGATGCATTGTCCGTTCCGAATTTATCTCTCGCAAATGAAACGGCTCGAGCAGTTTGATTGGAAGGGTCCTGTTCGTTGGCCCAGGAACTCCAATACAGATCTTCTATCGTGTCGGGAAACTTCAACAGCATCTCGGCGCGACTCGAGGAACTTAGCAATTTTAGCTCCGTATAACTCGCCACTCGCCAGTTCGAATATCCCCCTGTCCTATCTCCCGAACAACTAGTATAAGCCTCCGAACTACCGGCCACCCCGATCTGGGAAACCGGAACTAACGCTTTGGGTAAACTTACCGCGTTACAGGCATCGTTGTTTAGATTACAGTACTGCAATTGAACGGCGCCCCATCCGTTGTTTATAAGACCGCCTCCTTCGCAGCTATAACCCCCCGACGTGGCAACATAGGTCTGTCCCTGGGAACAAATTTTCCAAGTCAACCCGATGGAAGAATCCGTGATCGTTCCGTCCCCGTTAGATCGATACGTGCTGAAGAATAACGCACCGGCCAACAATACGCTTGCGTCCTCATTCAAGAAACCTTGAGTCTCCTTATCCTTTTTTTGTTCGCAGTTTGCGATTGCAAAAAACGAAATCGAAAGAACGAGGGTACATTGAAGGATCGATGAAAAGAAAATGGTTAACTGGTTCTTCATAAATAATACTCTATTAAAATGCATGATTAAAGTTTATAAAAAGTTGTTTATCTTCTCGAGAAACAGCGTAATCGATCATGATAATCGTAGTTTGGTTCCAGGCAATCCGGAGTCCCGTTCCCCTGGAATATTTATATCCCTGGGTGCCGATCTTATGTTCGTCGTCCCAAATGCGGCCGAAGTCGAAGAAGGGAACGATATTGAAGGCGAAGTGCTGCCCCCATATCGAAAATTCCGCGAATTTATATCGAATCTCCAAGTTTCCCCAACCCATCGTACGACCCACAAATCGATCTTGTTTATAACCGCGAAGAGTCGTGCGGCCCCCAAGACCGGAAATCACACCTTCCGTTCCCCACATATTTCTATACTCGAAAAAGGGAACGTCGCCTTCGGTAAGCGAGAAACCTCCCCGGCCCGCCAATACGAGTTTATCAAAAACTTTCGGGAACGGGCTATAGAAGAATTTAGCCTGAGCGAAATATTTCGAATAATTGTAATCGGATCCCATCGTTTTGGTCGCTCTTTCATAGGTCGCCTCCATGAAAACACCCTGGTTGGGATCAGGTTCCAAATCGCGAGTATCATACACTAAACCCAAACGAATAGAATTCACATTTCCGCCGTGGTACCCTAAAATCTTACCTGCTTGCTGATCTTGCGTCAACTTTGTCACACCGTTATAGACCAACCCACCCGAATTGATAGGCCATCCGTCCAAAATCGGGTCGTTCCCCTTTACTTGCGTCCCGTCAAACGTACGAACGATGTTCTGCGAAAACCTAGCTCCCGTAACAAGCCTAACCGTTCCGCCTAAGTAAGAATGCTCCGCGCTTAAGTTCGCCGTCGGAGAAATGATATTGTATCGATTGTACTGCCCGTCGGAAACCCTAAATCCGTTCTGCGCGGGAAAACCGCTATACGTTCCTCCACCTAAGGCGACTGGATCACCGGGACCTCCCGGTCTAGTATAAGCGAGATTTTGTTGCTGCTGCGTGAACGTTTGGTTCGTATCCAATTGCGAACCCGGTTGGTTACGATCGTGAGAACTTAAATTTTGAAGCGAGGATTCCCCGACGCCGAAGAATAAAGTATTCGGGTTTGCATCGTATACGCCCTCGCCTCTTAACCTCCACTGAGTTCCAAAAACGTACGGCGCGTCGAATGCGACGTCTTGGTATTGTCGATTCTTGGTCGTGTTAAAGTACTGAGCATAGATACGAAATTTATACGGCGTGTATTCGAAAAACGGATCTTCTCTCTTTCCATTATTATAAGCGAAGATACGTACACCGTATCCCACGCCGCTATTCGGATCCGAATTTAGAAGCGGGAGCCCGGTCGGAAACCAACCCTCCTTCTTTTTTATTAAATCCTTCTTACAGAGTTGCCTCTGTTGGCTAATTGGAAACGGGAGATCCTTACGGGCCTCGGGCTTTTCGCATCCGCCGATGATATTCTGCGCGGATATCGGTTCAGCGAATCCAAAGGTGATCAGTCCGATTAAAGCAAGACAAACAAGAAAATTCTTCATTCAGAGCCCAGGTAATAAAATACGATTTCGCAAGTTATAGTTGGGTAAGAAGCCATGTCAAATTTATTCCTGGAAAACGGGGAACCGTTGCTGGTTTAAGTGGGTCTTTCACAAATTTTCTAGATTCGAGTCCGTACAATCGTTCGAAATAGAATTGTAATCTTGAACAAGAAGAAAGTTTAAGCTCTGCACCAAAAACATGTTTTATATCTCATAATTCGAGATCGAAATAAACGTCCTTCTTCTCTTTCGATACTAAGAGTCCGAGACGATGTAAGAAATGAACGAATGTTTAAACGCATTCCTAAAAAAATTCGCACCGTAATAAGAGCAATGAATGCTTGCGAAAGGATAGAAGCGTTCGAGAACAATACTTGGGTTTCTTTTTCGCTTCGAAATTGATTCGGCGGAAATACTTCCCGTTGGAGCGACTAACGTTCCGAGCGGCACCTGCTATGGAAGGCAATCTGAATGGCGATTCCGAAAATTGGAAAAAGGATTACGAATTCAGTATTAAAATTATCTGATCCTGGGCTACTAGTTCGCCTGGAGATGCTTTCAATTCCTGGACCTCGGCGTCTGCGCCCGCCTTTAAAGCGTGCTCCATTTTCATTGCCTCGACGACGGCAAGTACCTGCCCCTTCTTTACGGAATCGCCAGGTTTTACTTCGACTTTAATTAGCTTTCCAGGCATCGGGCTTTTAATTTCGTTTTGCGCAGCATCGACTCCGCTAGTTTCTTTCCCCTTCAAGAAAAACTGAAAACTGCGTCCTCTAGTATGGATGAAAATTTTCGCGCCGGAAACCAACGCGATAGAGCCGTCGGGAAGCGAAAAAGTCCCTTCCGTCTCTCTTGTCCAAGAATAATGGGAAAGCAGGGTTTCCCAGCCGGATCGAGGATCAAAGACTCTTGCGGAAGACGAAGACTCTCCCAAATCGAGAAGGTACTCCGTTTCCTTCCAGCGAATTCTGTATAAGTTACTCACGAATTCACTTCCCATAAATCCCTCGAGCCCAATGCCTCCCAGATAGACGGCGCTTTTTTTCTCCGAGCGGCAAGTAGGGAGGCGACTTTTTCTAAAGCATCCTTCTCTTCCCCGTTCTCGCCGACGGATATCGAGTATTGTTCCAGAAAATGAGTATGGGTATGTCCATTTGCGAATTCAGGATGAACCAAAATCCCTTTCAGATACGGAACATTCGTAATAGGCCCGAACACTACCGTATTTTCCAGCGCACTGATCAGATTTTTTCGGGCATCTTCCCTACTCTTGCCCGATCCGATTACTTTCGCCAACATAGGATCATAATATAAGGATACTTCCGAACCGGTAACGACCCCGCTATCCACGCGAATATTTTGTCCTTCCGGAAAGGAAGCAAATTCGATCTTTCCAATCGAGGGAAGAAATTCATTCTCCGGATCTTCCGCATAGACCCTAGCTTCGATGGCATGCCCTGTCTGATTCGGTTTGGAGCCCTTTAAGAGTTCGGGTAAGGTTTTTCCTTCGGCGATGCGTATCTGCCACTCGACTAGATCGTATCCGGTTACGATCTCGGTAATCGGGTGTTCCACCTGAAGTCTTGTGTTCATTTCCAGAAAATAAAAATTTCCGTCCTCGCCGAGGATGAACTCCACCGTGCCTGCGCCGAGATAACCGATGGACTCCGCCGCCTTAACGGCGACCTCGCAGATCTTGTCCCGCAAATTCCGATCCAAATTCGGAGCAGGTGATTCCTCAATGACTTTCTGGTGTCTACGTTGGATGGAACATTCCCTTTCGAACAGATGGAGAACGTTGCCTTTGGAATCCCCGAAAACCTGCACTTCTATATGACGCGGATTGGTAATGTATTTTTCCAAAAATACTCGGGCATCCCCGAATGCGTTCTTCGCTTCTCTCTGAGCGGATTCAAGAGAATGGTAAAATTCCGATTCGGAATACACTCTCTTCATTCCTTTTCCGCCGCCGCCGGCGCTCGCCTTAATCATCACCGGAAACCCAATTTTTTTGGCTTCGCTTATTAATAATTTTGGATCCTGCGAATTCCCATTATATCCCGGAACAACCGGAATTCCGGCGAGCACCATCGCTTCCCTGGAACGAATCTTATCTCCCATCAAATCCACGCTCTCGGGACGAGGACCTAAAAATAAGATTCCTTCCTTAGCGAGTGCGAGAGCAAATTCGGTTCGTTCCGAAAGAAATCCGTAACCCGGATGCACGGCATTTGCGCCGGTTTCCTTGACCGCCTTTAAGACCGATGGGATTGAGAGGTACGATTTAGAGGGCTCGGAAGCGCCTAGATGATAGGCAAGATCGGCTTGTCGAACGAAGGGAGAATTTTCATCCGCATCCGAAAAAACTGCGACGGTTTTAATTCCGAGTCGTTTGCAGGTCCTTTGGATCCGAAGAGAAATCTCACCCCGGTTCGCAATGAGCAATGTGTGGATCACTTTGGCTTTACCGGTTCGGGCTCTCTTTGTGTTCCGATCTGTTGATCCAGAAGGGCCTTCTCCTGAATCATAACTTCTTGCAAGGATTCTCTAAACGCTTCCCAGGTTGCAAAACCGTTCGGCTCGAATCTCCCGACATACTTATAACCCACCGTTACGTTCATCGGATCCGTTTGATACCGGGCGATCCCGGATTTGAGAACCAAAACGACCGGAATTCGATTTTCGAAAGCGATCTTGACCATTCCCTTCACTAACGGTTGGATCGTCTCCGAATACGTATTATGGCCTTCCGGATACACGATGTACGAAGTCGTATCTAAACCTTTCAGTAGTTTTCGAACGGAGACTGCAATCGTAGTCGCCTTGGACGTCTCGAATACCTGAGAACCCATGGCCTTCATCCACCAATACGCTACTAGAGTTTTCTTAATCACCTGATTCGCAAGATAAGGTTTATTCACCACCAGGCAATCGTACGGGAAATCGATCTCATTCACATGATTTAAAAAAATCATATGTCCGGTTTGCGGAATCGCAATCTCGTTCGTAAGAATCAGTTTCGTTTTCGTCATCTTACGGACGGACTCACCCCACAGAGCCGAACCTTTCAAAAAAGAAATATATTGCTTGGAACGATTCCCGATCAGAGAATAATAAATTCCTTTAATCATGGAAGGTAAAGCGGTGGTTAATACCAATCGGACCGTAATCAGATAGGTTCGTAAAACGAGTTTCTGGTATTCCTTCGAGAATCTACCCAGTCGACTTTCCAAAAACTTGAATGGACTCATGCATGGCTATGCTCTCGGAGAGGACGCCGTCTGGAAAGTACTTTCTGTAAGCGTAACCGACTCTCTTTTATTACGAAACGAATGAAACGGTAATAAATAGGAATGCCGTTCCTTTAACGAACGGCATTCAGAACGAACTTCGAAATTTGGAAAAGAACTACTCGAGAAGTTCCTTAGACCAAGACGCTTACTTATTCGGGTTCGCGGGTTGGGTTGCTTTCGTTTTCCCCGGAGGAAGTTTATCTCCAACGAGAGCTTTTCTCTTTTCGGCATCCCATCTCAGATACAAACGACTACTGATCTCGTCGTCATACACCCTGCCAAGAATATCCACCGCATCCCTGCGGTATTCATCCGGAATTCGTTTATCAAATACGGGGCTCATTTTTGCATCCATACGGACTAGAGGATTCTGCGTGAAATCGTAGGTAATTCCTTCGATTGAAACGACTTCCGCGGGAGTGATTTCCCCGTATTCGTTTTTCAGCTCTTCCGTCTTAGCATCGGATCTTTGAATAAAGTAATTATCATACGGATACTTCAATTTAAAGATATTGACCGCATTGGCTCTTGCATCCCGGCAGAGATTGATGGCTCCTAAGTAATATTCGATCCGATATTTGCGATGGCTAGGTTGAAGCTTTTGGTGTTTTTCCAATTGCTTCTCGATTTTTAGCGCGTTATTTCTGGTTTCTTTCGCTTCTCCCAAAAATTGATAACCTAGTTCCATATTCTTTTCAATCGTGTATTTATTGGTTACGTAATGATACTCGCGTGGGTTGTACATTCTCCGGAAATGAGGTGCTTCGCGATTTTCCTTCATATCCGCGCGAATATAACTCCCCTGTCCGTATTCGACTGCGATATCTACAAGAGCCTTGTCCTGCGGATTGTTTTGGTTTTTTCGTTCAATCGCCGTTTTCAATATTTCTTCGGTTCTTTCCACATATGCTTGGGAAATTTCTTCCAGCAGAAGTTCCATTCCCAATTGCGCTTCCAAGAAACGACGATAGGAATTTACGTGATTCCCTTCAAAGTAGTAGAGCAATCCCTCTTGGTACAGACGCTTCAACTCTTTGTATTTCCCGATTCGATCCCCTTCCGATTGCGGCGCAGCCTGACCTTGCTGGTTCTGGGGCGTTTTTGGCTCGCCCGGATAATTCCGGACGATCGGCTCTATCTCCCGTAAGTAGGTAAGGAGCTCGACCCGTTTCTTATATGCCTTCATCGAAACGGCTTCGCCGTGGAGGATTGCGGGCGCGATAAACATCGCGATCGTGAAAACGAGTAGTTTCTTCATTGGCGGACCTTTTCTTTACTATCTCCCATAAGAGACCGGGTTCAACCCGAAAATCGTGCTTTTCTTCTTAGTCTATCGGTTAGAATACGGTGAGAATTGACGCTTCCGGCTGGATTTTTCCGGAAATTCTCTAACTAATGACAGCAATCGCACTAGCACAAGGTAAGAAAATCTCCTTCCGCAATAAGGAAGACACCGTTTGCCCCGTATGCAACGAAGTTCACCAACGGGAGAGCATGTTTCAAGGTGGCGGGCGCCTAATTGCCGGTCGACTTACCCAGGAATTACGTCGCCTCTACGAAAAGAACAAAAAATTCGGCCGGGTTAGTCCGAACGACTATGTTCTCAATGTTTGTCCTAGATGCCTGTACACCGCATTCCCCAAAGACTGGTCCTCTTTAGACATTGATGAAAACACAAAACTAAGAGAAAGTGCGGAAACCCGCAGAAAGAATATCGAACTAATCTTCGGTCCTCTTGATTTTTACCAGGACAGAAATCTAGTTTTAGGAACGGCATCCTACTTATTGGCGATCGAATGCTATCAAAGCAGAAAAGTAAACGTTGCCCCGACGCCCAAAAAAGCCGTCTGCGCGGTGCGTGGAGCCTGGTACTTCGACGACATGCATGCCGAATTTCCCGAAATCGGATTCGATAGGATTCGGGACCTCCTCTACCAGAAAGCCGCCGGTTGGTATACGGAAACGATGGAAATCATGCAATCCGGTTCCGAGCCGGTAGATGCAGCTTCTTATTTGTTAGGTCCCGATACGGATAAAAACTGGGGGTTTGACGGGGTCATTTATCTTTCCGCATACCTTACGATGAAATTCAAAGACGAATTGGCTTCGGATCCTCAGTCCAAACTGAATCTGCTGGTTCGAGCCAAACGAACTCTTTCTAGACTGTACGGTTCCGGGAAAGCTTCTAAATCCAAACCGTCGGTAATCATCGATATGGCAAAAGAATTGTACGATGAGTATAACAAGATCATCGATGAGATGGGAGGAGAGAAATAACCCTTTCCCTCCCGTTCCGTCGAACTCTCCCGCGGTTTCCGAAACATGAATGAAATGGACGAGCCCGGCAATTACGCTCTCCTTCTAGAATACGACGGTGGATGCTTTTACGGTTACCAAACTCAAAGGCAAACACCTACGATTCAGAACGAAATAGAGAAAGCTCTAGCGATTCTTTTAGGGAAACCCACGCGCATCTACGGAGCGGGGCGGACTGACACCGGGGTTCATGCCCGGGGAATGATCGTAAATTTCAAAACGAAATCCAAGATCCGAGAATTATCTCGCTTCCTACTCGGACTGAATGCACTCACCGACCCAGGTCTGTCCCTCCTAGGAATCAGTCCAGTTCCGGAAAACTTCAATTCCCAATTTTCCTGTACGGCTAGAGAATACGAATACCTGCTTTTAAACTCTAAAATTCCCCGACCTATTTGGAAAAACCGAGTGTTTTGGTACCAACATCGGATTGACGTTTCCCGGTTACGGCAAGAACTGGAACTATTAAAAGGCGAGCATGATTTCCGTAGTCTGGCCAAGGCCACTTCCATGAGGAACCGAAAGACTACGATTCGGGTCATTTATGATACGAGTTTAAAAGAGAGCCCAGAGGAACCGGGATTGTATCGCTTCCGGATTAAGGCAAATGGCTTTCTCCATAATATGATCCGTATTCTAACGGGCACGTTATTAGAGATCGCGACAGGAAAGCGCAAAGAGACGAATATATTGGAAATCCTATCCTCAAAAGATCGAACGATAGCCGGAATTACTCTTCCACCTTACGGATTATATTTTATTCGAGCGTATTACGATTCCTTTCCTCAAATTGATTCACTGTATGTCGATCGGGATACTCTTGGGGGAATTTCACGTTGAAAAAATTTCTCCCGATTGCCTTTTTATTTTTTCCTTGGACCGGTGTCTTGGCTGTTCCTGATGGGCTAAGTAAACGGGCTCTGAACTTTTTAGGCGGATCCAGCATACCTGGAACTTGGAACTTACCGAAGATAGGAAATAGCTTTCGAAACGGGGAATTAGTCGCCCAAGGCGGAAATCTTCCGTCCTCGGGACTGACCCGGTCCGGGAAAAAGAACGACGACAAAGAGGGAGAAGACGAGGAAGCAGAGGACCTCCCCAGCTTTTATGATAATCGGAAACCGGAGATCGGCTTTTGGCTCGGCGCCGCTAACCCCTTCCCCGGAAGCAAATCCCAACAAATATTAAATACGACTCTGGGGGCCGGTTTATTTTTTAGGATACCCTGGCCTTGGATCTTTTATCTGGAATTCGGCGCTTCCTACGCCAATTATCTATCAAGGTCGGAACGTGCTCTTACGACCATTCCAACCTATGGTGCATTGGTTTATAAGCTTCCGTTTGAAATTCCCATCAATTTCCTCGTAAAAGCCGGAGCTGGAGAAACCTATGTAGTCGCTCGTCCAGCAAACACGTCTCGCTGGGATAAAACTTTGTATGCAGGCTTTGAGGCCAGCTTCATCGCAGGAAAAAAAATTCGAATCGGAATTCGAGTGGATTATTATAAAATATTCGAGACAGACTTGGAACCTCCCAGTGCGACCAAATATCCGTACATTGGACCTACGGAAGATTCTCGACTTACGAATCCCAATTATTATCATACGGTAAATACGGAATTTTTCAACTTCGGTCTTATGGTGAGTATGTTCTTATGAATCCTAAAATCTTAACGACCATTTTGCTCGGCCTCATGCTTGCGGCTTGTCGCCAAGGCGACTGGAAAGGAAATCTTACCGGAGCGCCCGTCGTAAGTTCTCTTTTTAATAATAGAATGCTTCTTCTTTTAAAAGCCACCTATGCGACCGATAATCCTCAGGATTTTTCGCAATACAACGGCGGAACGGGAGCCTTGTACCAGGATGATGTACCCGGTGATCCTGCATTCAATCTTACCGGCCTTCCCCTGGCAAAGAACTTACCGATTTTTATCGATATCGGAGAAATCAGGATCTCATCCAAGTACCAACAAGGGCTGGGGAATCTTTCCCAAATTACGACGACAAAGCAATCGAAAGCTTTTTGGGATTTTATCGCGCCGAACCGCGAAGTCTTTTGCACCGTTCCGTATACCCTGAATTCCAATACATGCAGATCGCAAAACGGCGAATTTAAAATGCAGCAATTATTGAACGGAGACGGGGCTCAGTACGACTCGAATGATCCGACGGAGGGGACTAGCCAAGGCAACCCTAGTCAATATTATTACACGGGAGTCTTCCTAAGAAGCATGGTCACCGCCTGGGGAAATATTCCGAATGTGGATCTGACTACGATCACCTTTTTCGATAACTATCCGATCGGCGGCTTCAATATCGTTCCAAGAATGGCCTATGTTCCCGGTGCATTGACAAAATCCACCACTCCGCTGATTTTCCCCTTACTCTATTCTATGGGCGGCGACGAAGGAGGACCCATGGGCAACGGCGACATGGAATTCCGCCCCGGTTATGAACCCTATATCTTCGAAGTGAGGATGAATCTTAAGGAAAACTTAATGGTTCACTCGTTCGCTGCGTTAGACGGATCGAATGCGGGAACCTTGGTTGCGGTCAGCGATTGGAATGTGGATCACCAAGGTCAAACGGATATCGGCGGAAATTTACTACTCCGTTCCCGAACCATTTACCCTAGTTCCGCCTCCCGATTGCTGATCAACGGAGGAAGCGGTTCCACGTACCACTATTATGGAATTTTCCGAGACACCGAAATCAACCTGTTGAAAAAACTACCTTTGATCGCATCTCCGGCTCTTTCGGGGGCTACGCCGATCAAATACATCATGCCAGGACAATACCAGCTCGTTTGCCTAGGAGACATTGCGAGAGTCGACGGTTTTCCGGATACGATCGTACGCCAGACCACCTTTTCCGTTCCTCCTAACGGGAACGGAAATACTATGGCGGTTTCCTTAAACTGTCCGTAATATCTCGCCGATTCGCAAAGTCTTTTCTCTACCGTCGGATGCCTCGTTAGGAAACGTTCCCCAGGATTTCCTCTTGTCTTCCCATCAATCGAACGGTTAGACGGGGTCCGATTTCCTGAACGATTCGCGATGCCACGTAGTTTCCCCATTTTGTCGACCTTTCCAGGGAAAATCCGTGCGTAAGACCATATAGGGCACCCGCAGCGAAACTATCTCCTGCGCCGGTAGTATCCAATAAATTCTGAGCGGGAAAACCTCCGACATGACGTATCGATCCCTGTTCGGATACGAACGCTCCGTTGGAACTGTCCGTCATAAAAACCGTAGGACAAAGGGATGCTACGAATTTAAGAGCCTCTTCTTTCGATTCCGAACCGGCCAAAGCCTTTACCTCGTCTACATTACAAAAAACTACATCACAATATTCTTTAGTTAATTTAATAAAATCTTCCCGGGAGCGATTCACGCAAAACGGATCGCTGTAGGTAAAAGCGACTTTGACTCCCGCTTTTTTGGATTCTTCCATCGTTAAAATACAAGCTTCCTTTGTGGAAGGAACATCCCAAAGATACCCTTCCAAGTAGCTATAGGAAGAAGCTTTCAATCTAGTGAGATCGATATCTTGCTTCGTTAATGTGGACGAGATCCCCAAATGGGTAAGCATCGTTCTTTCGGCGTCCGGAGTCGTTAAAATTACGCAAGTACCGGTATGCCCGTTCGTTACCGGAGGAACTTCGAATAGAATCCCGGCATTTTCCATATCTTGTTTATAGAATTCGCCGTACGTATCTTCGCTGACTTTTCCGGTATAGGTTCCGGTTCCGCCGGAGTTTGCCAAGGCGATCATCGTATTTGCCGCGCTTCCGCCGGAACGCAATTCCTTCTTATGTCCGTCGAGAGCCGTCAAGACCTTCCCCTGCGTTAGGGAATCCACCAACGTCATGATTCCTTTGGTCCAACCTAAATCCTTCAGAAAAGGATCATCGGTTAATACTAAAATATCGACTAATGCGTTTCCGATTCCGAATACGTCGTAATGTTTCATGAAAATCTCCTAAACTATTATAAAAGTAAAATGCAATAAATCTAAAGTGGATTAACGTTTTCCGTTCGCCGACGAAAGCCGACCGGGTAATGCCTCATTCGCGAAGCCATTCGATCAACTCCCAACCGTTCCAAGAGGTTTCGTAGACCAACCTTCCTCGGACTATGGTGGCGAGAAGTTCCAGGAACTCTTCCTTTCTTTCCGTTATCACCCCGCTAAATAGGAAATGATTCGTTTTTAAGGAGGCAATCCGTTCCATATTCGCCTTCAGGACGGCGAAGGTTATATTTGCGACGCAGAGATCGTATTCTTTTTCCGAGACTAATGGGTGATCGAATCCGCCCTCTTCCACTCTAAGTTTCGAATCGGAGATTTGATTTTCATCCCGATTGAAACCGGAAGATCGAACCGCATTCGGATCGATATCGACGGCGAGAATTTCCGAAGCGCCGATTTTGGAAGCAGCGACGGAAAGAATTCCCGAACCTGCGCCGATATCTACCACGCGCTTTCCGGTCAGCTCGATATCCCCGAGTCGGGATAATACCAATCGGGTCGTTTCATGATGTCCGGTACCAAAGGCCAGTCCGGGATTGATGTATATGGGAACGGCAGGTTGAATTTCGGCAGCCTTGGCATTTTCCCAATCGTCCTTTTCCCAAGTTGGTACTATCCAAAACACTCCTACCGAAAAGGGTTTATAAAATTCCTTG
Source organism: Leptospira inadai serovar Lyme str. 10 (assembly GCF_000243675.2). Taxonomy (NCBI): domain Bacteria; kingdom Pseudomonadati; phylum Spirochaetota; class Leptospiria; order Leptospirales; family Leptospiraceae; genus Leptospira; species Leptospira inadai. The sequence continues at coordinate 600,199 of NZ_AHMM02000015.1, read as the reverse complement.
TAAGCTTCTTCGTATTCTTTCGTTTCGATCCATCTCGATTCGGCGAAAGAATTCTCCGGAGCGATCGCCTTTAGGTAAACCCAGATTTTCGCTTCCGACGTCGGATCTTCTTCCGCTAAGTAAACCCGAATCGGAGTATTATCCGAAATAATTTCCTCGTCCGGTTTTCTAGCTTCTTCCCTATCGAAAAGAATCTCATAATATCCCGCGACCTGCCATTCATCAAGCAGGGAGGAAAACTCCTCCGCAAAATCTTTAGGTATGGATACCTTAACTTCCTTATACTTCACCCGACCGTCCTGAGGACAAGTTAGGTAGACGGACCCTACCGTCATCTACGATTTCTACATCAAGTGGAACCAGGTATTTTCTTCGATCCTTCACTATCCAAACCCAAATCCCGACGAATAAGGCGATCGCGATCCAGGCTCCGAATCTCCCGTTAGGCAGTACGAAAAAATCGAACAGGCCGTGTTGAAAAACGGCAAGCAGGAATGCCTGGCCTAGATACTTGGCCTTGTCCCCCTTCTCCTTAAAATTACTTTTGATCAGGAACAGGGAGAAGCATAAGTTTATGAGTAAGTGCGCGTTCGTGGATTTCAACGTTCTAGCGATGAAGGTCGCAACGCGGTCATGTTCGTTTGCGGACTGTATATAATGATAATTTTCCACGCCGGCAAATCCTAGCGCCACAAATCCTCCGATCAGGAAAACTTCCGGTAAGAATCGCTTTGCGGTTCTGTCATACGCCACTAAATAAGAAAATCCTAAAATAAGGGCGGATTTACAGGCTTCCTCCATCATTCCCGCCTGAACGAAAGCGATGTGAACCGTCTGGGATAGAATCGACCCGGAAGGTTTTTTACCTGGCACAGGAACGTTGGGCCAGAACCAAGCATTCAACTGCAGAACCAATTCGGTAGCCAGCCAACCTAAGGCAAGAGCACCGAACAGGGTAAACAAGAGTTTAGAAACGGGGATTTTAGGATGAATATAAACCAAGACGAAAGCCCAGGGGAAAATACTCAGGATGGCAAGTAGTTCGACGCTCATAACTCCTCCATATAACGTCCGTCGAACATCTGCACCAAATCACTTTGTAATTTGGTAGGCATAGTTTCGGGATTAATGGTGCCGTTCCAGAAAAGCTCGGTCACTCGAACAAAGCCCTTGGTTCCGGGCGGAGGCATCATCGGAGATAGATTCTCGATCAATTCCAAGGTCCTCCGATCCTGTTCGGGGTAGGGAGAACTTTCCACGAGCTCGACGTCAACGACATCGCCTTCAGGAGTGATCGTGTATGCAACTACGCAGGAATAATTGAGTGGAGCCGTCTTCCAATATTCCATAAAGGATTCGAAGGCCCGCATTTTGGCGGAAATATAATTGGAATATGTGGGAGGAAGTTTCTTTCCTCGAATGCGTTTTACTTCTCCTTTGACCCGCCCCTCGTCGGAAGGTTTCTCGTTCGGAATCTTCTCTCCTTGCTGCGTATTCGGGGTTTCCGTCCCGGTGATCACTCCCCCATTCAAACCTTGCACTTCGTCAGGAAGGTTCGGATCGATGAAATAATATTCCATCGTATTTTCAGGAGTATAGTGTCCTTCCGGTTTGGATTTTTCCTTATCCGCTTTCCGATTAATCATCGCGGGGATGATTAAAATCAAAGAGAGAAGAACCAAGTGAATCAAAACGCTGAGCGCGATATTATTCGCGAACCCGGGTCGTAAACCGCGAGCAGGCAAATTCGTCCGAAACGATCTACGCAATAACCAATGGGAGAAACCGTTGGTCGCCGATAAAAGCAACAACGCGATAAACCAGGGGAAAAAGGAGGAAGCTACTTCGAAAAATTTCTTATCCGGTATCCCGGGCTTCAAACCCAGAGAGGCTAAATAACGAATTCCGAATGCAGGTTCCATCCAAGAGAAAAAGAAAGTCGCAAAGAATAAAAGAAGAAGTAAGTAAATGAACAGAATCGGAAATCCTTTCCAAAGATTTCCGGAATAAATATGCCCCCAACCGGGAAGTAATAAGTCTCGAATCGTCGAATATTTTCGTTTCTTAAAAGCGGATGGAGTTTCCTTAGTCTCGGAAACTCTAGAAACGAAAACCTGTTTTGAAAACCAAGCCCAGGGTTTCCGAAATAAAAAGATCGGACGGCCTCCTGATATCATTCCTGCGACTGCGATCAACCAAGGGAAGAATATCCAAATACTTTCGGACAAAACCACAAAAGGCGCCATCTTTACCCTGAACTCATCCTCGAAGGCTAGATGGTGGGTCAGAATTAAGACGCCGAATAAGGCCAAAATCGAAAAAACGGGTACGAGGATTAGAGGCTTTTTATCCCCCGAGCGCAATTTAGAACGAACCGACTTTGCTTGCAGAAGCATGAATACAAGGCCGAGCAAAAAGAACAGGGGGAGAATAAACCATCCGTGTAAGCCGGATATCTGCGGACTTACTAAGACGAAGATTGAAATGAATTCCTCGGCTTTCGGGGAAAAAAGCTGAATAATTTCGAGAGGATATAAAATTCCAAGTATGGCGATTTGTAACGCCAAAGAAGAAAAAGCGTTTCTTCTAACATTTCTTCCGGTCGGAAACGCAAACAAGACCCCTAGGGGAAAAAAGATGCCGAATCCGACGAACGGTGAAATCCAGGAAAGAAAGTTAATCCCCCACTCTACGATTCGACGTTTACGGGAAAACACTGCCTCGAACATCCTCCGCCTATTGGACCTCCCTAGTCTTCCAACGCAAACAAGAATTGAAGGATTTGCGGGAATTTAATACTTTATCGTAACACCGATTCGGGAATTCTTGGATGCATGGAGAAGAAAGAAACCCTAGATTCATCGTTGAAAGATATCGTGTCCGTATGTAAAAGACGCGGCTTCGTTTATCCAGGTTCGGAAATTTACGGGGGACTCTCGAATACTTTCGACTATGGTCCGTACGGGGCGGAACTTCTCCATAATTTAAAGCGACTCTGGTGGAAGCATTTCGTTCACTTACGAGAAGACGTCGTGGGCTTGGATTCCTCCATACTTCTGAATCCGAAAGTGTGGGAGGCCTCCGGTCACGTTTCGAATTTCAACGACCCGTTGATCGATTGTAAAAATTGCAAAGCCCGCATCCGCGCGGATAAATTTTTGGAAGACCAAAAAGGGGAAGGCGCCGCAACGGGCCTCACTCTGGAAAAAATGAATCAGGTGATTAAGGAAGGAAACTTCGCCTGCCCGACCTGCGGGAACCGCGGCACTTTTACCGAGGCACGCGATTTCAATCTGATGTTCAAAACGTCCCACGGTGCATCCGCCGAAGACGCGCAGGATATCTACCTACGACCCGAGACCGCTCAGGGAATTTTCATCAATTTTAAGAACGTAGTCTCCACCACAAGACGTAAGATACCGTTCGGAATCGCGCAAATCGGAAAATCGTTTCGAAATGAAATTATGGCCAGACAGTTCGTATTTAGAACCCGCGAATTCGAACAAATGGAGATGGAATATTTTTGCGAACCGGGAACCCAGAAAGAATGGTTCTCGCATTGGGTCGATTATTGTTTGAGTTTTTTGACCGATCACGTCGGACTTCGTAAGGAAAATCTGAAGATCCGAAAGCACGAGAAAGAGGAGCTATCCTTTTATAGCGAGGCAACGTCCGATATCGAATACAAATACGGATTCGGATGGGGAGAACTTTGGGGGATCGCCTCCCGTACCGACTATGATTTAACTCAGCACGAAAAATTCTCGGGCGAAGATTTAAAGTATCAGGATCAGGTCGCCAATAAGAAATACATTCCCTATGTCGTCGAACCTGCGTTAGGCTTAAATCGCCTCTTCCTTGCTACGATTACCGATGCTTACTTCGAAGAAAAATTAGCGGATGGGGAAACTAGAACCGTGCTTCGCTTTGCCCCCAAGGTAGCGCCCGTAAAAATAGGAGTCTTCCCGTTGATGAAAAAGGACGGACTCCCCGAACTGGCTCGCTCCATCTTTTCCGATTTATCCTCCTTGGGAAATATGGAATACGACGACGGAGGTGCGATCGGAAAACGCTATCGTCGCCAAGACGAAATCGGAACCCCTTACTGCATCACTGTAGATTACGATTCTCTTAAGGATAAAACGGTGACCGTCAGAGAGAGAGATAGCATGTCTCAGGAAAGACTGCCGATCGCGAACCTCAAGACGTTCTTTGCGGAAAAAATTCTTTAATCGAAGATGCTTGCGTTCAGAGGACAGAAGTCAGAGGACGGACGCGTTCGCTTTCAGAGGTCAGAAGACTGAGGACAGACGCGTTCGCTTTGCTCACGCTAGACAGAAGCTGCTCAATGTCGGAAAGGCAGCTAAGGTAGAGGAAAAGATCTAATGCACAGGAGCTCCAACATAATTCGATTTTAAAAAAATTGTTGTCAGGGAAATAGGAATAATTATCTGTCCTCTGTCCTCTGTCCTCTGTCCTCTGTCCTCTGTCCTCTGTCCTCTGTCCTCTGTCCTCTGTCCTCTGTCCTCTGTCCTCTGTCCTCTGTCTAAGGTTTATAATTCCTAATATCGCCTATGCACTCGTCGCCGTAGATCAAGGGAGTGGATGCATTAAAATTCTCTAATTGTATGGAATAATACATCGTACATTTCTTATTCGTGCAATGAGCACCGTGGGAAAGATCCTGGTGGGAAGACTGCATCGGAATTCCGTTGTTAACCAATCCAACCGCATGACCTAACTCATGCACGACGGTCGACTGCTCTCCCGATTTTCGATACTGGGCGGGAAAAGTGTTAATGATATCCTTGAATACGAAGACCGCCGGCGCGCCTATATTGAATATTCCCGAAATCGTAATTGCTATGATATTGCTGTCTTTCATTTTTCCGTTCACGAATACTACGAAGAAATTCGCCGTTTGAAAATCGGAGGATTTTCTTCTATACTTCGAGGCTAAAGCGACTAAATCACCCACGCTCCAAACATCCTTCCCCTGGCTCGGAATTTCCTGCATTTCTCCCGAGACTCCGGACGGAGTCGAAACGGAAACGGAATAACCCCTATTTGCAAATACATTTTCCAAATTCCTACGAGTAACTTCCCAAACCGGCATGGGCGGGACAGTGCCTGTGAACGTTCCGTCTTCGGGAGTAGCCCCCGTTTCATAAGCGACTTCCACGCCGACGTTTCGAACGGTCGAAAAATAGACGGCCGAACGATCGGGGTCTTGAGATATCACATAATCCAAAACGATGAAATCGAGTACCGGAGCCGGGAGGCCTTCGTGGTGGTTTTGGCAATTTGTGAAGACGAAGAGAGCTAGGAATAGAATTCCGCTAAAAAAACTCCGGACCGCCATCCTATTTAAAAACACTCGACCGGCGTTTTTTTGCATAAAAAATGTCCCTAATCGAGCTTTCATCCCTTCGATAACAGTAAAGATTTAATCCTAAATCAAGTTTCTTTTTTCTTCCGTAGTACTATGAATGCAAAAGATTTTATCATAAAACCCGTTTTACCGGAACAGCGGGAAGCGGCGATCGAACTCGTAAATCAGTTCTTCCGATTCATCAACAAACTAACGTTAGACGGCGTATTTAAGATCCGACCGAGAGCCGCAGCTAAAATGGTGGATATTTATCTGAAACTACGAGGAACGGAGAAGATCGTTTTTTTAGGCGGCTTTCTCGGAGAAGAACTGGTTTCCCTATTGATCGCAAGAGTCGAAGACAAGCCGTATCTCGAAGAGGAAAAAAACCTTTATATCGACCTCGCAATCACGAAACAAGGGAAGCGAAGATCCGGTTTTATGAAACCTCTCGTCGAAGCTACCTTCGAATGGGCAAAAATACAGGGAATCAAAGCGATAGAGTTACGTGCAATCGCCCAAAACGAAAATGCGGTTGCCTTTTGGAAATCCTTGGGCTTCGATCCTTTCTATATTCGTTTTCGAAAATTAGTCGATTGAACCGACAAGCTTAGATGAATATTTTCAACTTTCCGTCGGTTTACTTATCGCGATATTTGTTTCTCGCTATTTGCTTTGATTGCGAAACGCAGGGCTTCCAGGGATTTTTTTAAGAGATGAGTAGATTCACCATCGGCCAAAATTTCCTGTTCCGTGATATCTTTACCTGATAACGGTATCGTTAGGGAGGCCTCGCGGATAATATTCGCAGACAGTACCGTCATGATTTCCACAAGCGAATCATACGCTATGGTGGCACGTTTCGAGGAGTTCAAGATTGCCACCGGCTTATCGACGAATTCTCCGCTTCCTACAACCCAATCTAGAGCGTTCTTTAAAACGCCCGTAATTCCGTGGGCATATTCCGGACTTGCAATCATAATCGCGTCTGCCGATCGCAAAGCGGAACGATAACCCAAAACACTTTCGGATTCCTGCCCTTCCAAATCGGGATTAAATAGAGGTAGGTCTCCGATCCCTTCGTAAATATCGAATTGCACAGATTCCGGTACCGAACGCATTGCCGCAGAAAGTAGAGCCTTATTCACGGAACTCGAACGCAAGCTACCTACGATACCCAGAATTTTCAAAGTCGAATTCACCAATAAATAAACCTTTAATGCTTTGAAAGAAAGCCCTTCGGCTCGTTAAAAGCCATATTCGATTGGACTTAAATTCGGATCGTTTGTTCGTCTGAAAATACCAGAGGTCAGAAGACAGATGCGCTCGCTTTCAGAGGACTGAAGACTGAGGACAGACGCGTTCGCTTTGCTCACGCTAGACAGAAGCTGCTCGAAGTTGGGAAGGCAGCCGTGACAGAGGAAAATCCACTAAAACACAAGAATCTTTCTCTAGTACGTGGAAACTCCGCTCAGCAATGCTCTGTCCTCTGTTCAACCGCTATTCCAATAACTAATCGTTGCAGTGCCGAGATTAGTCCCGACAGGTAACGCTATATTATTCGATGCGGAGATTATATGCAAATAACTGCATGTATCGGTGGTATAGCTGCTATTATATATGGCAATGCCGATGGAAACGGATCCGTTGCTGAAATCTTGGGGATATTGCACCGTATAAGTGTTCGCAGCAGGGGACGCTCCCGGAAAACTAAACGAGTCCGACATATTCAAAGCACTGCAGCTTTTCTGAATCAAGATCGTCAGGTTCGTCGAAGTCGCAACCGAAGCCCCTACGATCTGATAACTGACCGTATAATTCATCTGCGGCAAAGAAATCTGTCCGGACGGGGTATTTGCAAGGGAGAAGGTCCCGCCATTCGGGCGATTGGAAAGAGATAATCCCAATAAACCTAAAGTAGCATCCGTCTGGCTCGAACTCTGGGTAACTTTATTCGCCTCGGACTCGGTGATCAGCAATGCGCCGCAATTGAGAAAAAGGAGCGCAAGCAATAGCGCAAAGATTCCAAGATTGTAGCGACTCGAAGCATGATTCGTTTTCAAATATTTCATTTTAATCATGGGCTAATACCGCTTATCGGGCTTTAGTATAATCTCTAACCCGAAATCGTTCAACCTAATTCTTTTCCTTCATTCTATTTAAGAATTTTCTAACTCCTTAAAATCCGAACAAACAGACGCAAAAAATACTATGAAACAGAAAAGGGGACCGAGTCGGTCCCCTTTTCCATCCCTCGTTCGAGGGATATCCTTCAGTAAACATCCTCGATAGAGGAGTTCCTCCGAATAGATTCCTAATGGAAAAGTCTCAATAGGAGTCCGCCTTGTTGAACGAAGAATTCTGCAAAGACAAGACTGGTTATTGCCATGAGTTTGATAAGGATATTGATTGAAGGTCCGGAAGTATCCTTTAACGGATCACCTACGGTATCTCCCACAACGGCCGCTTTATGCTGATCGGAACCTTTTCCCCCCGCGGCTTTCTCGATATATTTCTTGGCATTATCCCAACCGCCTCCCGAGTTTGCGGAAGAAATTGCAAGAACCACTCCTGCGACAAGAGCTCCTGCAAGAACTCCTGCAAGAGATTTGATACCGAAAAGATAACCGACAACGATAGGCGTTAAAAGAACGAGTAAACCCGGTAGGATCATTTCGCGAAGAGCCGCGGATGTTGAAATATCAACGCAGCGTTTGTAATCCGGCTTGGCCTTTCCTTCCATGATTCCCGGTATTTCGCGGAACTGTTTCCTAACTTCCTCCACCATATCGACTGCGGCCTTGCCGACGGATTTCATCGTCATGGCGGTAAAAACGAACGGTAGCATGGCTCCGAATAATAAACCGCCGAATACTTCCGCGTTTAAAATATCCAGACCGACCGTACCGGTCCTCGTAATAAAGGCGGCAAAAAGAGCGAGCGAAGTAAGCGCCGCCGATCCGATCGCAAATCCTTTACCGATTGCCGCAGTGGTATTACCCGCGGCGTCCAGGGTATCGGTCCGGTTTCTGACTTCTTTGCCTAATTCCGCCATTTCCGCGATTCCACCTGCGTTATCCGAAACAGGTCCGTATGCGTCGATTGTCAGTCCGATTGCGATCGTGGAAATCATTCCAAGCGCCGCAATGGCAATTCCGTACATTCCCGCTAAAAGATTCGCGGTTACGATCGTGATCACCAATAAAATTACCGGAACCACCGAGCTTTGGTAACCTAATGCCAGGCCGTATATGATGTTAGTGGCCGCACCGGTCTTGGAAGCTTCCACAACTTCACGAACCGGTTTGTAGGAATGAGAAGTATAATACTCCGTAATCAGCCCGATAAACATTCCGGAGAATAGACCCACGATTAAGGAAACGTAAACGTTCCATTTCGTAATCGTTTTGCCCGCGATCTCGAAAGAATCGGTCATGTAAATATCGGTCACGAAATACATGATCGCGGCGACCAGTAGAGTCGAAACCCAAAGCTGGATCTTTAAGACGGTCTCGACGTTACCGCCTTCTTTTACCCGAGCAATAAACGAAGTTAAAAGAGATGCAGGAATTCCGAACGCCGAAATCAATAGCGGATACAAAAGCGCGTCTACGTTTCCCGAAAGGCCCGCTGCAGTGGCTCCGATCACGAGCGCGGCGCAAGTAGCTTCCGCACAGGAACCGAATAAATCGGCGCCCATTCCCGCCACGTCGCCTACGTTATCTCCGACATTATCCGCAATCGTTGCGGGGTTACGAGGATCATCCTCGGGAATTCCTTTTTCGACTTTACCGACCAAATCGGCACCCACGTCGGCTGCCTTAGTATAAATTCCGCCGCCGACTCGACCAAAAAGGGCAACTGCCGATCCGCCTAAACCGAATCCTGCGAGTGCTTCCATTAGAAAAAGCTTACTGACGTTCGGAAACATGCTGGTGTAGAGAAGGAAAAGACCGATCATTCCAAGAACGGCCAGACCGACTAAACCGAAACCCATCACTGCACCAGAATCGAAAGCGACCCTGAAGGCTTTCGACATGGACGTTTTTGCCGCTTGGGCCGTTCTGACGTTCCCGGCAGTCGCGATCTTCATTCCGATAAAACCGGAAAGGCAGGAAATGACCGCTCCGGAAACGAATGCAATAGCCGTAAAAAGGCCGTCGTTGAAATCGGCCGATTCCGGGTTATCTAAAAGAAAGAAGATCAACAAGGCCATAAAGCCGATGAACAGGGAAATAGTTTTATATTCCCGAACCAGGAAGGCCATAGCGCCTTCCGAAATAGCGGAGGAGATCTCGACCAATTTTTTGGATTCTTGGTCTTTACCGCCCTCGGTTCCGATGGTAATCCTGGTGACCTTAAGCGCGTAAATTACGGCGGTCAAAATTGCCAGGACGGCCAAGGACAGAATAATCGTTACCGAATTCATTCAGAGAAACCTCTTGTTTTTTTTAAAATGTCCGATGGTTTAAAAAGATGGGAATGAGCATTTTTTGGGGCACGGCGGATCTTGGTTGCATACGAATGCATTCGACCGTGTATACGAAGCTTACACTCCAGGGCGGGCTCCTATAATGCGACGCACATTTTCCATTTGGTTCTTTCTAGTTATTTGCACTATAAAATCCATCCTACCCTTGAATTCAACCTTTTCTTGGGAGGAACTCCTACAGCAAGCCGCCGAGGAAGTCCGGAGGGGAAGATACGAGCAGGCTTTAGAAAAACTCAGGATCGCGGACGAGACCGGAGAAGCTCGGGACTTTCGCTATTATTGGGTGTTGGGAAAAGCCCAATTGGGACAAGGGAGCGAATTAGACGCATTGCGGAATTTTCGGCACAGCTTACAGCTCCAGCCGGACCAACAACCTCTGCTAAGGGAAATGACGGAGCTATACGATAGACTTCGCCTCCCCGACAAGGCGTTGGAAACGGCCAGAGTGATCCTAGCGAAACAACCCGATGACGCCGAACTTCGTTATCGCGCGATGGTTTGGGCCTCGCGAACCGGAAACCTAGAATATTACAAAAATGCAGTACGGGAATTAGAAGTCTCTAATCCGTACGCCTCCGATGAACGAGCGCTTTTGGACGAAATTCGCATTTTACAATCCGGTAAAAAAGACGAGATTGTCATTTCTCGTTGCCGTAAATTTCTCCCGTTTTTTCCGAAAAATAAGGACCTCCATCGAACCTGCATACTTTCCTATAGAAACAAGGACCCGAAATTATTCGAGGAAGGATTGATCCAACGCGCGGTAATTTTCCGGGACGATCCGGTTTTTCAACATATTCTTTCCATGGAATACTTGGACCAAAAGAGATACGTGGATTCCTGCGCATTGGCAAGAAGGGCGCTGCTCTTGGCCTTACAACAAAGTCAGCTTCCTGAAAAAGACTATCTAGTACCGATTCGGAGAATCTATCTCCAAAACGGTTCGGTTAACGATACACTCGCAATGGATTTGCTGGAGGACGTTCTTTTGAAGAAGAAAAAACTATCCGGGAGCGAATGGGAAACTCTATTGAAGCAAACTCGATTTAATTGGGAAATACTCAGTTTTGCTATATCCGAAATCAAGAAATCCGAAAGGACCGACGAATCCGAGAAAGCCATCTCCGATTTGCGACAAAGATATTTGTCCCTCCGAAGCCAAGAAAGGGAAAACGATTTATCCAGGTTTGCCGGTCCTTATCATCTGGATAGAAGCTTCGAGTCATTTTTGGAAAATGCGTCCGCAGGGGAATAGGCAGAGGAAACCGAGCACCGATCTTCCGTTTCGAGTATAGGCTTTCAGTCAATTTCCGATACCTAGGATTGCTACAAAAATCTTGGAATAACGGTTATCAAAGGATCTGCAACCCCTCGATAACCGTTCTAGTCTTAATTAATTCGGTTTGCCAACGCCGAGAATCGAGTACAATAACCAGTCCCGACTAAACCATAGTACCAGGATTCTTCCATCCTAAGATCGGAAATTCTACTGCCGGCGGCAAGAGCCGTCAATTTCGAATACGCCTCTCCCTGTCTGGAATTAATTCCGATCGGAATAAATAGAAGAAGTTGAAATCCGCAAGATTCCGCCGAGATCGGATAACTGGAAATCGTTTGTCCTTTTGTCGGCGGTTTAACTACAGGGGCTTCGGGAATTACGAGCCGAGTCGAATCACAGCCGATGAAAAACAACGCGACGATCGCGCTCATTAGTAACGAATTGTATCTCATTGTACTGCGTCCCCTGAAATTTTTAGACAACGTAACGTCCCTAATAAGATCCATGTCCAGCTTTCCTCGATCGTAATATTCGTAAGAGCTACGGCTCCCGGCGCCTGCATTAGAGCGTTCGAATAGGCACGGTCCACTCTAGAATTATGCATGATCGGGAGAAAATAATAGGCGGTGAAACCAAGGCCCAAAAAGCCGCATGCCTCGCCGTTTACTCTCCGAATAGCCTTTTCATTTCCCGTTAGTTTCGGCTGGATCAGTACTTCCCCGGAAGTACATGCGATCGATCCGATCAGTAACGGAAAAAGAACCAATAACAAAGTAATATTCTTCTTTCTCATTCGACCAAAAGCCACCGGCGCGACTTTTTTGAAAAGAATATTCGTATTTTTAATATATTTAAAATAACATGCCTTATTTAAAATAATGAATATAAAAATTATATTCAAATATAGAATATTAAAGTTATTATAAATGGAATCAAAAAAGGAATAAACCGAGAGGACGAATAGATTCTTGAGACATTCTCGGTCCGCTCAGTCTCACTTAAATCATACGAAAATTATCCAAACTCTCGCGAATAGAGTTCAAAAAGTTAAAATTTACTCCAACAACGAGAACCTCTATTTTCAAAATCCTAAAATTATCATATAAATCCAAATAAAATCATTTCACCGATAAACGTAAAACGAGACACCAATGACTCTAAAGCTCCTCGAAAATTTAGAGGCTTCGATTACGAATCACGATTCAACTCTTGCAAATCCCTAGTATTCCCAACCGTAAATGCTATTAAAAATAATAAAATTTATCAAACTATCAAATTCTACAGTAATATAAAAATACCAAAATAATAAATAATTTTTTATTATTTTGAAAAAATAAGATAGAAAATCTACGATCTCTCTTGCGGCGGCTTTCCGCAATTCCTGGGGAAGGTGTTTGCTTAGGTAACGAGTCTATCGATCGCTTATATCCAATTTTGGATATAAGCCGCTAGTAAATTTTACAATAAACCGATTCGTTTAAAAATAAAAAAAGGAGGTTCAAATCGAATCGCTAAACCGAGGATATTCCGATCGACAGGAATTTATTTGCTTGAAAGAAGTCCAAGGTTAGAACCGGCCTCGGACCAACGTCGTTTATTATCTTGACACGAATTCGAAAAAGTCTCCTATGAATCCATGCTTAGATCTCGGATTCGTTCTGTTTCACTCGGAATCATTTCAATTTTTTTCTTCTTAAATACCTGCATTGATTATCATCAATTCCCGGAAGAGTTCATCCATAAAGCTCCCGAAAAGACGACCGGCAAGAGTATTCTATATTATAAAATCGAGAACGGAACGATTTTCAAAGGGAAAAATCGTCTGAAAGAAATTTTTGCCAAGGAAACCCCTTTTTCCGAAACGATATCCACTGCAAATCCGCCGGCAAAGGGGTTATTTGTAAGAGTTCAAATCGAGTCCGTCCCCCCCAGTATTCCGGCGATCCTATTCGGATATTTTTCCATGGCAACTTTAACGATACTTCCGGCTTGGAGTAGAGAGGACGGCTACGATGTGGAGTTCCAAATCTCGAAAGATGGATCTCCCGTAAAATCATACACGTATCCGATTCGCAGAAAAGTTTTCGCCTGGATTCTTATGCTTCCGGTCGTTTGGATAAACGCATCCACTTATAATGAGCAGGAAGCCTTTGCGGCGATAACGAATAAGTTCTTCGCGGATTCGAAGGACTTTCTAAAATAGAATCCGAAAGGGGTGATTCTGTCGGATCTCCTAATCTATCGTGACAGGCAACGTCTAACGAATCTGAATCTATGATACGGATAATAACGATTCTCTTTCTGTCTACTTCTCCCTTGCTGGCATGCGATTTCTTTTCGGATTGGACGTTGCGTGTACCGAACGCCGAAGAATCTCTTAAGATCGAATCTTTAAAGTTTTACATTCAGGAATTGAATTCGAATCGATTGCATATCGATAAAAGCTTTTACCGTCGAAAATCAAATTTTCGGAAACTCTTCGGGTTTTCTTTTTCGGGCGCGGATTTATCCGCATGGCTCAATTCTCGAATTAAAGTTTTCAAGATGGGACCTACCGGGAAATATATAGCTTATTTTCACGACGGTATGGTCGTACTTGGTAAAGATTTTTTTACTCTTCCAAAAGTGGAACAGGCCTTAGTTTTAATTCACGAAGCGAGACATGCCGACGGACGGGAATTCACACATTCGAAATGTCCGGAAGGATTTCCGTACGTCAGCCTGCGATCTCCCAAAATTCCCCTGGAAAATACGGAAGCCTGCGACGATCGAGTCGACGGTAGTTACGGTTTCGGTGCCGCGTTTCTGTTCGAAATATACGCGTTCGGTTTATATCAGACCGGAGAAGAGAGATTCGTTTTAGGCTTGTATAACTCCGAAATTGCCAGGATCGTTATTCCGGAGAGTAATCATTTCTAATGCATTCAAAAAACAAAATCGCGCACTATTTAAAGCGAGTATCTATAATCCTGTTTTTGAACCTATCGATTTCCCAACTCAATTCCTGCACTCGCAAAGATCATTTCGTAATATTAGAAACTCCTAATAAGAATTCCGGAATACTTTACGTAATTCGCCCGATCGCAACCCAAATGGCGATTTGGAACTATTCCTTTCGTTTGTACAAATATACGGGAAATTTCAAAACCGACAAGAATCCGCAGGAAATAGGTACGATTCGATTGTCTAACGGTTCCTTTTTTATGGAAAATTTGCCGGAAGGATTTTATAAACTTACTTTAAATTCGGACGAATCCGTCGAAAAAATATTCAAGCTAAAGAACGAAGAAGTGCGTTTCTTAGAATTCATCATTTTTAGTAAAAGCGAGTTCTCGGGCCCCGAGTATTTTTTAAAGGAAATAGAAAAACAAACGGCTCTAACGCATCTATTAGAGGACAAAAAATTAATCCGAGAGCCTTCTAAAATCTATTTGGAAACCTCGAAATAACCGTTCAATAATTTCAGGAAATCTTTTGCCCCGTCGCTTCGCCCTAATTGCATCCAGTCCACATGACCTCCTCCTCGAATCTCCCAAAAAATTTTCGGGTCGGAGGCCAATCGAAAAACTTCCTTTCCGTTATCGAACGGAACGACCGGATCGTTAGTGCCATGAATGACTAAAAGCGGAACAGGAGCGATCTTCGGAATATATTCTTTCGGACTGGCTACGTCGCTGAAAAACGGAGCGAGCAGAAATCCAATCGGAGGGAATAGGGTCTTATTTGCTATTTGCTTGGCGACGGAACGGTAGGAAAAAAAAGTCCCGTCAGCTACGACCAGACCTAGATTCCCTTTTTCCTTCATATCCGGAATGGATCTCAGGGCGATTGCACCTCCTAGGCTCTGTCCATAAACGATAAGTTTTTTATGAATTGATTTCGCGTATGAATGGACGTAATCCAAGACGATTAGACTATCCTTGTAAATGCTTTCCGGATCGGGTTCGCCGCCGGAAAGTCCGTAACCCCGATAATCGTACGTATATAATTCGTAGCCTTGGTTAACCAACCATACCAACGAAATAAAATGCGTAGTCATATTTTCCCCGTTACCGTGAAACTGAAGAATAACTCCTTTCGGTTCGTTCGACGATTTATGTTGATCGGTTATTTGCCATAGATGAAGACGAATTCCGTCTTTGGCGGTTAAGAATATATTTTTGCTGTAAAAACCGAGTTTTTCCGGAGAAAAATACTCCTGCTTTGAAGGATGATAGTATAAGCTAGTGCAAGCGAAACCGTTTATCAAACAGAACAGACAAATTGTTTTAAAAAAGAAAATTATAAGAAAGTAAAGCTTCTGCATAATACCTCATAGAATTTACCTCGAATCTCAATTCGTTATTCTTATTTATCAGATAGCGAATTTTAAGATTCCCCGAATAGTTGTTTTCGTTTCCGCTTCCCTGATAATATTGATATGCTCCGTACAATTGAAATTTCCAAGATCCGTATTCTTTTAAGACGCTGACGACGGCTTCGGGTCCGTATCGGACTCCCCCGTTGAAAAACGCAGCAGGCTGCGCTTTTACTCCGCCGAGAAATGAAATCAAAACCGGAGCTTTTTTTTGCGAGAATTCGTCCTGAAAAGAATACCCATATAGAACCTCGAAATTTCCGGCCTGTTTCCGGATATATTCGCGCCCATCTTTCTCACCCCTCGCTACGGCATCCATATTTAAAAGTTGAGCGGTCGGATCCCCGGTGAGTAAAGCACCTAACCGATTTACGTTCAAATCTTTCTGGAATTTCTCCTTTTCCACCATAACGGTGTCCGTTCCAATATCGATTCCGTACGAAAATTGTTTCGAAACCGCATTATACGGGGTAAAAGACAGCAAACGTACCAGATTCATAGAGGTAAATTCCAGCGGAGCCGCTTCGTATTTGCGAAGCGTAAAATTCATAAATTGGACTTCCGAATTCGGAACATGTCCGCGATCCGTATTTAAAATATCATGATATGCGACTCTGTATTTATATTCCGCAAAGGGCCCCACATTAGAAAAACCGAATCCTGTCGAAACTCGACTAAGAGAATGCGAATCTTCCGGTGGAGTCGTCATTTCCTCATTTTCATTAATCGTAATCTGCTCGTTAATTTTACTTCGAAGTAGCAGAAACTTTCTATATCTGGCTTGCTCGGCTTCCGAACTCTTATCTCTCGATTTTCTGTACCGGTAGGAATCTAAAAGCGTATCCAGAATCAAAGGGTATCTGATTCCGATCGGTTTTACGGAATCGATTTCCTTTTCCCCGTCCAGAAGAGACCAATACATCTCCTTCTCTTCGGACGTCATTGCTACGATTTTTTGTTTCACTTTGGAGTAAAGCGAAGGGCGATATTTGCGATCCACCACTAAACCCGGCACGGATAAATATATCTTTACGGTATCCGGAGGGGCTACGATCCAACTTGCCTTGCTGGAAATATCAAGATCGGGATCGGCGGCCTCGAGCAGTCCTAGCATATGGAAGGAACAATTCTGAGTAAAAAAGTAATAATCGAAATAATTCCTCCCCATCTCCCATAAATGGCGTAAAAATCTCTCTCGATCTTCCTTGGAAATGTTCAAACGATATTCCCAAAGATCACGACTTTCCATATCGTTGTATTCGTTTACTTTAAGGTAATACGGAAAAAGGGCGAACATTCCCGGATAACCTCCGGTCAATCCTCGAAAAGTGTAGGTAAAAGGATTCGTGTCGTCGGTGTTCGCGGCGTAATTTACTCCGTAATCCAGAAGTTCCGAGTCCGCATTTTTAGCCGAATCGATTTTGAATAAAGTATGACCCAACACGGAAGCGGGTGATTGCATATAAAAGGACGAAAATACGACCGTGATGCTTCCAGGATCCAATGCCTCCCTCCAATTTTGAAACCGGGCGCATTCGCGTTCCTGCAATAGCGCCCCATTAAAGGACAATTTCTGCTTCAGCCAAAAATACCGTTCAGGATAAATGCATTGAGGATGCATGGCTCCTTCCTCGACCGGTTCCGGCGCAAAAAAGGCGCGGATCGTAGCCCTCATTTCTTCAGCTGGGTTTACTCTTCCTTCCGGAGAAAGAAAATAGAGAACGCTGTCGGACTCGCTTTCCACGCCTCCCCAAAGATTTTTGGAATACCGCTGTAGACGATACCAGTGTTTTTCCTCGTACAATTTTTTCTCATCAATCCGTTTGAGCAAATCGTTTAGATAAACGGATTGGGTCGGATCGGTAGGAATAAAAGTCGAATAAAATCGATTTCGTTTCAACTCGTCCTCCGGTTTCGGAAGAATAACGCGAGGTGGTTCCGACTCGGAAGAAGTCACAGGCTCCTCTTCAATTTTTGAATTGGAGTTTTCGCCCGAAAGCTCCGGCTCTTTTTTGCTTTGGCCGAAAAGGGAAAGGATGAGAAAGAAGACTAATATAAAAGTAAGACGTTTGACTTTCGTCACAAAAAAATACCCTGGGGGTCTTAGCTCCCCAGGGTATTTCTTAATTAAAAGGCTGCAAACCGATTTTTAAATCTTGCAGGAATTTTTGAGTTCTAAGTCACTTCCGACTTGGCTTCTTAAATTCGTCAGCACCAGGCTCGGATCTTTTAAAGACGCAGAGGTAAAGATTCTGGAATAATTCTCCTTCGCGACCGTTTGAAAACGTTTCGAGTCTTTAGGACAACCGAAAAGAGATGCCAAGTTACTGAGCTTTTCCCCCTGTCCTTTTGCGATTTCCTGCTCTAAGCTTTCGTAATTCATATGGACGAAAATTTCCTGAGCTTTTTCGGTCCGAACGATTCCGTCTTTCGTGCAGCCGGAAGTTCCGGAAGTGATTCCGAAGGTCTGATTGTATGAAGTCCCGTTGGTCGTCGCCGCAAAAATTTGCTCGATTCCATTTCCGCTAATTATGATCGAACCCAAACCGCAACCGGCTTGCCCATAACCTTTCGCCGAAAGATTCGCAATTCCGAAAGAGAATGCAAAACAAGAAATAAAGGATAAAATAATAAGTTTTCTCATGATCTTTTATTCTCCGAATTTATAGTAAAGCGCAGCTTTTTGAGAGGCTTTCGTTTTTACGAACTTCAGATTTAACGGCTGAAAGTAGAAGTGCTGGAGTAGTATCGGAATGAATCAGAGAAGAATATTTGTCCTTCGCCATTTTACCGAATTGTGCCGAAGAAATATCCGAAGTGCATCCTAATAGCTGAGCGAACGTATTTAATTTTTCACCTTTTCCTAATGCCATTTCCTGTTCGAGACTTTCATAATTAACGGTCACGAACAGCTCCTGGGCTTTCTCTTTCAGGACAATTCCGTCGGAACTGCAATTTGAAGTTCCTGAAGTAATTCCGAATGTCTGAATCCCGGTCGCATTTAAGGTTGCCGCAAAAATCTGAGAAATATCGTTGCTCTTTATGACCAGAGAGCCTAAGCCGCATCCCGCCATCCCATAGCCTTTCGCTTCCACTCTCGGCGATACAAATAACGCACCTGCCAAAGCAGTAACTGATAGAACTGCCAATAATCGGTTTTTCATTCTACTGTCTCCTAAGGAAAAATAGGGCTTCACCGTATTCAGGAAAAGTCGGCAGTCAATGACTTTTTTGCGCTACTTGCGAGAGTCCGAAGCCTCAAAGGTCGAACGACAGAAATAAATCGATTTTTTATTTTCTTTACCCTACTTAGGATAGCTCAAACATCCCGTTTCTATCTTATTACACAAAGCCGGAATTATATTGGAAATAAGTTTACGACTAAATCGTAACTCGAATTCATTCTAAAAATCGCCGTTTCGAATCCTACTTCCCTAT
Organism: Leptospira inadai serovar Lyme str. 10; assembly: GCF_000243675.2. Classification (NCBI taxonomy): domain Bacteria; kingdom Pseudomonadati; phylum Spirochaetota; class Leptospiria; order Leptospirales; family Leptospiraceae; genus Leptospira; species Leptospira inadai. The sequence goes on along the minus strand of NZ_AHMM02000015.1, from coordinate 581,262 downwards.
TAAAAATGAATCGATATAGAACGACCTATTTAAATACGCTCCGCGCCCCCTTTGACATATATCAATTCGCTTAGCATGATTTATTTAGGCAGGTTTTAAATCGCATTTGCAAAGCGGTAATTCCTTCTTCCGAAATCGATGATCATTAATAGAATTATAAAAATAGAATTTACGACGACTCGACCACCTCTTCGAGTCCGTCCCGATAGCCTGGATTCTCTTTTCCAAATTCGAAACGATGGATCGAGTCGGGTTCCGCTCGTCCGTAATTCGAAATTGCCGGATACGTTCTTTCGATCATTCCGACGCCTCCCCGGAAGGTATTTTGCGCTCAAAAATAAACCTTTTAAAAAGTCTAATTTCAATCGACGAAACCTTCGCGAACGAAACCCGAGTAAAAATTTTAGATTCCATCGGAACCTACTTCGAGCCCTCTCAAAAAGGACCGTCGTTTATTCTGGTTGACATAACCATTTCGGTAGATCACATGTTTTCTTTAATTAAAATATAGGAGAGATTAGTTTATGGACAAAAGACTAATTTCGATCGGCTTAGGTACATTCCTGCTGCTCGGATCCAGTGCAAATAGCATCTTCGCGGACGGTTATGGAGTTGCCGGATGCGGACTCGGTTCGGTTATTTTTAGCAAGAATACGACCGTTCTTCAAGTATTAGCCGCGACGACAAATGGAACATCCGCGAACCAAACGTTTGGAATTTCCACCGGCTCGCTCAATTGTACGACGGATGGAATCGTAAAGAATGAAAAGGCTCAGGAAATTTTCATCGCTCAAAACTTTGAATCGTTAGAGCGGGAAATGTCCAGCGGAAGTGGGGAAAAATTGAATACCCTTTCGCATCTACTCGGTTGCAGTCCCGAAAGCGCTAACCAACTCGGTTTGTTGGCAAAAACGAACTATGCAAAGCTCTTCGTAAAAGAGACGACTCCATCGACCCTTCTTTCCGCAGTAAAAGACGGTATTCGAGAAGACGAAACTCTATCTCGTAGTTGCAAGATTTAATGGAAAACGACATGAAGAAATTCTTATTAACATTATTAGTTGTCACTCTAGCGATTTTACCGACTTATATCGCGGCAAAAGACGGATACGGAGCCGCAGGTTGCGGACTCGGATCGGTAGTAATCACGGAGAATAAAAAGGTCCACCAAGTCATCGCAGCTACCGTGAACGGTACCTTAGGAAATCAAACTTTCGGAATCTCCACAGGCACCTTGAATTGTAAGACGGCTAGCCTTGCCCAAAAACAAAAAGCGCAGGAAATCTTCGTCCATGTGAACTACCGCTATCTGGAGCAGGAATTCGCTCAGGGAAGCGGAGAAAGAGTCGGCGCATTGGCTTCTTTGATGGGTTGCTCGGATTCGGCGACATTCAGCAGAATCGGGAAAGAGAAGTATGCCGTACTTTTTAATCAGGATTCTCCGGACTCCTTCCTGCAGAAAATAAGACAGGAAGTCTCTTCCAATCAAAAGTTGAATAGTACCTGCCAACTTTGATAGAAAACCCCTTTCGATCCGACGGAAGGGGTTTTATTCTATTGGGCAATAGGACTGCATCAACTATCCAAGGACGAAATAGACGCTCGAATTTCGTCGAGTGGAGAACGGATTTATCCTCCACCGATTTCGTTCATCCTTGACCCTTCCAATAAATTACGAAGCGCATCCTCCGCGTTTAAACTTTTTATAAACAAGCCCGGAAGCGAAAAAGGCCCCCTATTGTATAGCTCGAGTGATAGGAAAAGAATTTCCCCTTCTTTCGCGTAAAATATTTTATCCATGTCCTTACAGCGAAGCGAATAAAAACCGGGATCCAATCGGACTTTTATAAAATCCGCGGAATCCAAACTCCAACTAGCGATCAATGATTTCTTATCCGAGGTGAAGGACCCTTCGTACTGAAATAATTCCACTCGAAAGGACCAAAGAGAGAGCGCCATTCGGGAAGGACGCAGGACGTAGAGTAATGCCCGCGCGTCGGTCGTCTTTTCCAAGGACTGAAATTTGGCGGAGGTCGCACAAGAAGCGAACAAACCGATAAGCCAAATCGTAAACAGAGAAGCGCGTAATTTCTTCAAAAATCTTGTTTCCCCTAGTGGCATTCGGGTAAAATTGACCCCATACCGAGGATTTCTAATGAAAATTGAGTTCACACCGGAGCAATTCGAGACTTTGCTTAAATCCATCGCTATTTCGAGCTGGATGATCAACGCCTTTAACGAAGGCAGCGAAGAAACGACGGCTTATTCCGAACTCGAACAATACATCCTGTCATTCGCAAAGGATTTTGGAAAGCAGGAATTCGTCGACTATGATGCCGCGGATAACGTCTATTATCCGACCCGAAAATTCGAGGATCAAACGGACATCTTCGATATCATCTCCGAATACGATAACGAACTATTTTGGGACGAGTTGATTCATAGGATGGCTCGTCGAGACTTTGCGATCGAATACGGCGAAGACGGAATTGCGGCTATGGCGATCGAAGAAAGAATCGAAAAAGAGGCTCCCTATATTACGAAGTACGAGGAGATCTTTGCCAACCAAGGTTTGGATAATATCGAGATTAAGTGAAGCCGAGACTCGGTATCCTTTCACGTCGAGCAAACGCGTATCGTAATGTCAAGCATGGATAATATCGAACCTACGGGCGTCATCACGATCGAAAGACTCGGGCGGAACCTGCGAGGTTCCGGAAAATTGGGCGGAAAATCCGTCGAAATACCCTACTCTCTCGTAGGAGACGTCTACCGGGTTTTTAAATTCGGAAAACGTAAATTTTTTTATAAATGGCAGGCGGATTCTTTAGAAAAACGTGATGTAGTTCCGAAATGTGCCCACTTCGGCCAATGCGGCGGTTGCTCGGGACAGCATTTGGAATATGCAAAACAGTTCGAATTAAAATTCGAACCGATTCGGCAGGGCCTGTTAGAGCGCGGAATCGAAAATTTTTCCGTTCAACCCGCTGTAGAGCAATACCATTATAGAAACAGAATGGACTTTGCGGTTTTCCCGGATAAAATCGTCGGTCTTAGGATGGCCGGGAATTTCCGAAAAATAATTCTCTTAGATAATTGCGAGATACAATCGGATTGGGCCAACGAGGAATTGAGCCGCATAAAAATATTCTTATCCGAATTTCCCGGCATAGAATACGACAGAAAGAAGGAGATAGGATTCCTAAAATACGTTACTCTTCGTAAATCCGTGTTCACTGACGATTCGATGACGATCTTCACATTTACGGAGGATTTTAAAGAAAATCCTTTATTAGAGAAAGTCGCCGCAGCCGCAAAGCGGATTTCGATCGGTAAAAACCTAGTTTTTTGCTTTAATCGCAAAAAAGGAGAAATATCCGCATCCGGGGAAAGCCTTGTCGTTCGAGGAAAAGACAGCCTGGTCGATATCGTTTTGGACCACAGCTTCCTGATCCCGTTCGACGGTTTCTTTCAACCCAACCCAAAAGAATTTTTGCATATTCTGGATTTTGTAAAGCGAAGGCTTGCCGGTAAGAAAACGCTTATCGACTTATTCTGCGGCAGCGGTTTCTTTTCACTTTTATTCGGCAGGGAATTTCCGAACCTGTTAGGAATCGATGTAATTCCTTCCTCGGTTGCCGCCGGATTGTCCGTACTGCAAAGGGAATTTCCCGATAAGAAATCGGAAATGTTGTCCGTCGACTTATTCCATAAAAAAGGTCTGGAAAAATTGGAAGCGACCGGGCTTCTCCAATCCGACTCGGTGTTAATCGCCGATCCGCCCAGGAGCGGTTTATCTCCCGAACTTTGCGCCCTCTTAAACCGAAGCCGAGTCGGCCAATTTTTCTACGTTTCCTGCAATCCGGAAAAACTACTGGAGGATCTCCGAATCTTATCGGAATCATACGAAATCGAAGATTTACTCATATGCGACCCCTTTCCGCACACCCCTCATTTGGAAGCGGTCGCGCTTTTAATTCCCAAAAATAGCTGAAGGATCCCTCTATTTCGTTCGATACAGTACCCAAAGAGACAAATTCCCAGGGTTCCGAACGATGAAATTTCGCGTCTTATATTCACTTCTACTTATCTCGCTGGCGATCGGCTGCAACACCGTCGTGATTAAGCCCTGGAATCCTCCCCATCAGATGAAGTCGGTGGATAAGATCCGAGTGCTATTGGGAAAAACAGATTCCGATCTGATCATAAAAGCGGATGGAACCATTTCGGTATTCGACGTAAACGATCTTTTGATCAAGCGCGCATATGATATCGTTTCCATCGACGCTCGAAAAATCAAGGCTCCGATCCGCTTCGTCTCCGAAACTACCGGAATCGAATTCAAGGGGAAACGATATCGAGGGGAAATTATTCTACAACCGGATAGATCCGGTACTTCGCTTATCATCAACGCGGTTCCCTTGGAAGAATATTTGTACGCGGTGGTTCCTTCGGAGGTTCCCGCCACTTGGCCTACGGAAGCATTGAAGGCGCAGGCGATCTGCTCCAGAACCTATGCGGTTCGCGAAATGTTGAATAAGAAAGATTCTTCCTACGATGTGGAAGCGACGGTAAGTTCCCAAGCATACGCCGGCTTAGATAAGGAAAATCCGAAAACTACGAAAGCGGTTCGCGAAACCGAAGGCGTTTTGGCGGTTTTCGACGAGGATCCGATTCACACTTTTTTCCATTCGAATAGCGGGGGAAAAACGGAGACCCCGGATCAAGTTTGGGGCGGTAAAAGACTTCCCTATCTGGAATCGGTTTCGTCCCGCTTCGACGACGCAGGAGATAATTTCGTCTGGAAGGAAGTCCTCAATCAGGATAAAATCGATCAGGCCTTAGTGTCCCTGGGAGCGGGTAGTATACATTCCGTCCAAATTTTATCCAGAACCCCGTCCGGAAGAGTGGATTTGATGGAAGTCATAGGCTCGAAAGGAACGAGTCGAATCAAAGGGAAAGAGTTCCGTAGCCTATTGGGCTCTTCCGTAAAATCGCTTCGCTTCGGGATCAAACGCGAGCACGACGGCTTCCTAGTTAAAGGAATGGGATCAGGGCACGGAGTGGGATTAAGTCAATGGGGAAGTTTCGGAATGGCAAAACAAAATTATTCCTATACCGAAATTCTTCGCCATTATTATCAAGGGATCGATTTTGCCCGAATCACGAAATAGAATCGATCGTTCATCGCATAGTCGATTATTTAATTAGACTTCAAACTATTTAATCTTTCGACTATCCGGTTCTTTTCCTTGCATTCGCACACCGGGGACGAAAATAGTCGTATGCTCGGAGCACCCGATCGACTCATCGTCCGCAATCTTAAGAAAGAATATAAAACGGGAAAAGTAACGACGCCCGTTCTAAACGGGATCGATATCGATCTTCCCACCGCGTTCATTACCTTGATGGGACCTTCAGGTTCGGGAAAATCAACTTTTTTGAATATTCTTTCCGGAATCGATTCGGCCGACTCCGGAGAAGTATGGGTGAACGGATTCGATCTGACGAAACTTTCGGAATCCGAACTTACGGAATACCGTCGAAACGACACCGGGATCATATTCCAATTTTTCCACCTCCTCCCCTATTTGGATGCGATAGAGAACGTCGCTCTACCCTTGTATATTTCCGGGTTCGGACGAAAGGCCGCCCGTTCGATTGCGGAGGAAGCGTTAGAAAGGGTCGGCCTTGCAAACAGAAGGACTCATAAACCGGACGAACTTTCCGGAGGAGAGCAACAAAGAGTCGCAATAGCAAGAGCTTTAAGTAAAAAACCTAGTATCGTTTTGGCGGACGAGCCGACCGGAAATTTGGATACGGTCCATGCGGGAAAAGTCTTAGAGCTTTTGCTGGAACTCCAAGAGAAGGAAAAATTCGCGCTCATCCTAGTCACCCACGATAGGGAAATCGGAGCGAAAGGTGAGATCCGATTGAGAATGAAGGATGGACGAATCTATCAGGAGGAAGAAATCCTTCGGTGAGTCTTTATTTACTTTTTCTATTCGAATATTTTAGAACCCATATCCCGCGCGTGGTTTTCGCCTTACTGGGAATTTCCTTAGGCGTGGGATTATTTTTATCCACTACCACCAATGCGGGAAAAGCGGAACGATCCCTAATCGATTTTTCGTTAGGTTATTTTCGAGGCGATTATAAACTCAAGGTCGGAGCCTCGCAACCCGGCCAGACGATCTCTTGGGACACAATATCATATATTTATAATGATCCAAGACTTCGTAAAATCACGAATATCCTACCGAGGAGCCAACGCGAAGCGATCGCATCGGACAACTTAAGGGTTCTTTACCTAGCCATAGATTTGATTAAAGAGACACCGGGAAAATCCCTGCTCGAACAGGACGAGAGAACAAGGACAGCATCTCCCGACAACACGACGTTCGTCTCTCAAGCCGTTTGGGATCGCTATAAGGGAAAACCCTTCGATCTTTTGTTGGACGGAACCAATCGAGAAATCCGAGACTATCTACCGATTAAAACGGAAGGAGGATTTTTGGTCTTTCAGGATTTTTCTCTCGCATCCGCGAATATCGACACCGAAAAAGGGCCCGATTATCTACTCTTGCGTTGTTCGGAAGACGACACGGCCTATATGAAGCGAATTCTAACGGAAGACCTGGGCGGAAATTTTCAGGTCGAAACATCCCGTGAGATTCAGGAAAAATCGGCGAATGCGCTTCGATCCTTTCAACTGAATCTTTTGGTCATCTCGTTCATCTCTCTTCTAATCGCTTTCTTTATGGTCTCAAACACCATGTCCGGTCTTTATTTAAGTCGCGAGAGGGAATTGGGAATCCTAAGAACTCTCGGGTTAGATCATCGAAAAGCCACGTTTTTATTTTTAAGTCAATCTTTGATTTTAGGGATCTTAGGCAGCATCTTAGGGTTAGGCATCGGCGCTTTCTTTTCCAGTTTGGATTTTTTTAGACCGGAATCCACTCTTGTAGATCGATCCTTTTTATCCACATACGGCTCGATACCTGCCGCCGACTATGCTATCGCTTTGCTAGTCGGAATTGCAGGATCCGTTTTTTCCGCTTTGATTCCTTCGTCTAGAGCGGGCAAGATAACTCCTCTCTCCATCTTAAGGGACGCATCCAAAGGCAGTTCCACGTTCGAGGGTAGGAAATTCGCCGTTGCCGGAATCGCATTATTTATTCTTTCTTTAGGAATTTCGAATATACCATCGCCTTGGAAACTCCCGCTGCCCGGGCTTTTAGGAATCGGCGGAATCGTAATCGGGATTACCCTCACGTTCCCTTTCTGCATAAAAACGATCACGAGTATGCTGATTCTCCTATTAGAAAAAGGGGATTCTACCTTTCCTTTTCTAAAAATCGGCCTGGAGGAATTGAAGGAAAATCCGGGAAGAAATACTCTAACTGCGGCGACCGTCATGCTTTCGGTTTCCTTAGTTCTCTGTTTGACAATTTTAACCGATAGCTATAAGCGGTCGCTGAACGACTGGGTGGACTCCGAATTTCCATCGGACATTACGGTCATCAACAACCGCTTTTTTTATTCCGGAATACACGGAGGCGTACCGAGAAACCTATTGGCAAAAATCGCGGATTTGAAGATCACCGCTTATCTTGACGGTTTTTTGGTAAATACCCGCTTTGAAACCGATAAGGGAGTTTTTACCGTTCACGCCTACGATTTCGATGCATACGCTGCGAGAAGCGACGGTCCTGAAAAATTAGTTCGGGAGGAAACCGATATTCTCGTTTCTTCCAATATGGCATTCCTCCATAAATTGAAAGTGGGGGACTCGCTTATTTCCGGAACTCCCACCGGTCCGAAAAAATTCGTCGTTCGGGGAATCAAGGAGCATTTCTTCTCCGAGAGAGGAACCGTTATGATGGATATTCGTTCCTACGAAAAAATATTCGGAATTCGTTCCCTGAATTCCATCAAACTTTTTCTGAAAAACGAATTTAAGACCAAAGAAGGAGTCGCAACCGCAAAGCAAGAATTACGGAGATTATTCGCGTCCGACCCGACTTTCTCCGATCTGGCTCTCTTGGATTCCTCCCAGCTTCGGGAGCTCTATTTGTACGAAGTGAACAAAGTTTTTAGAGTTCTGGATTCCTTAAAAATCACGGCGCTATTCATCACTCTCATCTCTCTCCTGTCATCCTTGATGCATAATTTATTCGATAAACAAAGACTTCTAGGTTTGCTAAAATACTTAGGCGCCTCCCGCTCTCAATTGGCCGCGATTATTCGGGCCGAAGCCATTTTCTTAACCGGTTTCGGCGCGATTTTCGGAATTCTAGCCTCCTTAGTTATGGCCCCGATCATCCTTTATGTGATAAACCGAAATGCATTCGGTTGGACTTTGACGTTCACATTTCTCCCTTGGATGCCCATGACGATCATGATCGCGGCTCCGATTTTGGGTTGGCTAGCTTCTTTTTATCCCCTTCGCATTCTGAAACGTTTGAATTTTAAACTAAGTCCGGAATAGGAAGAATTTAAATTACTTCGTATGACGACTAGCATAGAAAAAGAGTTAAATCTCTCTTGATTGAAAAATAGAGGGAATTAAGCTACCAAAACGATGGGAACTTCGCTCGCAACCGCCCTTGAATTAGCCGAAGAAATAAGAAAGGTCAACGCTCAAGAGGATAACCGAATTCCCTACTCAGATACCTTCCTCAAGGATATGATGTCTTTTTTTTCCAGGGAAACCGCGCAAATCAGAGAAATCTTGGAGGTATTACGGGAAGCGAAATATATTTTCATCATTAAAGTCGTTCTTCCCGACGCGGCCCATAACGCTAAAAATCAGGACCCGGGAGTGGATGCCTACATCTATGCCGACTCCAAAATCGTAAGCGACCTTAGGTCGTATTCGGAGAAAAAATTAGAGAAAGCCTACGAAGCTACTTATTATAAACGGAAGTCCCCCTTTCAAATCACCCGCGAATTGTTTCCTAAAATCAAGGAGCATAATAACACTCCGTTAGGACGATATGTAAACGTCGTCGTCATGCTGGAAGAATATCAGAGAGTCCTTACTGCAGCCCCGAACGAATATGAGGACGCACGTCGTAGAAATAATCTTGCCGCATTACTGGAACAATCGGGAACTCCCGCTACGATAGCAAGAGACATTCCCGAATATGAAATCGGTCCGTCGATCGGAAGTCACGGAACGAAGCGAGCCGCGGATAGAGTCGCTTCCAACGAAATTCTTATCAATCCCAAAAACCCTTGGTCCAGATTGACCTCGAAGTTCTCCTCCGAGTTCCTGATTCGAATTCACCTCAGAAAATACGAATTCGATACGGTTAAAAAACTCATTCAAGGCGGAAAGATAGCGGAATACGATGAATTAAAATTCGTCCGCGATACGCTGCAGGTAATGGAAAGTCACGTTCACCTGGATCCTCTACTCAATAATTTCTTATCGGAAATGACGGAGCTGCGCCGATTAGCTCAGAAGAAAATGAACATCCTAAAAGGAATCACGAATTCGGGCCCGATAGGCCCAGGTTAAACCAATCCGAAATATCTCGCAACCAGCACGATTAAAAGGATCAGAAGTGTGAATATGTATCTTCTTCGCGCCGTTTGGCCCGTATTCATTCTATCCTTAGGCCAATACAGTAAGAACAAAAGAGTGTTGGCAGTTGCGACTATATAAATCGCATCCAGTTTCAGATGCCAAGGACCGAATAAATAAGCCAGGATGGTTCCGAACGTCGGTAGGAATGCGAGAGGTGTTTTCCAAGTGAGAACGCGGGAATCCTCGTCGAAGACCACCGCTTTTTTACCGGATTTTTTTTCCAATTCGGCAAGAAACTCGTCCATCGACTCTAAATTCAAAATCGGGACGTACGTTCCTTGTTTTGTGATTAACAGAATTCGTTGGTATCCTCTAAACGTATCCTTCTCTATTCCGTTCACCTCCCGCAAATCGAATTCCATGCATTGACCTTTAGGGTTCCATTGCTTGAGACTGTTTCCGGATAATTCCACTTTAGAACCTTCTAAAGTTTTTAATTGTCTCGAATAATTCTTAACGAGTAAAAAAATCAAAAGCCCGCCTAAAACCGCAAACATCGTCAAAAAAGATTCCCGACTCTCCGGAGAAACTTGGTGAAAATTTACGCCTAAAAAAAGCAGGAACACGAAGACCACCATTCCGGTCCGCTGCATCAATTTTTTACGAAAAGCAGGAACGTCGTACGTGTAGCTTGCCATTGCTTACTCCAAATTTCCGAATTCCGATTTTTTAAAAATAGGATGTACTCGAATTCCGTCCGCTTCGATCGCTTGCCTTCCGCCTTCTTCCCTATCTAAAATACAGATGCAAGCCGTTACATCCAAGCCGGAATCCCGGAGACTCTTTACCGCCTGTAGAGTCGAACCGCCGGTGGTTATCACGTCGTCCACGACCACACAGGACTTCACCGCATTCACAGCGCCTTCCACCAGATTTTTTGTTCCATGCTCCTTCGCTTGTTTTCTGACGATTAAGGGAAATACGTTTCTGGTCTGTCGTCTGAATTCAAGAGCGATTCCGTAGCAAATCGGGTCCGCCCCCATGGTTAGACCGCCGTAAGCTTCCTGTTCGGACAATCCCGAGCTCGGAATATGTCTTTCCACAATATATCTACATAGCAGTTCCAATCGTTCCGGGTGCAACGTGATTTCCTTGCAATTAAAGTAATGTCTAGACTTTCTTCCGCTTGCCAACGTAAAGGGTTCTTCCCTAAATCGATACGCGTGATTCTGTACGAGTCTAAATAATTCCTCTCTCACCTTTGCATCCTCCGCGGTGTTTCGGGCCGCTTTTCCATAATAAGAACGATCTCCGAACGAAAAACCGCTTTTTCTAAATTCGGAAAAAATCCGAAAAACGGAAACTTTTCCGCAACCTACCGAACGGCTTTCGCTCATATAAAGCAAACCAAGACCGGATTACCGATATGGAACAAACGAAAAAAATTGCGCTAAAAACTACCATCTTTCTGATAGCCACTCCGATTATCGGGGTGTTTGGCACGGCCGCACTTCTCTTAACGAGAGGAATACCGACCTATACTTGGCTTGCATTCGCTTTTATGCTAGTTGCAACGGGGCTTTCGATAACGGCCGGGTATCACCGTCTTTTCTCGCATAGAGCCTATAAAGCGGCTCTTCCTGTCCGTCTTTTCTATATTTTCTTCGGTGCCGCCGCATTTCAACAATCCGTTATCGAATGGAGTTCCGATCACAGAATTCACCATAGATATGTGGATAAGGACGAAGATCCTTACTCGATCACCAAAGGTTTTTGGCATGCCCATATCCTTTGGTTATTTAAGGATCGAAGCTACAGAGAACCGACCAATGTCACGGATCTTTGGGAAGATAAATGGGTCAAATTCCAACACGATCATTATTATACGGTTGCGATTTTCATGAATTTCATTTTGCCGATGCTGGTCTGCGGGCTTTGGGGAGACTGGCTAGGCGGACTGATCGTAGTGGGAACTCTTAGAGTCGCGATCAATCACCACTTCACGTTTTTCATCAACTCGTTGGCGCATTACAAGGGAGCTCAACCGTATTCGGATAAGCACACCGCTAAGGACAATTGGTTCATCGCTCTCTTCACTTTCGGGGAAGGATACCATAACTACCATCACGAATTCCAGGCGGATTATAGAAACGGAATCCGCTGGCACGATTATGATCCGACCAAATGGCTGATTAATATCTTTTCCTATCTAGGACTTGCAAGCGATCTAAAGACCATCTCGGATGAGCAGATTCTTCGTAAGAAAATGATCATGGATGAAAAGAGGCTTCGTAACAAACTGGAAGTTAAATCCGAATCTTTAGCTCCGGGATTCGAAGAAAGATTGGAATCCCTGCGTAAGACCGTGCAGGAAAGACAACTTCGCTTACTCGCTCTCAAAACCGAAAAAGAGGAAGTCGATAAAAAGGCCGTAAAAGACGCTCAGTCTGATTTCAAAGTGGCATTAAAGACCTGGAAGCGTTTCGTATCCGGAGATTTGGCCCTAGTATAAGAATTCACTGTACCTGATCCCAGCATTGCCCTCCCCTAAAAAGGAGGGTTTTCTTTTCAGAGGTCAGAAGACTGACGCGTTCGCTTTCAGAGGACAGACGACTGAAGACAGATGCGCTCGCTTCGCTCGCGCTAGACAGAAGCTGCTAGATGTTGGAAATGCTGGGGTAGGAGGAAGAATCTACTATGTTTTTTAATTTATTAACAAGTCATTTACACACTTGAGCTGTCACCCCCCTGATACCCCCGCATCGAAAATCCAGTAACACCTCGCTCCAACATAATTCGTTTTCAGAGGACAGACGCGTTCGCTTTGCTCACGCTAGACAGAAGCTGCTAGATGTTGGAAAGGCTGGGGTAGGAGGAAGAATCTACTATGTTTTTTAATTTATTAACAAGTCATTTACACACTTGAGCTGTCACCCCCCTGATACCCCCGCATCGAAAATCCAGTAACACCTCGCTCCAACATAATTCGTTTTTAAAAAATTGTTGTCAGGGTAATAGGAATAATTTTCTGTCCTCTGTCCTCTGTCCTCTGTCCTCTGTCCTCTGTCCTCTGTCCTCTGTCCTCTGTCCTCTGTCCTCTGTCCTCTGTCCTCTGTCCTCAGCCTTCTGACCCGCCCGATTGAATCACATCCACTTCGACTTTTAATTTATGCTTTCCGCCGCCGAAAAGGATTCCTCGTAGCGGAGAAACATCGGAAAAATCCCGCCCCAAGGAAGTATAAATGTATTCTTCCGTTATGCTTTTACCGTTGGTCGGATCAAAATCAAACCAACCCAATCCCGGACAGTAAACGGAGATCCAAGCGTGCGTCGCATCGCTACCTCTTAATTTCGGTTTGCCGGGCGGCGGATACGTTTCGATATAACCGGATACGTACCGACAAGGAAATCCCATGGAGCGAAACGCGGCGATGGATAAATGAGTGAAGTCCTGACAAACTCCCTCTTTTTTATCCAGCACTTCTTCCAAAGGCGTATATATATTCGTACTCCCCGCTTTGAATTTGAATTCTTCCCGGAACCGCATCACGTATTCCAATACCGCTTCCAAATAGGGTTTATTCAAAGGGAGAAAACGGTTTAAGAATTCGGAATATACCTCGGATCGAAGAACGAATAGGGAATCCCCGATAAATTCGAGCGCTTCCATTTCCTCTTTTGTGGAGCAATCGTTCAGGGACCGTAAAACCTCGTAGCCTGTAGGAGAGTTTGAAAACCGAGTAGGGACGGAATTCGTGGATACTTTAGCCTCGGCGAGGACGGAAAGAACGGTATGAGGTTCGTCTACGGAAAAAGAATAAACCGTATTTCCGAAATAATCTCTCCGAAATTCGGTTAGCTTAGGTTTCGGCTCGACAGTGATCCTGAGTTCCCGGCAAATCTGACGATCGTTAGAGTCGGGACATAGGTGAGCCAAATTTAAACAATGCGCGACCGGCTTTTCATATGTATAATGCGTCAGATGGCGTACCGAATATTCAGCCATACGGTCCTCCCAGGCGAACCTGATTTTCCACGTACCGGAAATACTTCTTAGCGAACGCATCCGCCACCGCTTTCAACTGTAGGAAGATATCGTCCAACCAGCGTCGCAAACCTCCCGCCGGATCGGCGTACTCGAATAATCGTTTGGCATCCTCTTCCTTAAATCTAGCCACAAGTTCGTTGAAAAGTCGAACTTCCTCCGGAAGCTCCCCGTTGATTCCGGGAATCATCAACGCGTTTTCTCGGATCCGGGATAATTGATAAGCCAGAGACCTAGGATTCGTCTCGTCGAATAATAGAATATCGATTACCGACTCCGCTTCGATCCTATATTTATATCTTCTGCGATACGTTATTCGAATATCATTTACGTTTAATAGACTCTCGAAAATCCCTTTATTATAAAGAGTCGTCCGGTCGATTACGGAAAGCAATACTCTTGCTAAGAATTGAGAGCGCTCCAGCCGTTTTCCCAAATCCAGGAAGTGGTATCCGGTCTCGCGGCTCATGTTCTCGGAGGATAATCCGGATAAGGAAGAAAGAAGAGTGACTAATATTTGCAGGTATTCTAGAATTTCTCCGTAGGAAGAATCGCTCGGAGATTCGCTTTCAATCTGTGAAATCAAATATCTGGTATCGTCGGAGATGCGGTCCCGGACGGATTTAGTGGTTCGGACAAAGAAATTCAAATCGTGACGGATACTTCCCGACGAGTAGTGCGAGGTAACCATTTCGTAGACTTTATCGCGGATCGCTTCCAGGGACCCGGACCCGATTGCCTCGTCGAATCCTCCGGAAAAATTCGAAACTTGGCTTAAGATTCCGAGGAGAACGGAGGACTGGTCTCTTTCGTAGGACTCTTCCGATTCGAGAATTTTATTGACTCCTTCTCGAACGAGCCTAGCCATATTTTCCGCGCGTTCCGCATAACGTCCCATCCAGAACATATTGTCCGCGACGCGACTCGGAACCCCTCCCCCTTTTCGTTTGAGAGGGATTCGTTCCACATTGCCCGGAAGAAGAGTGATATCCTTCTTTTCTTCCGAAGATAAGATCCAGAGGTCCTTGGATACGGCCCCTCTTTGATTCGTAACGATAAGCTCGTCATGTTTCGGCGCTACACGAACTAACCCGCCGGGCATACTCGAGTATCCGTTTTCGGACAGGCAGGAAAAAGTCCTTAAAACGGATTTTCCTACCAGTAATCCTTCCGAATTTCCGGAGAAAACCGGGCAGGTTGATCCGCTTAGAATTTCCTGAGCGACGTATTTCTCCGGCTTGGCGTTAATTTTTGCTCTCCAGTCGTCGCGCTCTGACGGAGAAAGTTGGGACAAAAATACGGAAGGCTCGAAGGAAGAGCGAACGGCGGGTTTTAAAACGTATTTTTCGTAATTCGAAAAAACTTCCGCTCGGGACGATTCTTCCCCCATCCAATGAGTCGTTACGTTCGGGAGAATTAAATCCTCACCTAGATAAAATTTACATAATGCGGGTAAATAAGCATGCAAAGCGCGATTTTCAAGAAAACCCGAGCCGATAGGATTCGCGACCACGATCGTCCCTGCTCTTACCGCTCCTAGGATTCCGGGAACTCCCAATAAGGAATCTCCCTTTAGTTCGAGCGGATCCATAAACCAATCGTCGACTCGACGAAAAATAACGTCCACCTGCTGTAAGCCTTCCACCGTTTTTAGGAAAACCTTATTTTCACGAACGGTCAGATCTTCGGCCTGAGCCAAAGTAAAGCCGAGATATCCGGCCAAGTAGGCGTGTTCGAAATACGTTTCATTTCCGGGGCCGGGCGTCAAAAGTACGATCAACGGATCGCGATCCTTTGCAGGAGACAAATTATATAATGTTTTTCTTAAGGATCTAAAATATAGGGCAACCCGATGAACTTGAGAATCGCGATAAACGGAAGGAAAAATCCTGGATAAAACGATACGGTTTTCGAGAGCGTAACCGGAACCGGACGGAGCCTGAACTCTATCTCCGATTACGAAAAAATTACCGTCCCTATCCCGACTAATATCCGTTGCGACGAACGCCAATCGAAACGTCGAATTATCGTAAATCGGCGAGCAAGCGCGTAAAAATCCGCCGGAATGAAACAGCACTTGCGGGGGAATTTTACGTTCGTATAAAAGTTTTCGAGGACCATAAACATCTTTGAGAATTTCATCCAGTAATTCGGATCGTTGGATCAAACCCCTTTCGATTTGATCCCACTCTTTGCTTTCCATTAAAAGCGGGAATAAATCCAAGGACCAGATTCTTTCACGGTCGTCGCCGTAAACGTTATACGTGACGCCGTTCTCGCGAAGGATCCTGAGACTGTCTTCCTTTCTACGACGTAATTCCGAAGGACCTAAATGATCGAAAGACCGAAGAAGAAAATCGTATTTTTCGCGAGGTGTTCCTTGATGAGAGCATACCTCGTCAAAAATTCCGGAGACGGGAAAATACCCGGATAAGAGACTATTGTTCTGGGAAGCTTGCTGGCTCATCTTCCGAGAGTCATTTTCCGGTCCGGTCCGGATTTTTTCCATCCTTTCGAACTACCCGAGATCGTTTTTACGCGGAGGAAAAGCCCCTTAGGAGCAAATCTATAGGTCCTTTTTTAACGGCAAGAACGAATTCCGGAGGAGGCTCCCGAACCCTCCTCCGAAACGGAGCGGAAATTTAATCCAATTTCAGCGTGGCCCCTATATTGATCTGACGGTACGGTCCTTGCTGGATTCCGACCGGGAGTCTTCCCGAAATATAAACTCGGTCCTCAAGATTTTTGCCATTCACGAATATCGACCACCTTCCTCCGGGGAGCTCGTATCCGAAGTCCGCATTCCAAATCCCGTACGCCGGCACCACTCCTTGGCTACCGTCAGCACTCTGATTTTTCGTGTTTTGCAAATCGGAATACTGTTTATCGAAATGTTGGTATTCGACTCTTGCGTAAAACCCGCGGGGGCTTTTGAAGCCGATCGCAGTAATGACCGTCTGCATCGGAACATACGGCAGATAGTTTCCGCTCGTATTCACTTTGATCACGTTTCCGGAGGAATTGACGCTGAATAACGGTTGATTGGTTACGCTAACCGTGCCGTCCGAATTTTGAATCGTTCCTACCGGAACATATGTCGTCGAAATCGCATGAGTATAAGAATACGCGATTTCGAGAGGTATCTCCCAGCGGGACTCGGCGAATTTCCCGAAATCGAATACGAAATTACTTTCCACACCGCGGTTTACCGACTTCCCGGCGTTGATAGGAACCGCCCCGATCGAGGAACCGGCTTCATTCGTGTTCACAATCTGGTTGGAAAAGAATAACGCATATGTGCTTACTTGAGTATAAAAGTATTTTGTAATATTTCCTCTAACACCCGTTTCGTAGTTATTGGATCTTTCCGCGTTCAGTTTATACCCTAACCCTAACGAGGGGTTCAAGATGGTGGAGAAGGAAGGTGGAGCAAAGGCGGTATGAGCCCCCGCAAACCACATGAACTTTTCCATCAAATCATAGGTAATCCCGAAGCCCGGTAAAACCACTTTCGTATAACTTTCATTGGCCTGATTTACGAGAATATTTTGTCCGACCGTAGTGGCCAATCCGTAAGCTACATCCGTAGTCGTGGCGAATTTTCGATGAGTGTATACTCCCTGGGAAATATATTCATAACGCACTCCCGGAATAATTTTCAATCGTTCGGTCAGCTTAATCGAGTCCTGAACGTACGTAGCATACGCTTTCGCATTCCGGGTCTGCTGTTGAGTCGTGAGTCCTTGGTTCATCGTCGGATACGGAAATTGATTATAAGCGGCGTTTACGGTTTCGTAATGTGCCCTTGCACCGACGGAGATTTCGTGTTCTAGACCGAAGGTAACAAACTTACCTTCCAGTTTCGATTCCAATCCGCCAGTCCGAAAAAATTGGTGTCGATTGGGAGTGGTATTCAACATATAAATCACATCCCCGGGACGGTTTCCGATCGGCGCGGGAGCATACACGGCAAAAACGTTTCCGGTCGGCGGAGTCGGGAGCCCCAGCTCGTTCGCGCTATTATAAGAATAGGATTCCTGCTTAAAATCGAATCCCACATTGGTCCAGTACGAACGGGTAATCAATTTCCAATTTTCGCTGAACGCGTGATCGTGACCGATAACTGCAGCTTGACGCTCTATGTGTTTTCTATCGAAACGAGCCGGGTTGATTTTCGGGTCTTTCCAATATAATCCTTGGGTTAATCCCAGGTACGTGGCTTGCGAATCTTGTTGGTAGACTTGATACTTTAAAAAAACCGTATCCTTGTCTCCGATTTTTTGCATCAGTTTAACGTTAAAGTCGTTAACGTTAAAACCTTGGTAATTTCTATATCCGTTTCCTTGGGTATGTAAATAGGAAACGTCGTAAGCCGTATTCGTGTTCTGAACCGTTCCGCCGTACTGAACCAAATTGGAAGCGTAACCGTTGGTCCCCCCGATCAATTTCAAGTTTAGAGTCGGTTTTTCGGGCGGCTTTCGAGTCACGAAATTGACGATACCACCTAGAGTCGTGGGACCGAACAGGATGGAACCGGAACCCTTAACGACCTCCACTCTTTCCATTCTATCTATATGAGGAATAAAATAACTTTCGGGTTGTCCGTACGGACTCAAAGAAGTAAAAACACCGTCTTCTAAAATGAGAGTCTTCCGAGATTCCTCGTTGCTCACTCCTCGAAACGCGATGTTCGGCGTAAGACCCACCGCATCTTGGTATCGAATCGTCGCACCGGGAACCCTTCTCAAAGCTTCCATCGAATCGATCGGACTCGTTTCCTTCAGAATTTTCTTTCCGATGACGTTAGCCGATCCGGGAATTTTTTTTAGATCCTCGTCCTTGGATCCGATCACGTTGATCTGTCCGCTTTCTAAAAACCTACGCCGCTTTTCGTTGATATCTTCCTCTTCCTTGGAAGGCTGCTCCTTGGTTTCGGTTCCGTCCTTAGACTTTTCTTCTCCGTTGTTCCCGTTCGGTTGGGAAAGGATCGCGGCGATCGGAAGAAGAAGGAATAAACATAGAATGAGCGTACGCAAATGGGATTTGTACGCCATCAATCCCCATCCCCTGTCTTTCCTGATACGACGCCGCTACCCACGATAGCCGCGAGTTGCGTATTCAAAATCGTCAGTAAGGTATTTAATTGAGTCACGGCTTGTATGATTGCGGCCATATTACCTGCGCCAACACTGTTAAACGAATTTAACGTGGATTCTAAGAGGGAAATTTGAGTCCTTGCTTGGGTATCCAGACTAGGACTATAAAAAGTTACATAGTCGGACAGACCGATCCCCCCGCCCCCTAAGTAGAACGTCTTGAAGGAAGAAAGATTGTTCCGAAGGTTCTGTATGCTGTTGCCCGAAAAACGGGACTCCGACAAACTAAGATTGATAACGGACCCGTTTCCTCCTTTTGCAAGGCCGGCGGGCGCTTCCAACTTGCCGTCCTTCATCGTGCTTAATTCCCGAATAGCGCTGGCAAAGACCGTATTGAATGCTCCCGCAGAATTCGGAAAAACCGTTGACCCGTTCCCGGCTGTCGCGAGTTGTTCCCCGTACGGGGAGGCACCGTTCGGAGCCCAGGCGGCGGCAAGAGCGGCAACGTTTGCCGCATAATCGTTCACTAATGCCAATAAAAGTTGGTAGCGACTCGCACTCATGTCCGAGCAGGAAAGAGCACTAGCACCGTAACTGGCAGGCTTTACATAAATGACATATTCGATAGCGGGGAGACCTTTCGCATCCTTATCTAAAGTGCCGATATAGGCTGCTGCCGTACCGGAGAAGCCGGGAGATGCATCCAAATCGTCCATATCGCCGTTACTTGGCGGCGATTCCGGACTGACCGTCTTCGTCGCTTCTCCAGGCCAAGCATCGAATAGAGGATAATATGTATTGGAAGGCCCGAAGCGATATAGCTCGACCTTTTTTACTGCGGAAATATTCGCAAGCCAGGAAGCCTGCACATTAGAGAGAGTACCCGCGTTACAAGAGGACAAGGCCGTGGCTTTCGTCACTAAATCCTGAGCCTTACTATTTAGGTCGGCATATAATGGAGGAATAATATTCCGACCCATGTTTTGCAAAAAGGGCTTAGGATCGTAGGAATTAAACATCGCATAGAGAAATCCGTTAACAAGCGAAGAATCACTCGAGGACGCGTTCCTAGGATTGCAGGAAAGCACGGAGAAAAATAGAATGGTGGAGGTAAGAATGGTTCCGCAACCGGAAAAAATTCTACGCAAATAATAGGATCTTTTGAAAGGAAGTTCCCCAAAGGAACGAAAACCCGAACGATTCATCGTTTCGCCTCAGACGTTATTAAACTTGGATCTGAGAATCAAGATTAACTAGGGCCTTCTGAGGACAAGTGTTTTTGAGAAAGATTCTCAAAAATTGACAAAAATCAGACTGAACCTGTTATAGAAAAATCAAAGGCTCTTATCTACCCATCTAAGGTCCAACGTATAAGGGTGGGACTTCGCAAGTTTCCGCGGTGAGGATTTAGAGCCCCCGGAATGTCCATCCGGGAAGAAGCGCGAGATCCTGCGACTTTCGGCCTCGAAGGAATTTACCGGAAACGTCTCGTAGGCTCGCCCTCCGGGATGAGAAACATAATATCTACACCCTGCTACCGGCCGATTCGACCAGGTATCCCAAATATCGAACACTAGAGGATTTTGAACCGGCAAGTTCGGGTGGAGAGTAAATGGGAGATTCCAGGCTTTAAAGCGAACACCGGCAACCGCCTCACCGAGCTTACCCGTTGGCCGCAGCGGAATTTCCACCCCATTACAGGCCAGTTGAAAGCGTTCGTTCGTCCAACCTTCCACCCTTACTTGCAAACGTTCCACTGCGGAATCGACGGACCGAGTAGTCCCGAACGAAGAAGATTCTTCTCCTAGTACATTCCAAGGTTCTAATGCAAGTCTTAACTCCAAAAAGATCTCATCCTTCTTGAGCGTTCCGTAAATGGGAAAGCGAAACTCGAAGAACGGGATAAAATCCTCCTCCTCGAAAGCATATCCGTGATCTTTTAAATCCCTCAGGACGCCCTTAAAATCGTTCCATACATAATGAGGAAGTAAAAACCGATCATGCAATTCCGTTCCCCAATGTACGGGAGACTTCTGGTACGGTTTTTCCCAAAGGCGACCTAAGAGGGATAAAACGAGAAGTTGTTGCACGACGCTCATTCGGTAATGCGGAGGCATTTCAAAGGCTCTTAACTCCACCAATCCCAATCGAGGTCCGGACGGTGGATATAATTTATCGATGGAAATCTCGGCCCGATGCGTGTTTCCGGTTAGGTCCACTAACAAATTTCGAAATAATCTATCGATCAGCCAAGGGGGAAGGTCCTTTTTCCTATCATCGACTTGCTTTGAAGCCAATTCGAATTCGTACAAGGCCTCGTCCCTACCCTCGTCCAATCTCGGAGCCTGGGAGGTCGGTCCTACGAACAACCCCGAAAATAAGTAGGATAAGGACGGATGATGCTGCCAATAACTGACCAAGCTTCTTAACAAATCCGGTCTTCGTAAGAAGGGACTATCCGCGGGAGTCATAGCGCCTACCGTAATATGATTTCCGCCTGCGGTTCCCGAATGTCGACCGTCGAGTTGAAATTTTTCCGCACTGAGTTTGATGGATTTCGCTTCCTCGTAAAGAATCCTGGTCTTCTCCTCCAATTCCGCAAAATCCGAGGAAGGATGTAGATTCACTTCGATCACTCCCGGATCGGGTGTAATCCTAAAAAGGCACAATCGAGTATCGTGGGGAGGTTCGTATCCTTCGAACACGATCGGCTGCTTCGTTCGTACGCAGGCATCTTCGATGGAGGACAATAAATCCAACCAAACATCCAGCCGTTCGATCGGAGGAAGAAATATATGTAAAACCCCTGCTCGGGGCTCGATTACGAGAGTGCTTCGAATCGGAAGGTCTTTGCCGCTCGGATAAAATTTTCCCTCTTTTCGCGATCGCTCCTTCACTTTTTTCGAAATATCTTTATAGGAAGGAAGCTCGCTCGGTTCCGCGATATCAGTAAGAACTGCGGAAAGGCGGAAGGAATCCGCAATGGAAGCGAAGGGTAATCGTAAACCTGCCGGACTATCGCCCGGAACTAAATATAGACGCTCTCGACGGTAGTTCCATTCCGAGCTTTCCCAATGCTTTAAAATATAATTGTATTGTAATGGTAGAGCGAATCCCTTCTTTAATTTAAAATCCTTTTCCAACACGGAGAGAACTCTCCTTCTCTCCAGCGATTCGAAAGAAAAATCGTCCTCCTTCGGAGATTCGGGCTTTTCCCATTTCGGCAATTGCCCCTCTTTCCATAGATAATAGAAGCCGTCCTCGAATACCGGTATTAGATGCTTGGCGGAAATTCCTAAGGAACCGCAAATCTGCTCCCCGATCGCTTCCGCTTTGGCCAACTCCTCCTCTCGGTCGGAGTCTTTTTTTTCCTTAACCGAGGATAAATACGCCTCTTCATGCCAAAGCGCTTCCCCGTCCCTTCTCCAAAATGTGTTCAAAGACCAACGAGGCAAAGGCTCTCCGGGATACCATTTTCCTTGGGTCACCTGTACGATCGAACCTGGAGCGAATCTCTTTCTAAGATTTCCCAGAAGTTCTTCCGCCAAGGAAAGTTTTTCGGTCCCGAGAGCATCCGTATTCCATTGCGGATTTTGACGGTCGGTATCCGAAACAAAGGTCGGTTCCCCTCCGATCGATAAGCGAATATCATTTTTTCTTAATTTATCATCGATTTTCTTTCCTAATTTCAGAATCTTCTCCCACCGTTCCTCCGTATACGGTTTCGTAACACGGGGGGATTCTTTTATCCGTTTTACCGCCATATGAAACTGGAATTTAGAATTTGCGGGATCGGAGTATCCGAATACCGGCGAAGCACTGGAAGGTTCGGGAACGGCAGCCAACGGAATATGACCTTCCCCGGTCAACAGGCCGGAAGTCGGATCGAGACCTACCCAACCGGCCCCCGGCAAATATACTTCGGCCCAGGCATGCAAATCGGTGAAGTCCGTACTCGGACCGGCCGGCCCGTCTACCGGAACCTCGTCGGGTTTTAATTGGATGAGATATCCTGAAACGAAACGCGCCGCCAATCCGATATGTCTTAAAATTTGAACCAGCAGGAACGCGGAGTCGCGACAGGATCCGGATTTTTTTTCGAGCGTTTCCGTACATGTTTGCACGCCTGGCTCCATGCGAATGACGTAGGAAACATCTTCATAGACTCGATGATTTAATCCGACCAAGTAATCGACGGTGCGAGCTTTCTGCAATATGCCTTCTTTCCGAAGTTGGGAAATATAGTTCGCCAAAGCGTAACTTCCGTCACTGGCGCTCAAATAAGGTAGGAGTTCCTTCCGTAGAGAATCGGAATAAATAAAGGGCGCCTCTTCGGCATCCGGCTCCAGAAAAAAATCGAACGGATTAAAGACTTGAATTTCCGCGATTAGATCGACGAGTATCCGAAGCTTATTCGTTTTTTCGGGAAACACCAGTCTCGCTTGGTAATTTCCGAACGGGTCCTGCTGCCAATTTAAGAATTGCTTGGTCGGCTCCACTTGAAGCGAATACGAGATAATTTTGGTCCTAGAATGGGGAGCCGGACGTAAACGAATCACATGCGGGGATAGGGAAACCGCCTTGTCGTATTCGTAGGATGTTTCGTGCGTTAGAGATACCAATAAGGACATGCGTAAATATCAATTCCTAAAGTACGTTTCGTCCAATTCCGACGCGATACCGTTCAATCTTACCTGCAATTGATCCAGATATTCATGCATGCCGGTTCCGAAAATCTCGTCGATGGAAGCGTAATTCATTTCGGATAACAACAATCCTACCTTACGTTCCGTTTCGTTCGCGTATGAATCCTTGTCGGTACCGCTTAGAATCTTTAAGCTATCGAAGGTTTTGGATAAACAAAATCGGATCGCCCTAGGGAACAGCTTATCCAGGATCAGGAATTGAGCTATATTCTTAGGCGTGATCCTCGTATAGATCCGATTAAACATCTCGTGGGCACTCGCTGATTTCAAGAGAGAAAGCCATTGAATTAGGTCCAAAGTCGATCCTGTTTCCTCGTGAGACGGAAGCAAAATGAAATATTTCATATCCAGAATCCGAGTCGTCTTATCTGCTCTTTCCAATAAACGTCCCAACAGCGCGAAGTGCCAAACTTCGTCGTGCGAAATAGTGGCCTCTTGACATCCGTAAAATAATAAGCATTGATTCCTGATCGATTTAAAAAATTCCGCGATGCCTGGCATGTCGGATTCTTCGAATCTCTTCCTCGTCCTAAAAGTAAGATAAAACTCGTTGATTACTTCCCACATAGGCGTGGAGATATTCTCGCGAATCGTTCTCGCGTTTTCCCGGGCTCTAATTAAGCAATTCATAATAGAGTTTGGATTTTCGATATCCAGACTCATAAAATGGATGACGTTCTCCTTTGTCGGAAGGGAATATTTCTTCGTAAAAAGCTCGTTATCTCCCGTCGTGTAGACCAACGGCATCCACTGACGATTCGCATCTTCGTTTAAATCCAAAGAAAGCTGGAAATTTACGTCGAGGAAGCGGGAATAATTCTCCGCTCTCTCCATGTATCGATTCATCCAATAAACGGACTCGGCGACTCGGCTCAGCATAGGAAACCTCTCTAGTTCGTTTTTTACTACGGTTCCGCTTGCCGGGAATTTTACCCGGTGCCTATTTACTCATCCTTGACCCATCACCCAAGTGTCTTTGGATCCTCCGCCTTGGGAGGAATTCACTACCAAAGATCCTTTTCGTAAAGCGACTCTCGTCAACCCTCCGGGCATCACATAGATATCTTCTCCATAAAGAATGAACGGACGCAAGTCGACGTGACGACCCTCTAATTTATCCTCCACCAAAGTGGGAACTCGGGAAAGACTCAACACCGGCTGCGCGATGTAATTTCGCGGATCCGCATTCACCTTTTTAATGAATTCCTCCCGTTCCGTTTGACTTGCAACCGGACCGATAATCATACCGTACCCGCCCGCGCCGTTCGCAGCTTTTACGACTAGATTCGCGATATTCTCGCGGACATATTTCAGATCCTTTTCCCTCGAACAAAGATAAGTCGGGACGTTCGGAATGATCGCCTCTTCGCCCAGATAATACTTAATGATTTCGGGCACGAAAGAATATATTACCTTGTCGTCGGCGACTCCGGTACCCGGCGCGTTTGCCAAAGCGACGTTTCCTTTTCTAAACGCTTCGAAAATCCCGGGTACGCCAAGCAGGGAATCCTTACGGAATACCTTCGGATCCAGAAAGATATCGTCGATTCTACGATAAAGAACATCCACCTGTTTTAATCCATGAGTGGTCCTCATGTAAAGTTTATCGTCCTTAACCGTCAGATCGGTTCCCTCGACCAGAGGAACTCCCATCTTGGAGGCTAAAAAGCTGTGTTCATAATAGGCGGAGTTATAGATTCCCGGAGTCAAAACCGCGATATTCGGACCGGGTTTTCCGGAAATATGTTCCAGCATACCGCGCAGTCGAATCGGATAATCGTAAATCGGACGAACGGAAAGACTTGCGAATAATTCCGGAAACGTCTTTTTCATAACTTCACGATTTTCTAATACGTAGGAGACTCCGGACGGACATCGAAGATTATCCTCGAGCACGAGCATTCTACCGTCTCCGTCCCGAACCAGATCCGTCCCCGTGATATGAATCCAAGTACCCTTAGGAGGAACGACCCCTTTGCATTCCTTTAAGTAACCGGTGCTGCTATAAATGATTTCAGCAGGAATGATTCCGTCTTTGATGATTTTTTCTTTGCCGTAAATATCCTGAACAAAAAGATTGAGCGCCCGGATTCGTTGCTTTAATCCTTCCTCTAATTTTTTCCACTCGTGAGCCGTTACGATTCTGGGAATGATATCGAAAGGCATGATCCTCTCCTCCTCCTCATCATCACCGTAAACGTTAAACGTAATCCCCAAAGAGAGCAGAGCTTTTTCCGCAGAGCTTTTGCGTTTGAACAACTCCTTGTCGTCCATTCCCTCGATTCTGGATTTCAGGATATGGTAACTTTGCCGAATCCCGCCTTCGGGCGAGAACATCTCATCGTAAAACGAATCTGTTTGATAGTTTGTCAGGAGCATAGAAATTCCTCCATCTCTTACCGGAAGATATGGCCATGCCTTCTATTTAACAAGCAGAATTTAGATTTATCGCTTATTTTTTAATCTATTTATTTCCAGTTGTACAATAAATATACAATAATATTGAATAAAGAACAAAATGCAAGTTCTTAAGACCGGTTTTCCGGAACTCTCGGATTTTTGATAAGAGTTTATCCATGAAAAAATTGAGGACTTCGGGAAGAATCCGCTGGTACCGTAGGAATCTTTCTCCAGAACAGGGAAACCTTGCTCATCAATGTTCAGTCCTCTGCAGAAGACAGACCGGTTGGTATACCTAATTTCCATGTTCTACAGAAAGATTTTTATGAGGACACTGGGATCTTTCCTCTACTTCTATAACTTTTCCAACATCTAGCAGCTTCTGTCTAGCGTGAGCAAAGCGAACGCATCTGTCTTCAGTCCTCTGAAAGGCTTACGAATTTGGAAATTTATTTTTTCTTAGATTCCAATTCTTTCGCGATTTGGCATTCGCGGGGCTCTTCTCGGCGTAAAACTTCCGTAGCACTCCTGGACCCTACGATATATCCCGGAATGACCCCGACCAATCCGATGAATTGCCCGCCTATGTAGGATCCGTACGCCGGATATAAAACGTGGAATGCATGCATTTGAGTCGCGAGATCGCATCGATATCGAAAATATCGAATGGCATCGTCGGACGCCCGGGCTTCCGGATAGAAGGTTCCCAAGATCGGAATCATGTACGAGAAGGTATATAAACTTCTATATTTACGGAGTGAAAAATCCTTCGCGTGACCTCCCTCATGTACTGCTGCGGCAGGAAGATCGGAATAAATATGAATCGTATTCGTATAAGGATTATAATGATCCCCGCCGCATACGTATGGCAGGCCGCAATTCGCAAAAATTCGTTCGGGAAAAACCAGTTCTATAACCCAGGTAAGCAAACCGAAAGTCCACTTTAATAAAGGGTTCACGTTTTTGGATCTCCAGAGTCTCATAAAATCGCTACCCGGAGAATATTGGTTAAAGCGGACCTTGACATCGCTAAGATTATTATCTTTGATATATTCCTTTAAAAAATTCTTAGTCTCCTCGGAGATTCTATGATTGCTCATTCGCTTGTCTCCGATTACGATTTTACTCAAAACCCCCAAGATATTCCCCAACCCGTCCAGGAAACTATTCGGGACCCCTTCCTCGAACTGAGGATTATCTTCCGAAAAATAATATTCTTCGGTTGGATCGTAAGGCTGTCCTATCGTGTACCTTTTTTCGGCCGAATACAGACATCCGAACTGCAAAAAGGTGCCGAAAATAAGAAGGGTTAAGAACTTGGTTCCGCTCATCCTAGTCCCTCTTTCCCGACGGATGGAACGAACCCAACACGGGATGACGCTTCCATCCTTCAAAAAATTCTAATAGAGCAATTCGACCGAGCTGATTCAATTGGTCTTCGCGATTTCCCCTATAACCGAGATATGGCAGATAAATAATCCATCCGACGACGGAAATCGTGGAGATAACGAACATAGCGTCCGTAGTGGCCGATTCGATACTGTCTTGAAAACGAAATTGCCAAATCGGATCATTCTTTCCCGGTGAAAAAACATCCGCTTCGAAATTTACGCGGACAAGATTCGTAAACGGATGCACGATCCAATTGTCCTTCGTAGATAAATCGAATTTCTTTATAAGGACCCGATAGTTTCCCTTGTACTCGTCCGGATGCTCCGAAAATTCCTTTCTCATAAGAGAAGTCAACGGACCGTATTCGTTCTTTAGATAATTCGGAGCCAAAAATAGCCAACTAGGATTGCGTTTAGCAAACTGGGTTGCCGATTCTTCGGGAAACTCGACACTAATCGACGGCTCGACGATGGAACCGGATGCCACGAACGTTCCCAGATCTTTGTATTTTTTCCATTGCAGGAAACCGTCGCGAGGATCGGGGTATGTACGGGGGACGTACACTCGCAAAGAAATACAGTTAAAAAGAGATAAGAGGATAAAAATAGTATGAAATATTAAAATTCCCCGATGCCGGTTATGAAACCGGGATAGAGGGTTTCCGTTTCGAATCATTCCCCCCAGACCTCGACGCAATCGAAATAAACCAACCCCATCAGATAGCTTTCGGTACTTCGATCCACTAAAGCCACTTTCGAAATCCTGCTCCTAAGGAGAGTTTCCTTCAAAGAGACCTGCTGTCCGTAATAACCGAAGTAAAAAAGGACGGATCCGAAAGTACAGGATTCTCCCTTTTTCAAAATCCTAGCCGAAGTGACGGTATGTCCCGCGGAGTCCGTCGATAAATGATACTTATTATTCGTATAGATCCAGCCCGGTTCCGGCGTCGATGTGCAGGAAGCGCATGCAATCAGCAAAACGAACGATAAACGGAAAATCGAACTCTTCATCCTTTCTCTCCAATTACGATCGTACAGTAATTTCGATAGAGAAGAGTCAGAATTTGCATGCTAGAATGATCGATCAATGAAATCCGGGCAATTCCATTCTTAAATGCGATTTCACCGGCTCCCGCATTGCCGACGGAAAAAAGGGTCAGGAAATTATGAATACAACCCTGGGCTCTCGATTCTCTACGAACCGAGACATCCGGATTGATGGTACCCGGAAATGAAGTCTTCGAATAGAGTAGACCGGATACGGGCCCCGATGCGCAGTTCATGGCGACTATAGAGAGGAGGAATAGTGAAAGATAGATTCGGACTATAACGTAAAACTTTCGGGACTGGCTCATTTTTTTTCTCCGTCGGAACGCGCCGGTCGGATCGACTCCGCCCTCCGTCGTCCCCAAACAACCGTGCAAAAAGATTGGTACACTGTGCCTCCTAAAACCGCGATCTGATCGAATTCGACAAACCCGACGTCCCGAATATTTCCGTTCCGCATGGAAGCTTCCACACTAGCATCACCGTATGCATAAACGGAAAAAATGCTATAGGCGCAGGATTCCCCGAAATCGGCCGGTTCCGATTTTGAAAGATCTCCCGTCCAAGTACTTGTTTCGAAAAAGAGAAACCCTCCTCTCGAAATCGACTGGGCAGGGTTGCTTCCCCCGCGAATCGGATGCGTCTCGATTCTTGGAGATCCGGCGCTCAAAAGATTCCATCCGGTACATTTTATGAAAAAGGAAAGAAGCAGAATCGAGAGAATCTTGGTATTCATCGTTAAAATCACGGAGTCTTATACGTTCCGATCAGCGAGGATCGTCCCCTTTCGGAATGGAGGAATCTTTCTCCGACACGGTTTCCCCGCTTACGACAGTACAAAAGGAATGAAACAAAAGGCCGGAAAGCCATGCCTCCTGAGTGTATTCCACGAATGCAATTTTCTTAATATTCGATCGTCTCAAAACCTCCTCCAAGGAGGAATCTCCCCAGCCGACTAACCCGAGAAAACTTCTGGCACACGAGGAAGAGGACAATACGACTTCTCCTTGCTGTGGAATCCCGCTGACGGTCGATTGCTTGGAGAAAATCCAATTTCCCTTCGATAAAATTTGGAGAAAATTGGAATCTCCTACGACCGGATGGGTCGAAGATTCCACGTTCGTTACGGTAAGTATATTCACACCGGAACAAAAAGAATGCGATCCGACAAATAGAACGAGAACGATTTTGTATAAATTACGAATAAAAAAAGTCTCGTTCATGCGAAAGGAAATATTACGCGTCCACCGAAAGTGTAAAGAAATTTTTTAATCGAAGGTCTCGGCGAAAGTCAAAACGACAGTCGTCGAATCGAATCACTCTTTCCGTTCCGTGAATTCCCATTTAGAGCCGGGGACTTCTAACACGAAGTCGGAACCGAAGGCTAGACTAGGAGTACGAAAGCCTCCTTTTCCACCCTTCCCGTTCAATACCTTTTGCACGGCAAGAATCGAAGATTCGATCGTGAACTCGTAACCTTCTTTGCATTCCAATAGTAAAGAAACTGACTTTCCGGATTGGGCTCGAGCTTCTCCCCACACGCGGGTCTTCACGTTCGTTCTAGTTTCTTCTCCCGGCCCTTTTACGGTTTTTCCCACAAGGAGCTGCAGCAATTTCAGTATAAAAGAAAACTTTAATATGGATAAGAATGGCTTTAGATATTTCATCGCCTTAACCTGTCCTTCGGGAATATCGGTGAACACCTGGATATTCGGAATGCCCGTCGAAATGTAGGCCGTAAACACGTCTCCCCAAGGAATTCCGTATACCCGATATGTTTTATCTTTGATTGATATCGTCCGACTCGAGCTTAGATGGGGAACTCCGACCAGTTCTCCGTTCTTTCGAATTTTAGAACCGTGCGGAAGCTGAGCGAGGGCGCTTTTCATCGTTCCCGGAGAAACTTCGGTCAAGCCGACGAAAGCAAGCTCCAACTCGGATGCGGATGGTAATTTTTTTTTCAAAGCGGCAGCTACGCAATCCGTCGGCACTATATCAAAACCGACTCCCGGCAAGAGTAGGATTCCGGCTTCCTGAGCCGATTGATTTAAAGAGAATAAAGATTCGTAAACCGGAATTTCGCCGGTAATGTCCAGGTAATGAACTTTTTGAGAGATGCATGCTTCGGCCATCGGAATGGACGTCGAAATGAATGGCCCCGCGCAATGAAGGACGAGCGAAAATGAACGAACGTTCTTTTTTATCATCTCTGGATCGTCTAGGCCGAAGACTCTGTATTCCAACCTTAATTCTTTTGCAAGAGCTTCGATTTTTGCGGGACTTCTGCCGGCGAGAACCGGCTTCATTCCTCGAGAAACCGCTCTACGAGCAATTAACTCGCCGGTATATCCATTTGCCCCATACAGTAACCATTCTTTCGAAGCCATAAGGAGGGAATCTTCAAAACGATTCTTATTTTAGTCAACCGGCATCCGCTAGGTCTTGAATTTTTTCAACCAACCGTTATGATAAAAATTGGAATCCGATTGCTTCGCTAGTTTTGGATTGACCCTATTAATTTCAAGAGAGATGATTCGTAGAGAACGAACGTATGGAAAAAATAAACCTTATCACCATCGCAATTCCTTTCTTTTTCCTGTTAATCGGATTGGAACTATTCTTTTCCTGGTACAAGAAACGAGGACTATATCGCTTAAACGACTCGATTAATGATCTGAGTGCGGGAGTCTCGAGTCAAATATTCGGAATCATTTTTAAGACGACGATCTTCCTGGCGTATCTCTGGATATATAAAAATTGGAGGATTTTCGACCTTCCGGCCTGGCCTAGCGAAAGAGTTTCTTGGATGCCAGCTCAGGATCTTCTAGGCATTTCCGTCGAGACCTGGTCGGTGTCCATCGTTCTCCTCGTTTGGCTTACCTGCTTCGTCCTGTACGATCTAGCGTATTACTGGAATCATCGCCTTAGTCACGAGGTCAATTTTCTATGGGCTGGACACGTAGTTCACCATCAGAGCGAAGAATATAACCTAACGGTCGCTTTACGACAGGCCAGCTTCCATTCCCTCTTTTCCTGGGTCTTCTACCTGCCTCTCGCATTATTAGGGTTCCCTCCGATCGTCATGATTTTAAACGGAGAACTGAACTTAATCTACCAGTTTTGGATTCATACAAAAGCGATCGATAAGCTACCTTCCTGGTTCGAAGCGATATTCAATACGCCTTCCCACCATAGAGTGCATCATGGAATCAATCCTAAATACATCGATAAAAACCATGGCGGAACCTTGATCATCTTCGACAAATGGTTCGGCACTTTCCAGAAAGAAGAGGAGGCCCCGGTATATGGAACCGTAAAACCTCTTCGAAGTTTCAACCCGATTTGGGCGAACGTACATTATTGGTGGGAGATGTTCGAGCTTGCCTGGAAATCCTCTCGGTGGATCGACAAAATTAAGGTTTTCCTAGCCGTACCCGGCTGGAGGCCCCGGGAACTGGGCGGACAGTATCCGATTCCCGAAGTGAACGTAAAAACTTTCAAAAAATATGATGTTTCGTTGCCTACCGGATTAACGGCTTACTCTTTGGTTTGGTTCGCGGCAACCGTTGCAGGGACCTTTGCGATGCTCGTAAAAATTTCCATCATTCCGACTAACATTCAATATACGATCTTTGTCCTAAGTTTTCTTTCTTTGGTCTCTATCGGAGGGATCCTGGATTTAAAACGATGGGCGCTTTATATGGAACCCGCGAGACTAGCGATTCTAGTCGCTACGGCAATTCTATTCGGTTTTAGCAAGGCAAATCTTGCGATTATCGGCGGTTTGGCGTTCTTGTCCCTTGCCTGGTTTCTACTCTATAGACAATCTTTTTCCGGTTGGAAGGAAATCGATCCCTCAAAGGAAATTCAAAGCCGCACGGCTTAGAAGGTCGGAGTTTTTAAGTCTGGAAGAAATTGCCGGCGGTTTTGCGCGAAATCCTTTTTACGAAAGCATAGCTCCAAAATCGCCGGGCTTTAAGGAAGGTGCATAAGGATTGCTAACTTCTCTATCTTAAAATTGTAGACTCGAATGCTAGAGGAAATTTGGCTACCCTCTGAGGAAGGGTCGCACGAGAGCCCGGAGGGGAACGGCAACCGAAAGATAGGCGGAGTATCTTATAGTTAAAGGCTAAGTTCTTTTTGAAGTTCGACTTCTTTCTTAAGAACCTTATTAATGATAAAATTTAAGTCTTTACCTTTAGAAATGGCAATTTTAGAAAAATATTCCTCAATGTCACTATCATAAATGGATGATTTTTGCAAAGATAGAATAGATATGCAGCTGCCTTATCCAAAAGGTCGCTATGAAATTCTTTGTCCCCAAATCCTGCTAAAGGTTGAGCAATCGCGGATTCAAGGAGACCTCGATCCCGAATTCCATGGGATCCACCGTATTCATCTATCTGATTTGTATGAATATATAAAACTTCTTCGAGAGTTAAATATCGAACGTGCAAATTACTCATTCAGCAAGTCGCTTCAATGTCCTACCATGCTTTCC
The DNA here is from genome assembly GCF_000243675.2 of Leptospira inadai serovar Lyme str. 10. Lineage (NCBI taxonomy): Bacteria > Pseudomonadati > Spirochaetota > Leptospiria > Leptospirales > Leptospiraceae > Leptospira > Leptospira inadai. The sequence continues at coordinate 548,541 of NZ_AHMM02000015.1, read as the reverse complement.
GTTAATCTTAACTAAAGAAGCCTCCAATCTCTTATCTATCGGAGTTATTATTAAGCTTTTACCGTCGGTCTTAATATCTAATGAAGTTTCCGAAGTAATACTCAAAAGCTCAAGGATAGGCTTTTCGATTATAAGAGCTGAACTATTACCGTGTTGTATAAGTTTTTTAATCATAAAAACCTTCCGTAACAACAAAGTATATACAATAGTGTTACTTAGTCAAGAGGTATTTTGACCTTTTTTTCGCATAACTAAGAATTATCCGAACCATCCAGAAAACCGCGCTTTGAAATTCAGGAAGGAGTTTCTACAAGATTGTGCACGCAAAAAATACCTAAAACAGTTTCCTATCCTTGATGCATACATGATTCGATTTCTAAGGCTGCGGATCGTCGGAAGGAAAACGATCCCTCAAAGGAAATTTAAAACCGTACGGCTAAAAGGCAGGAATTTTTAAGTCTGGAAGAAATTGCCGGCGGTTTTACGCGAAATCTTTTTTACGAAAGGATAGCTCCGAAACTGCCGAGCCCGAAGGCAGGTGCATGAGGTTTGCTAACTTCCCTACTTTACAATCGCGGACTTCGGTTATCGCCCAAGGTTTGGCGACGTTTCGCAAGTGCGCAAGCGCTTGGCACGAACGAGGTTTACCGAGTAAGACGAGTGACAAAGCAATATGCGGCGAAGCCCGAGCGAGAGTTGTGAAGCGAGCCCGAAGCGCTGTGGAAAGACCCGATAGTTAGGCGACGAACCCTAAGAATTTTGGTGTATTATAAAGGAAGCTGAAAACGACCTTCGAGAATTCCTTGAACCGTCAAGTCTTCATCCAGATTTTCCCATCGTAGGGCATAACCGTCCAACTCTAAATTCACTTCCTTCAGTTCGGATTCCGTTGCCGCTTTCAAAAGTTTAAAGCGATCAGCGGGAAAACCGATCACTCGACCATCGGAAAGCTCAATGTAGATCATGCGACTTTCTGTCCAAACTTTAATTGCCGGAACATTGGAGAGAATACTATCTTTGGTTACGGAACTCATTGTACGCCTTTAAGAATTGGTCTCTATATTCAAATACAAGCTTTTCGATTTCACGGATTTCGTGAGCCTTGAAGCCTTTGTTATCAGATAACATTACACTATCTAACCAGAATTTGCACTCCGAATTCCCCTTCCTACAATGAATATGAGGCGGCTCTGCCCCCTCATTCGAATAAAAATGAAATCTGTAGCCGAATATCTTTAATATCGTAGGCATTCAAAACTATACTTATGCTAAACATTTGTATGTCAATTATAATCGTACGATCTCAAAGCAAAGCGAGCATCTAACTTTTAAGAAAAAAATCGGATGCAGATTAGTCGCACGGAACGCGTTTAAGAAGTTCGAATTAACCGGAAAATTTTGCCGGCTTTTTCGCATAACTAAGAATTATCCGAACCATCCAGAAAACCGCGCTTTGAAATTCAGGAAGGAGTTTCTACGTTCTAAAGGATTATTCGTTCGTATCTTTCTCCAATGCTCGGAAGGAAAGTCGATATAGGCTAAAGTTTCCCCGATTCCGACGGAAAAGCTAAATTCAGACTAGCCTTTAAATAATAGCGAACACCCCATCTCTTATATAACCCTAATAGCATACGTTAGGATACATTTCGTTGTAAAAATAAATATATTCTACTTTTTTTATAAAAAAAGCTATCCGATACATCATAATGCCAGAATACAGTCAAGCCATCACGCAATAGTTAATACTTTTTTAATTTGCATCACTCTAGTGATACACGTTAGGATACATTTCATTTGAAAAACGAATATATCCAAGGATTCTTTTATAAAAAACGTTATCCGATACATCATAATGCCAGAATACAGTGAAGTCATCAAGAAATAGCCAATACTTTCTTTAATTTGTATCACTCTAGGGACACACGTTAGGAATCTTTTCATTGTAAAAATGAATATATCCAAGGATTCTTTTATAAAAAACGTTATCCGATACATCGTATCTTCCTAATTCTTTCAAGTATCTATAAAATGGTTAATACTTTTTTCATCATATTATTCTAATCACATACGTTATGAGACATTTTATTGTAAAAATGAATATCTCATAGCTAACATCATTCTTTATTTTAATAAAGAACGTTATCCTATCTTTTAATCTGGAAAAATATTAAAAAAAGAATGTACCGCTTTTTTTAAAAAAATATTCGTAAATATTGTTTTTTTTTCGTTTATATCACACTAAGAACACACGTTAGGAGTCGTTTTATGAGAAAAGCGAATATTTTTTCTCTTCTTTTATTTCTTCTTTTTACCCAGAACGTTAGCTGCGTTGGACAAGATGCTGCTTTATTATGCGGGGCGGGTAAAATACCTCCCTGCATAAAGAATTCGAATCCGGACAATCTATGGCCCCTTCTTTTAGGCTTGAATCAGGGATCGGCCGGCGGAGGTGGAGGCTTCGGCGGCAGTGGGGGTGGTGGAAGTTCGCAACCGATTACATTCGGATCCTTTACTCCCACACTGACCGACGGAAATCCTTTTAGCGTAACCCCTACGATCAACGGAATTACGATTGCAAATTGTACAGTAAGTCCAGCACTTCCCCCAGGGTTGTCCTTGAATCCGACCACCTGTACGATCTCCGGGACGCCGACAGCGGGCTCCCCTAGTACCACATATACGCTTACCGCGACGGATGGGAATGGTGGAACGGCCACCGGAACCGTTACGTTCCGGGTCTCCTCTACCACTGCCATACAAGTATTCGGACAAACCGGGAATTTTACCACAGACAACGCAAATGATGGCGGGATTTCCGCAAGTAGTCTATACGGCCCCTACCGTGGTATAATTTTCGATTCCTCCGGCGGAATGTACGTAAACGATCAGTCGAATAATCGTGTGCTATATTATCCGGCGAATAGCACCACCGCGACAAAAGTGTACGGGCAGGGTGGAGTTTTTACTACAAACACGGCAAACAAGGGTGGGATCTCCGCAGATAGTCTGCGCGCACCGGATGGACTGGCATTAGATTCTTCTAATGGGCTGTATATTTCTGATAATGGAAATAATCGAATCCTTTACTTCCCATCCGGCACAACGACTGCAACGAGAGTCTACGGGCAGGGCGGAGTTTTTACTACAGGCACCGCCAATAAGGGAGGGCGAAGTGCGAATAGTCTATCTGGCCCTCAGGGTTTGGCATTGGATGCTTCCGGCGGATTGTACGTCGTCGATTCTGGCACGTCTCGGGTCCTATACTTCCCGTCCGGCAGTACAACTGCAACGAGAGTATACGGGCAAAACGGGGACTTTACTTCAAACAACAACTATGTAGGCGTTATTTCGGCAGATTCCATAAACTACCCGCAAGACCTAGACGTGGATTCTTCCGGCGGATTGTATGTCGTCGATAGGAACGCCCAAAGAGTCCTTTACTTTCCTTCCGGAAGCACAACCGCAACGAGAGTCTATGGACAAGGAGGAAGTTTCACGACTGGAGTACAGAATAAGGGAGGGATTTCCGCGAACAGCTTATCTTCTCCGGAATGCTTACGATGGGATCCGTTCTCCGGAGGGTTGTACATAGGTGATTACAATAACTCTCGCCTTCTCTATTTTCCTCCGGGAAGCACAACCGCAACGAGAGTCTACGGACAAGGAGGAAGTTTCACGACTGCAATAAACAATAACGGCGGAATTTCGGCTTCTAGCATGAGTGGCCCCACCGGGATCGGCATAAGTCCTTCCGGAGGTTTGTTCATCATAGACGGCGTCAATAACAGGATTTTGAGTTACTGAGTTACTGAGGACAGAACATTGGTGAGCGGAGATTCCAAGTTCTTCAAGAAAGATTCCTGTGTTACAGGGGATCTTTCCTCTACCTCTGTAACTTTTCCAACGTCTAGCAGCTACTGTCTTCAGTCTTCTGGCCTCTGTCTTCTGCAGAGGACAGAACATTGGTGAGCGGAGATTCCAAGTTCTAAAGAAGGATTCCTGTGTTACAGGGGATCTTTCCTCTACTTCTGTAACTTTTCCAATGTCTAGCAGCTTCTGTCTAGCGTGAGCGAAGCGAATGCATCTGTCGTCTGTCCTCTGTCTTCTGCAGAGGACAGAACATTGGTGGGCGGAGATTCCACGTTCTAGAGGAAGATTCTTGTGTTATAGTAGACCTTTCCTCTACTTCAGTAACTTTTCGAACTTCGAGCAGCTTCAGTCCTCTGTCCTCTGTCCTCTGTCTTCTGTTCTAAAAAAATAGGCTGACGGAAGCGGACACGGAAAAGATCCCTCCTCCGTAACTATAATTCGGATTCTGAAGAGTGGGCGCGTATTTTTCCACATCGACCCAGCGAAGACGTTGGTACTGTAAGCCCACATCGAAGATGACCGGATTTTTCAATTTATCCTTTAAGAATCCGAAATTTCGTCCGTTTAGTAAATAAGAGAATCCTAAAGAATAGATCGTTCGATCGTTATCCATCCAGTTATTTGTCCCGGCATAATGCGGAACCGGTGTGGGACGCCTTCCGATACCTGCTCTCGCTTTCATCGTCGAAGTCAACTCGATCTCCGTTCCGAACCGAACATCCGTAGTATCATGGTAGTTAAGAGGATCGGAGTAATTCGCTTTGATCCGGGAATTTTTCAAAAGACTCCATAGCTCCCGATCGATATCCAGATTGAAAAGCACTCGCTTAAAAGGACGGAACCCGATCCCGTAAGACCAGACTCTAGGATTGTACTGATCGTAGAGCGCAAGATCGAAATCCAGCTGCATCCCTAATAATATCGTTTGGGCCCTGGCTGGAATCGGATCGATCGCCACGTATGTTTCCCTTTTATAAGATACTCCTAAACTGAATGCCCCGTAAGTGAATTGAAGTCCATAGGTAGGATTGATCAAGGGCTTTACCGTGAGCACGACCTGGGAATTCGCCTGCACCGGGTTAGGTGAGATCGGAACATCCTTCAAAAGAATTGCGCCGGAGCCTCCGGCTAAAGCCGTAAATCCCATTCCTGCAAATAAATGGTCCTTCCAAAGTTCCACTCCCACTCCTCCCATAATGGTAGGGCGTTCGTTGCTTGTACCGGATTGTAAATATCTTGGGACTGTCGGATTTTGGTCGTTGATCACCAGTAAGTTGCCGTTCGCGGGCAAAATCGCGTTGAGTCCGAATCGGATCGTCCTGCCAGTATCGAACATCTCGTTCAAATTCATAGTCATTCCTAAACCGACAAAGCTATCATGAGGTTTCTTGATATCCTGGCTCGTCGGAGCGTTCGTTCGGATCGTAGGATTGGCATACGTGCCCAGAAAGGTAACTTCATGATAATTTTTGGAAGACCTGGGTAAGGGTCCCTGCTTGAATAATCCATCCTTCTGGTTATACCCAGGTACCGCCAATTCTGTGGAGGGATTCTTTTCCTTCTCGCCTTCTTCCATTCGACCCATAAAGAGATCCGCTTCGTTTAAACGACCTAAACCGGCTACATTATAAAATACTGCAGAAGAGTTATTAACCGTCGCGGTTACGGCCCCTGCCATTCCCGTGGCGGCAGGATGAGCTCCGTAAATATCGCCGTAACTTCCCGCCAGTAGATCGGAACCAGTTCCAAGCAAACCGCAGAGAAACGTGAAAGGTATCCCCAAAAACCAAGGACTTCTTTTCTCAACCAATACGTTTTTCATTCTCTTCCTTCCGATTCTCGCTCAATATTCACTAGACGATCCTACGCTAGTGTAACGGCCCGAATTTCTCCCGGGAGTGTTATGCGAATTATAAGATCGTTGGGGCGGTTGCAAAATCTCCGAGCTAGTGCCGAAGGAAAGATCCGTGTGCGAAGATCCCGGTATCGATCGAATGTTACTCTCCTTGGCCGCGGAAAGAAATAGGCGCCGTTGGGGAAAAAATCGATATAAGACGGGTTTCGTTCCGGTTCGGAGGAAAAAAAGGGAGAATGAGAACCGGAGATCTTTCATGCCCCTTATCGGTCCCGATCAAGAAGATGTACCGTCAAAAAATCAGAACGCTATTGGAAGGGACCCTATGGATCCCGGAGATTTGGAAATAAATTTCATTGATGAATCGGATCCGAGAGTGGACGCTCCTCCCTTCCTCCGCATTCCCGACCCGAAAGGTTTCCGATCCAAAAGGAATATTTTTTCGGTACAAAAACCGTTTTGGAGCCGAATAGGTTCATTCTTCTTCGAGAAATACTTTGGAAAATTTATATATAGATCCGCTATCCATGAGCGGAGAATTGTTACGTCTATCGCAGCAGGCCCGATTATTATCCGCCGCACAAACTCCGTTTTTGGCTCGCGTCCCGCTTCCCGAAAAAGGCGATTTTTTAGATATCGGTGCAGGCACAGGAGCGTTCACGTCCTGCTTGGTAAATTCATATTTTACCGACTTACGCGTTACTGCCGTCGATTCCTCCGAATTGATGTTATCCCTGGGTAAAGTAGGATATCCGCAATTTCACTGGATGCGAGCGGATATAAATTCCCTGCCTTTCGAAGATAACTCTTTCGATTTCATATTGGCGTCGTACTTGTTGATCCACGTCCGGGATATTCGGATGGCTCTTCGAGAAATCGCTAGAGTATTAAGACCCGGCGGGAAATTTTATACGATCAATCCCGACGATCGGAGCATACGCGGTTCCGAATTGTTATGCGAATTAGTGAAAAAACATGCGGAAGTTCATGAAGGAAACCGCTATGTGCTGGACTCGCTCAGAACGGAAGCCGCAAAAGTGGGCCTTTCCTTGTATTCGGGGCAGACATTATTCGTCGATAACCAAGGAACCGAATCGATGCCTGTTATGAAATACCCTCGCTTCAGTTTAGGCAAGATGATCTTTTTGACGATACTTTCTTACATGGGGCAAAGAAGGGAAACTTCGGCCCTTTACGAATCCTTTCGAAACGAATATGTGCACAAACAAATTCTTATCGAAGCCGAAGTCCAATTGCATTTGTACGAGAAGATCGGATTCACCGAAGATCAAGAAATTTCATAGTATGAGTAATAAAAGGAATTCTTTGCGTGAAAACGTTTTGGGAGAGGCGGAGAAAATGCTGCTCGGCCCTTCGCTGAATGCTCGTAGGCACATTCTTCTCTTCGTAAACTCGGTCGCATTGATGTTACTGATCGTCAATTTGATCGGTCAGCTTGCACTGAGAGGCCATACCAATAACCCGCAAATGGATTGGATCTACTTTAGTACGGGAATTTTATTTACGTTAAGCTGCATGATAATGATCGGATTCCGTTCGAAAAATGTCGGACAGGAAGAATCCCGAACATTCAAATTTTTCTCCTACGGGACGGTGATTCTTTTTTCGATCTTCTCCGTTAGTCTTCTTTATGTGAGTCAAAACCCTCCGCTGGCCCTGTTGGTCGACGCTTGGACGGGAATCCCGGTGATCCTGATAACCTTCATGCTGACTAATAAGCCTACCGGCTTGATCGTGTCGTTTATCCTACTATCAAACCTACTGTTTGCCGCAAATAAAGTCGGCTTCAAATACGTTTATAATAGCGATTGGAATTTTCCGGAATCGATTCCTATGACGAGTTTTCTTTCGTTTATCCTGACGTATTTCATCATGTCGATCCTTTTGATTTATCAGGAATCCGGAATAGTGCGGAAAATACTCACCGTCATACCGAGGGTCGTTGAAAATATAAGAAAAGGATCGGAGGAGAAAGCCAGACTGGAAGTGGAAAATGTCCGCTTAGGAACGGAACTCAGTATAGCCAAACGAATACAGACTATGATACTCCCGAAAGAAGAGGAAACGTTAGTCTCCGGGGATTATTCAATATATGGAATCATGGAGACCGCAGCCGAAGTGGGAGGGGACTATTTCGATATCTTAGTGAACGGAAATACGACTTATCTAAGCATCGGTGACGTTACCGATCACGGACTGGAATCAGGCTTAACGATGCTAATGGCTCAATCCTCCTTTCGGACCCTTGTGGAAAGCGGTTTAGGAAACGATCTCAAGGTTATGCTTATAAATCTAAATTCCACATTGTATAAGAACAATCAGATCCGCATCCAAAACGGCTGCAATATGTCTCTGCTATTAGGAAGGCTGAAAGGCGCAAAACTTACGTTATGCGGGCAACATGAATCGATTTTAATCAAAAGAGCTCGTTCGAAAAAAATAGAAATTATCGATACCATCGATTTCGGAATGTACGTGGGTCTCGTGCCGGACATAGAGGCTCACATCTCCGAATTCGAGATAACTCTCAGACATGGGGATTCCGTCCTATTCTACACCGACGGAATTATCGAGTCCCAAAACCAATCAAGGGATTTCTTCGGAATAGAGAAATTAGCGGCATCCTTTCTTGCGCATGCGGATAATAGCGCGAAAGATATGCTGAATCTGATTCTACGGGACTGGAAGAGTTGGAGCGACAATACTTATATCGAAGATGATATCACGCTTTTAGCGTTAAAATATGGAAAATAATGATTAGGAAGCCATCTATGAAAGAAGAGGTAAAGTACGGTCGGTATGATTTGCTTCAGGATAGCATTCCTCCGGAGTCTTATTTTCGGCTCATTATTCAGCCTATCGATCTCACCGCGTTTTGGAATCGATGCGGTCTCACGGCAAACTTTACGGCCGCCTTTTGTTCGTACTGCAGCCAAGACAGCGAATACTTTAAGAATATCGTCTCGACGATCGTCAACGAACTTATCGAAAATTCGGCGAAGTATTCCAAGGTCCGCGATGCTACGGTAACCATCGATTTTAAATATTACATGAATATCCTACGCATCGAAGTCACGAATCTGATTTCCGATCGGACCAGGAGCAATTTCGAAAAAGTGGTAAAACGATTATGCTCAACGGATCTGGAAGAAGAGTACCTGAAGTCGTTAGAAGTCAGGGACCAGGATGCTTCTTATTCCGGCATCGGCTTGTTGATGTTGATGAAGGATTATCCTGCTGATTTCGGTTTTAAATTTAGGAAGATAGGTGAAGACGAAAATGAGATCGGAGTCTGTGCATATCTTAAAAAGAACGACCTTTCGAAGGAGGAAGGATGGACTCTCTAATCAATAAGGAGGACTATGAAGTCCTATTCGATTCTTCAAGGTCGGTCGTAAGCTTTTCCGGATCTCTGCGTTTGCAAAGTCTGGATGCTTACGGTCCGATAAAGGCCTTACTAAAGAATGCGTCTTCCACGACGAGTCATTCGAAACTTGTCCTAGACTTTTCCAAACTGATTTTTCTAAATAGCTCCGGGATCACCTGCATCAGCCTGTTTATTATAGAAACCCGAAACAACGCCAAAACGGCGATATGCGTGCAGGGATCAAAAAGTATTCCTTGGCAGTCCAAATCTCTCGGCAATCTCAAGAAACTCTGGCCCGAGATTGATCTGGTCATACGATGAGCACTTCACAAAATCCTAGCAAGCCCGCGAGCGAGATATCGCGGCTTCGGTCCGAACTGCGTGATCTGCGGATCCTCTATAAGAACACGATAGAGCATGCTACGTTGCTTGAAAACGAGTTGGAAGATAAACGCTGGAAGATCGAGCGCTTACTGCAGAATATGCAGAAATATCTGCCGATGAAGCTGTATGAAAGGGTTACTGACGGAGAATTATCGATTTCGAGCGGATACCAAAGAAAAAAACTTACCGTATTCTTTTCCGATCTAGTCGGTTTTACCGAACTTACCGATAGCGTCGAACCCGAAGTAATCGCTAGTTGCTTAAACTGCTATATGAACGATATGTCCCGGCTTGCAGTTAAGTACGGAGGTAAGATCGATAAGTTCATCGGGGACGCGATGATGATTTTTTTTGAAGAATCCGATTCCGATTCCGGAAAGGCTTATGCGCTAAACTGTATCCATATGGCCTTGGAAATGCAAAAGAGACTTCGTTTAATCCGGTTAGCCTGGAAAGAATTCGGAATATCGGAATCCGTGCAGGTACGCATCGGCATTAATACCGGTTTTTGCACGATGGGAAACTTCGGTTCGGATATAAGAATGGATTATACGATCATCGGCAATACGGTGAACGTTGCCGCTAGGTTAGAACAATTAGCGCGCCCGGGTTCGATCCTAATCTCGGTTTCCACATATGAATTGATTAAAGACGAGTTCCGTGCCAGATCGCTCGGGAAAGTCCAGATCAAGGGGATTCATGTCCCCGTCGAAATTTTTGAATTAATCGGAACGAGGGAGAACAAAATAAGTCCCTACTTGGAGAAAAACGGGGATACTTTCAAACTGAAAGAGATCATTATGCCGTTAAAGAGTCCGATTTCGGATCAGGAAGCGCTTTCCATTATGGAAGCCTTAGAGGAGACAAGAGATACGATCGAAAAAAGTCTAAGAGGATGGGCTCAAATCGAATAAGATCTTTAAACATTCGAAGGAAGGATCTTCAGGAAAGCTCGTTCCTTACGAAAGCTGATCCCCTCTTTACCGACATCCGATCGATAGCAAAGACCGCTTTCAATCGCTTCCAAATAAGCATACAATTCTCCCATCATCGCTTTACAGTCGCTTCCGATAGAGGTAAGAGTGAAACACCGTCCATCTTCCGCGCGGTAAAAATCGCCGCTTTTTCGTATTCTTTCTCCGGTGAGTTTGATGCTCCGGGGTAAACGGGCAAATCGAAACGAATGGTCGTTTCGCTCATCTTCGCCTCCTAATGGATAATTTTTCGGAAAGGCGACGACGCTCGCGGCCCAGGATCCGGACTTCCATACCGGAGAAAATAATTTTCCTGCCAGCAAATGTTCGAATAAAACGGAAAGAGGAGTTTCCATTAAGTGAAGAAGCGGAAGCCATTCGGGATTTCCGGACCGAACATTGAATTCCAGACACTGAGGACCTTCCGCAGTATCCATTATTCCAATGTAAAGAATACCATTATATTCTAAACCGTCGGATATGAGTCCGTGCATCACGGGACGCACGATTAGATCTTCCACCTCATCCAAAAAAGTACGAAATCGAGGATCCGTACTAGCGACCGCTCCGATCCCTTCGGTATTAGGCCCCGTACCTCCCTCCTTTAGCTTTTTGTAATCCTGAACAAGCGGAAAAACGGCATACTTCCCGTTCGCAACGGCCAGATGAATCGAATATTCCTCTCCCTTAATTTTCTCTTCGAGCAGAACGTCCGAGGAGATCCTTTTTTCCGCGGATCTCGCAAACATCCCCTGCAGATCCGTTAATGCCTCTTCTAACGTCTTCGGGACCAAAACTCGTTCCGCGGCGTTTATTAGAAAATTATCCGTCTTTAATACGAATCCTTCGTTGCCGACGGCCCACCTAGTTCTGAGAAACTCGGAAGCGGAGCCGAATTCATTCCAGACGGTCGCTCTCGGAGTCGGGATGGAATGCCGTCTCATGAATTCTTTCGCAAACAACTTGCTGCCTTCCAAAGGAATCGCTTCCGGTTTCGGAGCGAATACGGTAAATCCTCTTTCTCGAAAGAAATCGGGAGCACCGTTCAGTAAGTCTCCGGGACTTAATAAGAAGATAACGCTCGCATTCTTTTTTTTTGCCACCCGCTCTGCGTCCAGGATCCCTCGGATGGAAATCACGCCAGGCAGTTCCGCTAACAGCGCATTAGGACCGTAAAGCAAAAAACCGACCCTCGTTCCGAGCTCGCTCGATAATCGTTCATAGGTTATATGTTCCCGTGCGTTTCCAGAACCGTAGATCAACCAGGGCGAGTCCGATTTAGGTTTCCGATTCATTTTACGTTTAGCGGAACGGAAGAATTCTTATATTTAAGCAATGACCGGGAGAGTAATGAGCGAGATTCTCCCGCGTAATTGTCGGAAAGGAATAAAAGATGAATTGCATCTTGGATCCGAGAATGGTTAAAGAACCGTTTCAGATCCGTAAAAAAGAGAACATGCGGCCGTCCTTCCATAAAATACGTACCGATCCGGCGCCATCCCGTTTTTAGGAATAGAGAAATGACGTAATCGTTCGATTCGGATGTTCCGGTTGTAGCTCCCCTTGCACCTAGTTGAAAGTTAACCCAAGCAGCCGCTAAACAATTCAATAAAAACAAAGAACTTCGTTTGCGATACTCGGGATCCACAAAGCATGTACGAAGATGAACGGTATTCTCTAGGGTTCCGAGCGAGCCAAGATCGCCTGCCTGAGAATATGCGCTATCCTCGAAGGATGCAAATCTTTGCGCATAGAAATACGTCTCCAACATCGAAACCGGTCGAGAAACGCCTTCCCTGAAACCGAATAAATAAGTCGCATAGGAAATCGGCTCCACGTCAATTCCTGCGGGACTGAGCCCGATATTCCGCAAAACTTCCTTACGGATCCGTCGGATAGCGTCCGAGTAGAATTCCGAATCGGTTATAAGAATTCTAGTCGAATAATTCATTATCTAACTATTAAAATAATAATATATTCTTTGCGGTGACATTACCTTCTTGCCTTCCTCTTCCTTTCGAGCATCGAGTTGATTTCGGTCTTAATCTCCTTGTCGGTTTTGGGCTTTTTCCGAAGAGTTAAGAATAATCCGCATCCCACGATCACTAGGCTAACGCTGAGTAAATTTAGGAATTGTTGATCCATCAACGCGTCCGCAAAACCCAAGACTATTCCAGGTCCAAATTCAATCATTTCCGTCATAAGAATTTTCTCCATAAATCTGATAAAATATACTAGTCGACTTTCCTTTCAAAACGCCTCTAAGCAACGGACTTGGAAAATCTAGCTATGCAGATCTTTTCGATCTTACTATACAGTCCCGGATCTAGTTTACGATCGATTACGTAAACTATACGACGAGGATCCATAACTTCGGAAAGATTGAATTCCGCCATCCGATTGTCTAAAACGAAAGAGTTCAGATCGAAACCGGATATTTTCAGCTTTCCGTTATTCGTTATGATCGGTCTGAGACTTCCGATCCTTTTTAGTAAGGGTCTACTTTGGTTGGTCATCATCGCCTGGACCATACATAATTCGAAATGGAACTTTTTATCCGTATCGATGGAAGTAACCACCACGTAATCACCTTTGCGAAAAACGTTCATCGATAAGGAATGAGCCATCAAGTTCATAAAGTCGCGGATGGTTCGGTCATTATAACTGAAAAAACTTTGATTCAGAATAAATCGGATCGCATCTAATTCGTCGTACGCATCTCTCCAATTCTGCGGCGAGGTGAGCGAGGCAAATTCACCGGCTATCGATATTATCGAAGCATCTTCCGTCGAATACGAGAGGGATTGCAAAGCTTTCAGTTGATTCCGCATATCCTCGAATTGAATGATCCGCTCGGGGTCCTTCTTGCAAAGATCCATCTTTTCCGAAAGTATTTTAACGATCGTATCGACATTCGGATAATTGTTGCTCGGTCCGTCTCCCCGAAAGGTCCTTTTCGCGTTCAGCACGGTAGATTTTACCGAAGAGTCGATATTCGGCAAATTAGCGATCATCAGATAGCTCACGATGGGGAGAAACCTCATATATTTCTGTTCCTCATCCGTCAATTTAGGACTATTGGGGATGCGCATTTTAGCCTTCCCGATATCCGTTAAATAGGAAGCCAGCATAAGATTGAAGGGCTTTAATCGATTTTCCTCGCTGTCCTTCTTCGTAAGCATCTTCATTCCTTTGAGCTTCAGAGCCATGGCAAGGACGGTCCTTTTCGTCAGAATTTCGGAATCGACATCCACTTTACAGTTCTTGAATACGTTCATCATGCTTCCCAAACCGTAGGTCACATCGCTGCACTGCGTAAAGTCCGTAAGTATATGATCGATCTCCTTGTTGACCTTATTGATATGGCCTCCATTCAAGGAGGTATTCTTCAGTTCCTTCAATAATGATGCCGCTTCCGTCGCAAGTCTTTGCATATGGAAAGGGTCCATCGTTTGAGCGGGTTTCGGCTGTACGTCGGCTTCCGGTGCGGGCTCCTCTTGAACGAGGAATTTTCCCCGGTCGGCAGACAGATAATAAATGCCTTGTTCCTCGAATTTCTTTAAACGAAAAATATCTTCAGGGCTTGCATTGATCTTTTTGTGGATGAGGATCTGTCCGTTCTTATTATAAAAATTGACCGGAATACAGTTCGCTTCCATGAAAACATCCATAGCTTCTTCTGCGAAATCGAAGCGAGTTAAGTGCGAATTTTTTCCTAATATAGCTTCCATTTTGTAACCACCCTTTTCTCTTATTTCTTCCGTTCGAATGGGGAAAATGTACCGAAAAATCGGTACATTTCTCCGCTGACGGCGGAAGATATAACAGGATGGCAGATAGTCCCTAAGAGGAGGTTCCGAATGGGCTCGGATGGTTTGGCTTTTCAGCAGCTTGGTCTTCGACCACAAACAGAAGTTCCTGCGCATTCGGGAGTTTCGTCGAAAGAAATATTCGCATTTTCTGTTTTTCTATTCTTCTACCGTTTTTACGAAATCCGATCCGTCCATGCGTATCGGATCATTCCCGGACAGCCACCGCACGCGCATTTAGCTCAAAAGAATCCGATTCCGATCGGCAGAAGGACCGGAGAATTGTCGCAAACCAGGTATTTCACTAGTATATTCCATTTTTTCATAAATAAAAACGTACCGTTCAAGAGGCGATTAGAAATTCCAACAAGCGATTTGAGACAATCAAACTACAAAAGAGGTAGATAATGTCGATTCTACGTAAAGAATATTTAATTCACGCTTCTGCGCTATTTTCAGGAATGTTTCGCATAACGTTTCCAAAAATAGCCAACCTGGTGTCAGGACTGTTTGCTAAAAAAAGGGGCGAACTTTTCGAATTGGCAGGACGAAAATATGCAAAAGCTCGTACGGTTTCGGGCAATTTGCTGATATTTCTTTTAGCGATTTCCAGTTTTCTGTCCGTTTCCTGTATAAGCGAAGTTGCAAGTCTTTGCGCGTCAGGCGCTCTTTGCGAGGGAAAAGGAGGAAGTTCCGGCATTCCTGCGTTCCTACTATCCCCTACTACTACTGTTTCCACTCCTACGACTACTACCCTCACTACGGAATCCTACCCGGGCTTTACCGCAACCAGGGTTTACGGACAACCTGACTTTACTTCCAATTCTGTGAACAATGGAGGAATTAGTGCTACCTCTGCAAATGACCCGACAGGCGTGGCTCTAGATTCCTCCGGAAACGTGTATATTGCGGAATTTTATAATAATCGGATCCTGAGATTTCCTTCCGGAAGCACTACGGCGGATACCGTCTATGGACAGGCCGGAAGTTTCACTACGAATACTGTAAACATGGGAGGAATGCCTAACGAAAATACCCTCAAGGCTCCGGTACATCTAAGCTTTGATGCGAGCGGAGGAATGTATGTTGCCGATGCATACAACAACCGAGCTTTGTATTTTCCCGCCGGAAGTACCACGGCCACGAAAGTGTTCGGACAACCGGATTTTAATTCCGGGAGCGGCGACGGCACCAAGGGAAACGGGACCAACTCGGATTGGAACTTTTGGGGAATCAGGGCAGGCGACGCCGGCGACGTTTACATTACGGATTATTACAATAATCGAATCCTCTATTATCCCTCGGGTAGTAGTTTCGCGACGCGGATCTACGGGGCAGGCAATGAAAGTAACCTGTGTAGCACCGTCAACGCTTCCTCCATCTGTTATCCGACTGACGTAGTAGTCGACTCGAATGGTGGTTTGTATGCAACGGACTTTGCAAACAGTAGAGTCTTATATTTTCCCTCCGGTAGTCTAACCGCTACCCGGGTGTATGGTCAACCGGACTTTACATCCGGCGGCCCAAACAACGGCGGAATCACTGCAAGTTCATTGAATAAACCGAAGGGTATCGCCTTGGACTCTCAAGGCGGCCTCTATGTATCAGATAAATTTAATGATCGTGTTTTGTATTATCCGCCCGGAAGCACTACTCCAACGAGAGTCTATGGTCAGGGCGGAGATTTTACCTCTCACGTTTGGGGAACTAGCCCTACACTCTTGCTTCAGCCTGAGGGCATAGCCTTAGATGCCTCCGGAGGAATGTACGTTGCAGATACGGGAAATCACCGGATTCTTTATTTTCCGCCGATTACGGTTACTAAGTAAAGGACAGGAGATAGGGTCTCGGATTTGTATTGGTAGAACGTTATTTCCTACAGGAGCGAGATTGGACCGAGCCCGGCATTTCGCAAGGATTTTGATTTTATTAATCAATAAGAACATAATATTAAGAGCAGATCCGCTTTAGGCCAGGAATTATAAGAACCGATTTTGAGCAATGGAAAAAGAAAGAAAAAAAGGAGTAAAATGTCAACTAACGTCAAGAATCTATAATTCCATATTTTGTATTATTTTTACCAATACTTCGTCTAACTTTCCAAAAAAATCCGACGACTAGGGGGCTCAGGGATGTTTTCGGGAAAAAAGGTCATACCGTTCCAATTCATAGGGTAAGATACGCAAAGGTTTCGTATCTATTCGACCTTTAGGTTCTTGTAAAGCAAAAAAAGGAAGCTGATAAATGTCAAATATGCTTAAAGAATATTTAATTCATGATTTTGTACTATTTTTAAAAATATTTCGTCTGTCTTTCCAAACAAGACCGACCGGAGGTTCAGGAATGTCTTCGAAAAAACGAGAATGTGCAGAGCAAAAAAGATTCACAAAAGTCCGTACGCATTCGGACTATTTGGCGATATTTCTTTTAACAATTTCCAGTTTACTTGCCGTTTCCTGTATGGGCGAAGTCGCAAATCTTTGCGCGTTAGGAACTCTTTGCTCAGGAAAAGGAGGAAGTTCCGGCATTCCAGCACTTATACTTCCCTCTTCTTCCGCGACTGTTCCCACTACGACCACTCCCACCCTTACCACGGAATCCTATCCCGGCTTTACCGCAAACAGGGTGTACGGCCAACCTGACTTCACCTCCAGTGGACCGAATAATGGAGGGGTCACAGCTGCCTCCGCAAATAGCCCGACGGGTATAGCTCTAGACTCGTCCGGAAACGTGTATATTACGGAGTTTTCCAATAATCGGATTCTGAGATTCCCGCCAGGAAGTACTACAGCGGATACCGTCTACGGACAGGCTGGAAGTTTCACTACGAATACCGCAAACAAGGGAGGATCGATTACCGCCAGCACCCTCTACGCTCCGGTGCATTTGAGCATGGATGCGAGCGGAGGTCTGTATGCTACCGATGCCTATAACAATCGAGCATTATATTTCCCCTCCGGAAGTACTACGGCTACGAAAGTATTCGGACAGCCGAATTTTAACACCGGGAACTTCGTAGGAGGAAGCGGAACCAACTCGGATTGGAACTTTTGGGGCATTGCGGTAGACGGCAGCAACAACGTCTACATTGCGGATTATTATAATGACCGGATACTCTATTATCCCTCAGGGGGTGGTTCTGCAACGAGGATCTACGGGCCAGGCGGTGAAAATAACTGGTGTCCCCCTGTTAGCGCGACTACCATCTGTTATCCGACCGGCGTAGCGGTCGCTTCCAACGGGGACGTATATGCGACTGATTATACGAATAGCAGAGTCTTGTATTATCCCTCTGGCAGCACAACGGCCACCAGGGTTTATGGTCAGCCGAACTTTACTTCCAATACTGCGAACAACGGCGGGCGCACCGCAAACTCATTAAGCGCGCCAAAAGGCATCGCCTTGGATCCCCAAGGTGGTCTCTACGTATCGGATAAATTCAATAATCGTGTTTTGTATTATCCGCCTGGAAGCACCACCGCAACCAGAGTGTACGGACAAAATGGTGATTTTACGACTGCCAACTCCGGAACAAATTCGTCCTCCTTGAATGGGCCGGAAGGCTTAGCTTTCGATTCATCCGGAGGGTTGTATATCGTAGATACGGGGAATAATCGCACTCTTTATTTCCCGCAGGTCACGGTCACCCATTAAGGAACAGGAAACCGAGTCTCGGATTTGATAGGAGTACAGGATGAACCGAACATGCTCCACAGTTACCATTCTCGAATTTATGTCGGCGGAACGTTATTTTCCATTGAAGGGGAATCGGATCGAACCTGGTTTTTCCCAATAATGTGCCTTTTCTTAATCAATAAGAACATAATATTTAGAACAGTTCGTAGAAGGACCAGGAATTTTAAAAGCCGATTATGGACAATTGAAAAAATAAAAGTTCTTATAAAAGAAAACTAACGTCAAGTATATTTAATTCATGATTTTGTGTTATTTTTATCAATATTTCGTCTAACTTTCCTAATCTAGGACCGATGATAGGAGGATCAAGGATGATTTCGAAAAAAATGGCCGTAAGTTTAGGATTTTCGGAGCGAAAACGCGCACAGATCCGTATGGATTCGTGCAATTTGCCGATATTTTTTTTAATGAGTTTCGTTTTCATCTCCGTTTCCTGTATGGGCGAAGCGGCAAGTCTTTGCGCGTCAGGTGTCCTTTGCGGAGGAAAGGGAGGAAGTTCTAGCATTCCTTTGTTCCTACTATCCCCTACTACTACTGTTTCCACTCCTACGACTCCTTCCCTCACTACGGAAACCTACCCGGGCTTTACCGCAACCAGGGTTTACGGACAACCTGACTTTACTTCCAATGCAGCGAATAACGGAGGAGTTAGTGCCACCTCGGCCAATAACCCGACGGGCGTGACCGTTGACTCCTCCGGAAACGTCTACATTGCGGAGTTTAGCAATAATCGGATTCTGAGATTCCCCCTCGGAAGCACTACGGCCGATACCGTCTATGGGCAGACAGGAAGTTTCACTACGAATATTCCAAACAAGGGAGGAATACCTACCGAAAATACCCTCAACGCTCCGGTACATTTGAGCATTGATGCAAGCGGGGGCCTGTATGTTGCCGACGCCTACGCCAACCGAGGGCTGTATTTTCCCTCCGGAAGTACCACGGCTACGAAAGTGTTCGGACAACCGAATTTTAACACCGGGAACGCCGTCTCAGGAAGCGGAACCAACTCGTTTTGGAATTCATGGGGGATCGGTGCAGGCAACGCCGGCGACGTTTACATTACGGATTATTACAATAATCGAATCCTCTATTATCCCTCGGGCAGTAGTTCCGCAACAAGGATCTACGGCGCAGGCTATGAAGGTAACTCCTGTGGCGCCGTCAATGCTACTTCCGTCTGCTATCCGACTGACGTAGTAGTCGACTCGAATGGTGGTTTGTATGCCGTGGACTATGCACGCAGCAGAGTCCTGTATTTTCCTTCGGGCAGCACTACCGCTACCAGGGTGTACGGTCAACCGGACCTTACATCCAGCGGTGTAAACAACGGTGGAAGGACTGCAAATTCGTTAAATTCTCCTAAGGGTATCGCCATGGATACCCAAGGCGGTCTCTATGTAGCGGATAAATTCAATGATCGTGTTTTGTATTATCCTCCCGGAAGTACGACTGCAACGAGAGTCTATGGCAAGGGCGGGGATTTTACTTCCGGCGCTTTTGGAACCAGCCCTACTCTCCTGATGCAGCCCGGAAGTATAGCGCTGGATTCCTCCGGAGGAATGTATGTCGTAGATGCGGGGAATAACCGTACTCTTTATTTCCCGCCGATTACGGTTACTCACTAAAGAACAGGAACCTAAATGCAAACTTGTATATCAGAAAATCGTAAACCTAGAATCGTTAAGCTATCGGAGCAAATTATGTTTTTCCAACATTCACCAGTTTATAAACGGAGTAAAAAATGAAGTATAGAATCCTTTTCTTTTCTATCATTCTAAGCGTTTGCTCGTGTACGGGATTTAACGCTTTCCATTACGCTTACGGCGCTTCGCCGAATACCAATCCGGCCAAAGATTATTCCAATCCGAATTATATGGTGGTTAAAGGAGGGTTCTTTTGGCATAAGGCAGTCATTCCCGGCCCGATCGGTCAGGGGACGAATTTTACCCGAGTGGGGACCGCCTGTTCTAAAAGTTTTTTAGGTGCGATAGCGATAGGCGATTCTAGTCTCGAGACGGCAAAGCAAAACGCGAAAATTACCAAGGTGGCGTATATAGACTACGAACAATTCGGCATCCTGGCAGGTTGGGCCTATCATCGTTTCTGCACGAATGTACACGGATTCGGAACCGGTGAATTGCCCGAGACGAAACCCAATGCTCAAACTAAACCCAATACCGAAACGAAGCCCGGTACCCCCGCTCAGCCCAACACCCAAACCAAACCGGAGGGGAAAAAACCATGATACGCTTGTCCGAAAGAATGATCCTTTTTCTGATTTTTATTTTATTCGCCGGATCGGTTTCCAACTGCGCGGTGGGCCCCGTCTACGGATATCTTTATACTTCGACTTCCTTTCCCGGTGAACTAAACGTATCGAACGCAGTCACACCGGCTAAAAAAGGGCAGTCCTGCATGACATCCTTTGCTGGACTCGTAACCTGGGGAAGTTCGTCAGCCGGAAAGCTCGCTTTGGAAAACAAGATCACCCGTATTTCTACGATAGACCATTCCACAAAATCCTATGTCGGATTGATCCGAAAATATTGTACTATCATTGCAGGAGAATGACCGATGAAAAAAGCATATTATTTATTCTTTATAATTCTATCCTTTACGCTGTGGAATTGCGCGAGTAGTCCGTTCCCTGCCTTATTTTACAATTCTTCCGAGTACCATGCCTCGGGCGTAATGGACAGTGGCCCTTCGGATGCCAAGATCCTAAAAAGCGGAAAATCCTGCGGATTCAATTCCATTTTCACATGGCTATTCTATTCGAACGGAGAAGGAAACCTGGAAGAAGCCGTAAAGAACGGTAATATTACTAAAGTGGTTTTGGTCGATAAAAGTACATTCTCGATACTCGGGATCATAATCGCCAGGAATTGCGTTATCGTCTACGGAGAATAAACTAGGTAGATCCGGTAACCTCCAAAACGAGGATCCTAGTCGGGATTCAATGCCCGAGTAATTCCGATATTTCCGAAAAACAGGAGCGGTCCCCTTCGATTAAACGAACAAATCGGGGGGAGCCGCTCCTCTGTATCCCCGAAACCGCCTTCCAGTTTTTCTCTATTACGCGAATTTTTTCTGATACATCCGTACATACGTGACCCATAATACATGAATCTCGATCAGCTTACGGGATTCAGCAAGGAAGGGTTGAGATCATGAGTTGCACAGAGATTCTTGAAATTTCACGCGAAGCAGAAATGAAATATCCTCCGGAAGAGTCCGAGTCGGAACTACTCGACTCGATACAATGCTCTCCGTTTCCCTCTGCGGAATTTTCCTTTTTTCTGAAGGACGAAGAAGATCGATGGCTACATTTCAAGACCTCCCAAGAACGCGATCTGTACTTATCGGAGCTGCGTCAAATTGCGTATAGGGAAGGCAGACGATTTCTGTTATCAAAGATCATTACCGGAAATCTCACGAACAGCCTCCTCGCCGACAATCATCCTTCTTTTTAGGGGATTTTAGGAAGGCAATATTCCTTCTTTCGATCCGGAACCGAATCGGCTTTATGATTGTTTAGGGGAGAAATTATTTCAGAGCAAAATCTCCGAAAAACCCGCTTGCCGGAAGGACGTTATTTGCCATAGCAGCCTCCTCACAAACAAGCATCTTTCTTTTTAGAGCATCTTCGGGACGTAATATTCCTTTTTTCCGGCATGCGATCAGCCCTATTATTTTTAAGCGGAAAAGTTATTTCACGGCAAAATCTCCGAAAACCCGCTTGCCGGAAGGACGTTATTTGCCATACTAGTTCTTCTATAAATTTATAGAACAAATCGCAAAAATCGGCGCCCTCTCGCCTTGACAAATAACTTGGGATTAAAATTACGGTTTTATGTTTTTTTCTTGAAGTTGAACCTAAGAAAAATCCTCTTCCCTAAAGATCCTACTTCTCCAACTTCTAATTAATGAGCCGTTTTTTCGCAATTATAACCTTTTTATTAAGTTTTTCGTATTCCCTTCATTCCGAGCAAATCCTGATCAAGAACGGCGATATTTTTTCGGGAAAAATCATACGAATGTATGACGACTACGCGTTAGTGACTTCCTACCTGGGCGATTTCCGAATCCCGGTCAAATACATTTTTTCCATCAAGAATGTGGAAGGCTTGCCTGTACTAGTCACTCTCAATACGGGAGAATCCTTTCAGTACACATTTAAGAGCGCAGATTCCAATGTCTTAGTCTTCCAATCGGGCGAACGCACCCTCTCCTTTCCTTGGGAAACCGTAAAAGATTGCATTTTTTTAGATCCCTGAAATAATTTTCGGTACAATTAACCGATTACAGCGGATTATGGGGGAAGAGATTGGATATTCATGAAATAGAGGAACGCTATTTCCAGCTACGTCCGGATGTGTTCCGCTTTATAGTTTCTCAGACATACGATCCTGAACTGGCAGAGGATGTTCTACAAGAAACTATCATGGAGATCCTACGGATCTTTCGGAAGGGTGTCGAGATACGGGAGGGAACCTTTCGGAGTTTCTTGTATACCATTGCCTATACGCAAGTTAAAAATCATCGTAGGAAAGCGGCCCGCCAACCGGTTACCTATTTCGAATCGGATTCTTTTATTGAAGCGAAACCGCATGAGAAAGACCAAAGCTCGTTGATATACAAATCGGTCCAGGTAGCTTTGTCCGACCCTAAGATCCCGGAAAGGACTAGGGAGGTGCTCAGACTGCGCCTGATCGAAGAATTATCTATCAAGGAGATAATGCGAATATTGGATATTTCGCGTCAGACGTTCTATCGAGATCTTCGAATCGGAATGAAGATTCTTCAAGAAACGCTGTCGGAAAAAGGGATAACCCCGGAGAGTCTGAAATGAATAATTCATCTGAATGGGAAAAGATAATCAAGGTATTGGAGCGGAAGGATCCGGAAAAATGGCCGGCCGCATTTAAGAATATAAAAGCTCAGCAAGAGGCGGAGCTTTCCTCTTTCCTTTCCGACCGCGGGATAGAGGCCGAAAGGAAATTATTCAGGGAGTTTCGAGAATCGCAGAGTAGCGAAAAAAAGGTCGTCCCGATTCGCCCCAAAGTGATCCGAATCGCATATTCGGTAGCCGCAGCCCTTCTGCTAGCGCTTCTAGGTTCGTATTTATATCGATCCGGGGAACGGAGTTCCGTTTCGCATCTCTGGCAAATCGGCCACTCGAGTAAAACGTTCCTATGGACGGAGGAAGGCGAAAAGGAACTCTCCCCCGGTGCAGTCATGCCGGAATCGGCTAGCATTCGATTGGACGCTTCCGGAAGGTTGGCTCTTATTTCGAAGAATAATAGCACCTTCGTACTAATCGGACCCGGTATCTTAAAGTGGGACCAAAGTAATCCGGAAGCTCTGGCGATCGAGTTGGACCGCGGAACCTTACTTTGGAATAGCGCGTCCGGTTCCTCTTCAGCTCTCAGGATTCGGACTCCTTATGCCGATTACGAAAAGAAAGGCACGATTGCGGAATTGAAAGTAACGGCTCTCGGAGATACTCTCTCCATTTTAGAGGGAGAATTCCAAGTACGAGTGGAAGAAAACGAACCTCCAATACGACTTTCCACCGGACAGGCAGTCGCAGTTTCTCTAGTAAATGGGCGACCAAAGGCAAATTCCATTCATACCATCTCCGCAGAAGCAAGAGAGAGACTGGTGGAGTTCACCGAATTGGGAGTAACCCAAGAATCGGGTTCGAAAACCGCGCGCCGTTCCGAAAAAGCCATAATCGGAGTATATAAAACGTTGCAGGTCGTTCATTTCAAAGACGGCAGTATTAAAAAAGGATTCGTATATGCCAAAGGAGAAAAATGGTACATACATGGACCTGCCGGGGTAGAGGAACTCCCTTTCGAGGCGATAGATAGAATTGAAACGTTGGAAAACCCGTAAGACCTTCTTAATTGCGACTTTTGTAATATTCTCCTCGTCCTTCGCGGATCTATTACCCGAAAACTCCGGGAGTGTCGAGAAATCGGGAGAGATCAAGGAACTGAAAAAAAAGAATTGGCGGTTAGACCACGAAAATTCGATTCTAAAGGACGAGTTAAAACAAGCGAAAGAGAACGAAACCGTCCTAGATGCGGAAAAACGAGCTTCGGATCGGGCTTTAGATGCCAATCAGAAAGTCATAGAAGCACTGAAGCTGAAATCCGAGGAAGAAAAGGCTAAACAAAAAAGGTATGAGGCCAAGATCGCATGGATTCAGAGGAGTTTTTATTTACCCGGGGCAGGTCATTTTGCCACCGGCGAATTCGGTAACGGCCTTACCTGGGCTTCGGTTGTTTACGGTCTCGCGGCTTTAGATATCGGAAGTTATGTGCAACTCCAGGAGCAAAGGAAAAGTTTGGATTCCGCGCAAGCCTGGAACATACCGGAGCGTTCCGATAGATCGCATCGTTACCACGAGACGGAAAACAGGGTGAATTTGTTTCTTTTGCTTACAGGTATTTTATATTTTTTAAATATAATCGATTCTGTATACTTGATCAGCCCGAGTCCGTCGATGGGAATGTCCCAAAAACCGATACGTCTTCAATTGATCCCCTCCGAATATAAATTCGCGGAGAGGCAGATCGGAACGACAACCCTTAATACTGATTACAGTTTAGATTTCCGTGTTATGGTGAGTTTCTAATCGGATAAAATTCTGATCCTCGTCGTGTCGATCGACAGAGGACAGAAGACAGTAGCTGCGAGAATGTTGGAAAAGTAATAGAGGTAGAGGAAAGATCTAATATAACACAAGAATCTTCCTCTATAACGTGGAAATTTAGTTTATCAATGTACTGTCCTCAGTCTTCTGTCTTCCGTCCTCTGCTCCGCGCCCGCAATCGCACCGATATTCACCTTCTCATCGTTTCCGCGTTTATTCCAGTCTTCCGCTGCAAGTCTTAGCGCGTCCGTTTTTCTCACTCCTCTACGAAATAGAAGTTGCGGTCCCCTGCAATTGCAAACCGTACAAGTGTAATAAGCAAGATACCTTCCCAACGAGGTCGGTTCCACGACATCGTCTATCAATGCGACTTCGGAATTTCCGCAAAACGGGCAATCGTTAATGGTTATTTCTTTTTCGATCATACTTGTTACTCCACTTATCTTGTCAAAATTTGAGACATTACATTCCAGTATGAGCCGGAAGGGTTTGCATTTTTGTCGTCGTAAAAGGTCGCCCCTCCCGGATACAGGAATGGACTAGGACCTCTTTCTAGTATATCCGCAACTTGGCCCAGGAATGTTCCGATCGAATACGGCAAGGAATAAAGATCGTTCTGTTTTCTCTGGATCATATCCGAGATCAAAAATCCGTTAATGTCCTTCAAAAGATCCGAGATCGAATATGGAGAGGCGCTCATCCGATCTTCCAAGTAGGAAAAGAATAACCCGTTTTCTACGATCGCATAAAGAACGTTGTTAATTGAAGAGGCGTTCCCGGCTAGCTGATTAAGCATATCGGGCGTATGTTTCGATAGAAATTTGGTGATCAGATAGTCCTGAGCTCCATTCGAATTTTTTAATAAACTAGCTACCATATCGAGAATGAAAGAAATCTGTCCCGAATCGGGAGGAACGCTGCCTAATAGGTCTAAAGGCAGGCGAAGCGTAGGGAGGATCGAGAACACCGAATCATCGGAAAGATAATCCCTAAATCGAATCGCCCAATCCCCCACGCGGTTCCAAGTAGATCCGCCTTGCGGATGCGAATTCGGATCCGAATACGGGGCCAAGTCCCCTTCGATTTCCAGGAAATACGCCTGCAGATTGAATTGGTTTGCAGTCGGTGCCGGCACATCGCTAGTAATTTTAACTTCGTTAAAAAAATCTGCCAGCGCCGAAAATAAAAGTCCGGCGCTGGCAGCTCGAGTCGGACTGCCCAGTCTTGCGAGTGAATCGAAAGAAGAGGAGAAAAAAATGGATTGCGAGAGAATGTTCAGCAGGCCGTCCTGATACCTGAAATCGCTTTCGATCAGAAGGGATAAAGGGGTGCGAATTTCCGCCGTGGACGTCATATCCGTGGATCTGAAATAGAATTGATCGATTTGACCTAAATTATTCCGCACGCTAAAGAGTTGGTTCCCTGAATTGCCACCCGAGTTATCCGTGCCGGACATGATAAGCGAATCGGTCAATACGACCGTGATCTGCGTATTTCCGGAGTTTGGTGCCTGATCGGAAATCGTTTGGACCAAAGGCCTAATCAGAATCCGACTAATTCCGATTAGGATCTCGAACGGATTTTTCGAATGTGTCGCATCCGATTGATCATCTAATGTTCGAGCCAGGGTCAGGATAATCGGCAAAAGACGATTCCGATTCTCCCATTGTACATTTACATTCTCGGGAACGACCGCTGCCGGGGTCAAAAATCCCAACTGTCCGATCACCGGAAAATTTGCGGCAATTGCGCCGGGAATCACTCCTGAGGGAGGAACGAGACTGGGTACCGAGTTGCCCGGATAGAAGATATTAAAAAGACTTTGGTCCCCCACGCTGTTAAACGAAATGGAAGAAGTCCCGGCGATTCCATAATCCCAGACTTCCAAGTAAAACATGCTATCCCCGGCCTTGGAGGAATAACTAGCCTGGGTCACGGGGATACCGGGAGTCCTCCAACTAGGATTCGAGGAAGACGTGGGACATTCAGACCCTCCGTTTAACGGAGACTTCCAACTCCCTCCGGAAATACTCCAAACTGCGTTCTTCCTTAAACTGCAAATGCTAGATGCGCTTAAGATCGGTTTTGAATTTATCAATCCCTGTAGACCGTTGGCCGCCACGGTAACGAAGGCTCCCATTTTGTACGGTACGCTCGGTCCAAGAGAGGCTAAAATCGGGACGACGACAATCATGCGCTTTTCATAAAGTAGCCATTGATAATTCTTATAGAGAGCTTCTTCGTCCGAATTAACCGCTCGTTCATCATCCGTTTTAGAGATTTCCCAAACCGGAATACTCCAACCGTTCGTTCCGGATTGATTCGTCCCCGAGGACACTGCGGAGAATCCTCCGTCCTTCGCGCAGATCGCTTCCCTTCCACCCGGCCCCACCCATTTACAAAGGGAAGAGGAAGAATACTGTACTTGAATCCTGTACTCCGATGAATTCCAGGTAGGTTGATAGACTTGATCCGTTCCATCCGCCGTCTTATAGAGCGTTCCATCTATCGTGAGAAAATTTCCCTGTGCATCTTTTCGATTCTTATTATAATAAGGACCCGCTCCGGAAAAAACCACCTTTCTCATCAAACGCATCATGAATGGGATCGTCTTTGTATACACCGGATCGCTTAAATCCGGAACGATACCCCCGACTCCGGATTCGATCATGGAAACGGTCGGTGAATTGATGCTGAAACTAAAAACGGAACCGTTCTTAAAGACTTTTTGGGAACTGGAACTCTGATCCAAAAAGGATTTAAGGCCGAACGAACCCGTCATATTGGAATGCAAGGAGTAAATGGCATCCCCGACGGTCAAGACCCCGCCGGTCATCGGGCCCCCATTGGCCGAGCTCGACTCCAGGGCCTGAGTGTTAGAATCGCTCGGGCTCGCCCATCTATATCCGTACGAATCCGCCGCAACAAGAAGCATGATCAAAGTTTCCAAGGCGCTCAGCGGTTGCGCATTCGAGTCGGCATCTCTGTATTTTCCCGAAAAATCGCTTCGGATCATCTTGCCAACCGATGCATCGATCCCGTAAGAATTCGAAAGAAAGCCTAGAGAATATAAATTTTTGGAAAATTCGAACGCGAGCAGTACGTTCGGATCCTTGGTGAATTGCCCTCCTCTTCCTAACGCGTTACGCATAAGAGAATAGGCATCGGACATCAAGGTATTGAAATTCGTGCTCGATCCATAATAATTCCGTAAAATGGCCGCTCCGTTCTGCAAACCGGAAGAGGTAAAATAAAGACTGAAATTATACACTAAGTCCTTTAGTACCGTTTGCGAAGTCTTTTGGCCGTTAAATCCGGCGTTATAGCTAAAGGACCTGCCGAACTCTCCGATCGTCGACACGATCGAATCCACCAACGTGGAATCTCCTAACATTGTCGGATCCGCCAACCTTAGGAGAATATTTTGAAGGGCGGACCTGGCATTCGAATTCAATGTAAGCGCCTTGTTTAGTACGTCTTCCGTTTCCGAAAAGATCACCTGAATTCCCGAATAACTTAGGGAAGCTGCAAGGCCGGTGTATCCGTCCGTCGCTTTTTGTTTATCATACTGGGAGTTCATATAAAATAAACCCGATTGATTGATCGGGGATAAATTCCGTAAGATCGGAATTCTAGAATAGCGGACCTTTTCCAACCAAGGCTCTAATCCGGAGAGAGAATTGTTCGGTGCATTCAGCACGCGACCGAGTAAGAAATTGCTATCTCTTAGGATATCCTGTATCATTAGAACCGGTGCCGTATCCGAATTCCCGCTCGAACCGGAACTAATGTCCGCATTGGCAATATTGCTAGAATAACTTTTCAGTAATAACCCGGAACTACCTCTTAGGAATCCGATCATACTCCCTGTGTCGGGCTGCCCGAAGGAACTTTGCATTTTTTGATTGAACTCGATCGGATCCAAACTCCGGAAGCCGGCTTTTATGGAAGGATAGTTATCGAAAATATTAAAAAGACGTAATCCTCCTATGTTCTGCTGATCGAAAAAGGAATTCAACGTGAAGCTCTCGCCGGAATGTGCGCAATTTTGAAATGAAAAGATAGATAAAAGAACAAAAATGAATTTGGACCAGGCTCGTTTCAATTCTCTCGTTTCCATGAAAAGACCTCTGCACCTATCCGTCCGAGAAACGAAAACTGTACCTTAAAAACCGAAGAGAGCCTTCTTTTTCGTTCCGTTTGCCGAAGGCTTGGCGATTTTAGAAACTTTTTTATAATAACAGTTGTTATAAAATAAAGAATTCCCGAATTCTCGGCATTTCTTCGGTACATTCTCAACTCTTTCGGGAATCATTAAGAAGTGAGGGAATTATTACCATGAACCGTATCAGTTGGAACAAAACGAAAAGCGTTTTTGCCGTTTTCGTTTTGTCGTTAATTTTTAATGGCTGCACACGTGGACTGAACAATGGCTTTTCCAGTCTGGCGGAACTTTTAGGAATCTCATTTTTAGGGAAGTCCTATCAGTACAAGAACACCGAATCCGATCTGGTCACTCTTCCCGCCGGTTTTGGGCAGAATGGTCCTCAGGGATACTTGCTGATAAATTCGCTACAGAACGTGGATCGATACAAAGATCTGATGGTTATATTTTCCGAGAGTATGCAACAGACTTCGACCAATCAGAATATCTCGCTTACATACGGGACGCAAAAAACCCCTCTACCAGGGCCGTCTTCCGCGAACGGTGGTCCTTCCGGAGTGGAGTTAAACTGGACTTCCGGGACAACTCTCGTCATAAATCCTCTTCGCACGTTATTACCTAACCAGACCTATACGTTAACCATAAGTTCGGGGGCGTTAACTACGAGAGGTAAGGCCTTGCAAGCGTATTCGGTCTCGTTTACTACGGAAGGAAGTTTCGACATGAAGCATTCCGTTCTCCAGGGCAATGCGAGTTACGCTTTACACGGGGAGAATGATATAACCCTGGACCCTTCCGCGGATCTATATTTAAATTCGAAATTCGTAACCGCCGCGTCCGGAGTATCCTCTATCGTTCTCAATAGAAGCGGTACGAGTGCAAACTACCCGATCTGCGGAGGCGCAGCTACTGCTTCCTGCTCCGATTCATTGGTTAGCCTGAATTCTTTGAACCTTAGCCAATCGAATCTGCCCCCCTCTACCGGAGGAAACACCTACTTTTACACGATTACCGCTTCGTCCGGGAAGACCTATACCCAATTTTTCAGCTTCAATTACGGAGCGCTGGCAAATGCGGACGGCTCGGTGCAAAACGTAGGCGGAGGAATATTAGATCAATCGCAAGTTCTTCCGCTGTTCGCGAAATTGGTCCAGAAATATACGCAGAACGCTTTCCGAGTAAAGGACGCGAACGGAAACCTACTTACATTTCAGGACATGCTCAAGGGTCTTCCGCAATTGCGTAAGAAAAAATTCTATTCCGACGGACAGTGGAACATCGGAGAAGCTTGCATGCGCCCCGGGGACGCGGCTTCAGGTCAAACCTTCAACTTGGATTATTTCAAGAATCTGGAATATATTTCTTTTTTCGGTTCCAAACCGGGTTCGGAAGGAAAAGGATATTGCTGGCTGCCGACCGCAACTTCCACTACGTATCCAACGAGCGTTCCGCCCACAGATAGTGGAGGCCGAACATACAAGGACTGGTACGATTACGGCCGTTATTATACTCAGGCAGCTCATTGGACGTTTAAGGATCCGAAGGCGCCTGCCAAAGGTTCCGGCGCTGTCACGACGTCCTGTCCTTCTCAGCTTCCGGACGGTTGGTACGACTGTACCTCTTGCAGAAATGAATATACTGCCAGCAGTTGCGCGGGAGGAACCTGCAGTCGCGGAGGAACCTATACCCAAACGTATTGCACGGGTCACAAATATGTAGAATATACGGCCTTCACCGAAAACCCTAGGAACTTTAACAAATACAGCGCGAAAATCGATGCGGGATCCTTTGTCGGATACCAGCAAGCAACGTACAATCCGGATGTATCTTGCAGTCCAGGGAGGACTACTTGTATTTCCCTGGACCACTATGTTACCCTCGATGTTTACGTAACGGATATCAAAGTGCCAGGATATGTATGGGACGGTTCGGGAACCGTAAAGCAAGTCGTTGCTACTGCGAATCTGAACACCACGCAAAGTTCCGGAAGCGATTCTCCAGGGCTTGCTCTGGATCTGGAATCTCGATATGTGGAAGTGGATCTGTTTATCACAACCCGTTTGGAAAACTGTTTAGGACTCGAATTCTGTTACGTTCCTACCGGAACCCTCTTATTCTATAATGCGACGGCCAGACTAAACTGGGTGAATGGGCAGTATGTAGGGAGCGAGATTCAATTGCAGGACGCGACTCCTCGGCAATTTCTTTCTCAATCGGATTTTAAAACGGATTCGTACGGGAACATTTCCCTTTCTCCTAGATCTTCGGGTTTTCAAACCTCGGATTGGTCGGATCATTTGACTATCTCCGATATTACGTATAACGGAAGTAATAACTCCGTTCTAGACCAGTTTTTAGTATGGTTATTAAAAATAGTGGCGCCTTCCTTAATGGACAATGCGGCGAACACTGCCGTCCAGCAGGTCAAAGCCGCAGTCACTTCGGATATGCTACGGGACGTGAATCGTCGGGTTCTACCGAGTGTGATGAACAATTCGATCATTTCGGGATTTCGCGATCAGGGTATCACCATGACCCTGCCGGATTACCTACCTCCCCCTTTACAAAATTTTCCGATGACGATCCGGTTGAATTTAAGCGATGATGCGTCGGTAAAAAACGACGGCACGAATAAGGGGATCGCAAGTTCTTTGGATATCGGAATCACCAGTAATTATACGGATCCGAACGGGAAAGGTCTAAGGCAGCAGCAAGGAAAGACCGGAATGATCTCCACTAAGGATCCGTCGGCGTCGTTTAAACAAACGTACCAATTTTCTCAGTCGTCGAATAATCCCGGTTTTCTATTGTCCTTGCATTCGGACACGATTACGCAGGCGGCTTTTCAACTCTGGCAAAGAAGAGGTCTGGATGTAACCGTAGACCAAAACTTCATAAATACGATGCAGAGCATCACCGGAAGCGGGGATCCTCTCTATCAATTCGTAACGAACATATCGAGAGTTTCGAACCTCTTGAGCGTGATCGCTCCGGATCGGACGGTCTCGACATTAAACGGAGTGGATTCATCCGGAAATCCCCTTCCCGGTGTCGCATCGTACGATACTGTCTCATTTGTTTTGCAGCCGTTACTCGCTCCTTCTCTGCAATTCCAGCCTATGACCTCGGCGGGAGTTCCCTCGCTTCTGCTTTCCCTTCCCGAAATGCAGATCGTCCTTGTTGCGAAAAAACCGGCTTCTTGCAGCGGACTAACCGGTGATGAGCTCAATCGATGCAATTCCGATTCCCGACCGAACGGAAGTCAAAATAATTTGGGTGCGGTGCGCATATCGTTGAAGGCAGGGATACGTTTCACATTCAAAACGTTCTCCAATCCGCTTAACAATCCTGCTTATGCGAATCTGAATGCGCTTCAGGGGCTTATTTCCGATCCAAATTCGGCGGTCTATACGGTCGAGGTATTGGGAGGAGACACGTACAATCCGTATTCCCTGGATCCGGAGGCTCTCCAGGAAGTCATGACTCCGTTGGTTCAAACCATGATCATTCCGTTCATAAACAGTGTGCTCAAGGAGATCCCTCTACCGCCGACGGTAACGTTTCCGAAATTGCGGAATTCGCTCCAAGACCTCGGTTGCTCCTTGAAATCAGGAAGCGACTCCATCCAGTTGTTCCAATTAGATACCCCGCAAACGGATACGCCGTATTATTTCGGCGGGATTCGTTTGGTCGGAAACGCGGCTCAAGATCCCAGCTCTCTTCTCTCACAATGTTCGGACAGTGGGACAGGCTATATTTACCTGCAAAATAAGAAATCGGGATATTATCTGCATGTGGATGGGGACGGAACCATGTCTAACGGAAAGCCGCTCGTTCAATGGTATAAGAATGGAGGTGGAAATCAGCTCTGGTGGTACGACCCGGAAACGAAACGACTACACGTAAAGACGGATCCGAATTATTGTCTGGACAACCGAGGAAATTTAAATGGGGGCCGACTGGTAGTTTGGCAATGTAATACCGGCCCGAACCAGCAATTTCTGATCGGCGACGGTTACATCCGTAACGTAAGCGACACGAATTCGATGCTCCGAGTCATAGCATCCCCAAGCAATTGGGCGGATGGATTATCGCCGGGGAACCCGGTATTCAATACGGGCTGGAGTTATGCTGAAACTCTAAAATGGAGTATGATAAACGAATAAAACCCGACGGCAGACGGGGGGACGCCTCCCCCGCGCTGCCTAATCGAGCGACCCGCAGGGAGCGAGATTCCCGAAGGATGACTGAACAAAGTGAAGTCAAATTTTCAATCAAACAAACTGCATTCGAATTAACTCCGTAGTCTTCCGCTGTATAGCAGCTTTTCAGAGAACAGAAGACGGAGGACTGAGGACAGAACATTGATAAACGGAGTTTCCATGTTCTGGAGCTATATTCCTTCTGTTAAGGTGGATTTTTCCCGTCCTATGTAACTTTTCCAACGTCTAGCAGCTTCTGTCTTCAGTCCTCTGTCCTCTGTCCTCTGCGTGGGAGCTCCTACTAAATTCTTTCTGGAAAAGTTCTTGTCAGGGGAATCGTTTTGTGGTACAGGAATTTTTCCACCGCTCCGCTCCGGCCCCCACCCAAAGGGCGGGGTTTTTTAAGTAAATTCTACTCTCCAGTTCACAGAAGACAGAACATTGATGAGCAGGGTTTCCATCTTCCCGAGAAAAATTCCTGTGTACAGGGGATCTTTCCTCTACTTCTGTAACTTTTTCAACCTCGAGCAGCTACTGTCTTCAGTCTTCTGCAGAGGACAGAACATTGATGAGCGGAGTTGCCATGTACTAGAGAAAGATTCTTGTGTTTTAGTGGATTTTCCTCTGTCACGGCTGCCTTCCCAACGTATAGCAGCTTCTGTCTAGCGTGAGCAAAGCGAACGCGTCTGACCTCTGTCCTCTGAAAGCGAACGCGTCTGACCTCAGTCGTCTGTCTTCTGTTCCTCTGACACCTTTTTCAGATACATTTTCTTTTTAAAAACCAATGAATGAGTATGAGAAACATTTCCTCATTTTCATTTTTCACTGTAGGCAAAAGACCTAAGGTGCATTCCGCTTTTTTATCCTGCCTGCTAATCCTTTTTGTTTTAGGCGGCGACTGCCCTCCAAAAGATAATACCGGGTCTGCAAAGGCGATCCGCATCCTTTTTTCCCCCGAAACGAAAAATGATCGATTTGAGCACGATCTGGGCAGGCTTACTACAAGTTATTGGATAGATGCAAATGGCGACGGGGTTGAAGATCTTTGCTCCAAAACGACAAACATAGACTTGTCAACAACTCTAAGTTGTCATACGAATTATTACGGCAAGTTCAGTAAGCTATTCGATATAGGTTCTTCTTCCTATGATCAACTTTTATTAGTGAAACCGCAATTCACGGATGTAACTGGGGATGGAATTCCGGATTATTGCGGGCTCGATTTTCACGTATCAGGCGTAAATGGCTACTACAGTGTTCGTTGCGTGAGTATAATAGAAAATAAAAAGGGAGAATATTCTACCGGAGGGATCATAGAAGGATCCCTTTCTCGTGGATTTGAACCTAGTAAATTCGACTTATATTGGGGAGATATCAACGGGGACAAACGATCAGATTATTGCTCCGTCGAAAACGTTGGCTTGGGCTATCAGCTTGCATGTCAAATTTCCAGCGGGACCGGATTCGTTCCCAAGAGTACAGCAAAATTAAATTTCACAAGTGAAACTGCCAAGATTACCTTCCCGAGTTTCGCGGACATCGACGGGGATACTGATAAGGATTTTACTTGGATCGAAGAAGCCAACGGAAGGATCAGAATCCTCTTCATGAAAAACGAAGGAGGTAAGTTCGGATCTCAGGTCGCGAGCGACCCCATTGGAGCCGGGTTAAAGGCGGATGATCCGAGCACCGTGCGCTGGTGGACGGACTGGAACGGGGATGGAAAATCAGATTTTTGTTATGCTTCTGATTCGAACACCATCCAGTGCCTGTCTTCGACAGGGAACGGCTTTGCATCCGCAGTTAAATCGGAGAGCATGGAGTTGGGAGTGGGCACATCACGAGGCTGGATCGATGCGAATAACGACGGTAAAACCGACTTTTGCAGAAGAGTCATGTCCGGCGGCAGCGGTTATTATTATATCTGCACACTCTCTCAGGGATCTTCCTTCGGCGGAGTCAACGAACCAGGCTCCTACAAAAGCGACCTATACACCGATCCAGAAATGTTGCTGGGAGAAAGTATGGTCCAAAACGAAAAATGGATCCAGCCTACGGGGGAGACAGGGTATCCGATGCACTGTGCAGTACAAGGCTTGTTAGACAAAGCAGTTTGCCAATTGGTCCGAAAAGAAGGAAGCCCACTCGTAGACCAAGATGAATGCCCCTTGGATGAGGAACTGAGCCGGGAAAAAAGGAGCAGTGGATACAAGAATAGCGGCGCTGTCGCAGCAGCCTGCGCCGCACTATGGTATAGGACAGCTATGCATATGGATGTTGGTGTATACAAATTGGCTAAAAAATATAAACGTAAAGATGTTTACGTTACGGTAGTCGATCATAAAGTATTTATAATGGATGGATCTCTCAAGAAATTCAAAAGAGATTATAATGAAAACACTCCGGTCGCCGAGATTAACTCATTTTTCAGCAGCAATCCTGTACATTTGACGCACGGTTCCCAGGTCGCTTCCGTTATATATGATTACGAATTCGGCCAAGCCCCTGGGACAAAAATCGGGATTCGGGAAAAGATCATGAACACAGCTACTCATTCGCATGCAGATACTTGGAGAAAAATATATGATGATATATTGAACGATCAAGATCCGATCGTTGTCGTAACGGGATCCATACGCAGAACGCCGGACTCTAATTTCGACGATAGGATAGATGCAATCGGAGTTCAAAATAAATCTTTGATAGTCTCCGCTGCAGGAAACTCGAACCCAGAGGGCAAATCGATGAATGATCATTGCATAAGCTTCGAGATGCCGGCCTGCTACTTTCCGAATGATCCGGTACGAAAAAATAGAGATCCCGTTATTCGAGTCGCGGCTCTTTCACAGTATGATCCCAATAGGCCAGAATATGGAATAATTGAATTGTTTTTCTCGAGCAATTTCGGATCCGACCGAGTGGATATAGCTGCTCCCGGAGAAAGAATAGATGTAAGGGGCCCCTTCTTTCGCACCCCATACGACGACGGGAACCCGAGTCCTGACGAATGGCATAATCATGTTTCATCGGGGACATCTTTCGCAACTCCTATTGTAGCAGCCGTCCTGGCTACGATGAAATCCTGTCAACCTAAAGCGACGGCTCAGCAACTGAAACAAGGACTATTAGATAATGCGGATGTGGTGGAAGGACTGAAAACTCAGGTCATCAATGGCAGGGTCTTAAATGCCCAGCGAGCTATCCAAGCATTTTGTATTCGCGAAGAATTGTAAAAGGCAAGATCAACAGAGTTAGTTACCCCCTGAACAATCTTCGGGGGTTAATTATTAATTTCAATCTAGATTCGCTAGGTCGGGATTTCCTCTAAAGACTCATTCCAGCTCCAATCTATAAAGAGAGATCGACGCCTGCGGCAACTCCGGCTTCGATCAAAGATCTTTTTTCGGTACATTTTCCTTAAAATACTAATAATAGGCATGTCTGCCATCCCTTCATTTCCATTTTTTAATATAGTCAAAAAGCAAAAGTTACACTCCGCTTTTTTATCCTGCCTACTAATCCTTTTTGTTTTAGGAGGCGATTGCCCTCCCGCAGGAAATACCGGATCCTCCTCGAAGGCAATACGCATCCTTTTTTCTCCCGAAACGAAAAACGATCGATTTGAGACGAATCAAATCTCTGGACTCAATAAGCAATATTGGGTAGACGCAAATAGTGATGGAATAGACGACCTTTGTGAAAAAACGATCGGAATGGATCTGTCCTCCTCTCTAAGCTGTTACGTAAATTATTACGGCAAATTCAATCCGTTATTCAAAATAAATGTTTCTTCCGCAGACATTCTTGACTTATTAGAACCTGAATTTACCGACATTACCGGAGACGGAATTCCGGATTATTGCGGACTCTATATTCAATTATTTGGCGCAAATGTCAACTACGGTGTTCGCTGCATTAGTATACTAGAAAACAAAAAGGGAGAGTATGTTGGAGGAGCCATAATCGAAGGAACTCTTCCTCGCGGATTTGATTCCATTAAATCCGACGTATATTGGGTGGATATCGACGGAGACAAACGGTCGGATTATTGTTATGCCGGGAAATTTGCCACAGGCCACGAGGAGGCTTCCTGTCAAATTTCCAAAGGAAATAAATTCGTTCCCATGAACACGGTGAAACTGAATTATACAAGCCAAACTGCAAGGATCACCTTTCCTAGCTGGGTAGATATCGACGGAGATACTGACAAGGATCTTACTTGGATCGAAGAAACCAAGGGAAGGATCAGGATCTTATTCATGAAAAACGAGGGAGGTAAGTTCGGATCCCAGGTCGCAAGCGACCCTGTTGAATCTAGATTGCAAGTGTATGATCCGAGTACGGTGCGCTGGTGGACGGACTGGAACGGGGATGGAAAATCAGATTTTTGTTATGCATTGGATACGAGCACCATCCAGTGTCTCTCTTCGACAGGGAACGGTTTTGCATCCCCAGTCAAATCGGGAAGTTTAGAATTGGGACTTGAAACATCGCGAGGATGGATCGATGCGAACAATGACGGTAAAACGGATTTTTGCAGGAGAGTAATATCCGGCGGAGGTTATTATTACACCTGCACTCTCTCTTTGGGATCATCCTTCGGTGGAGTAGACGAACCAGGCTCCTACAAAAGCGAACCGTACTCTGATCGAGAGCTGGCGTTGTTGGGAGTGGATTTCTTTAAGAACGAAAAATGGATCCAGCCGACAGCGGAAACCGGATATCCGATGCATTGCGTAAGGCAGGAAAAAACGATGCAAACCATATGCCAATTAGTCCGAAAGGAAGGGACCCCGTTAGTGAACGATGCAGAAGAGTGCGATCCTTCGGATCAAACGAGTTCACGACAAAAAAGAGGAACTGGATATCAAAAAGCGGATTGCGAGTTTACTAGCAGTGCCAAGGCGTTATTGTTTAAGACTCTTGCCAAACAGGTTTGGAATTATTTATCCGCGTTTTATTCGAAAAAACATGATCCGGAGGTTACCGTAACGGTGGTCGACAACTTCGTTTATTTACAAGACCAATCTTTAGAGCATAAAAGAGTAGGCTATAATAACGACACAAACGATCGAAGTTCATTCTCACCTTCGGCACTAACTCACGGAAGCAGGGTTGCATCCGTGATATCAGATAGAGTGACCGGAGCTGCGCCCGGAACCCCTGTAATCGTACGCCATTTGACCCCAACTATTTTTAAGGAACATAGTTACGCGCACTGGATCAGTATGTGGAATGATGTCCTTGCCGAGGAAGATCCGATCGTAAATATTTCTTTGGCATTGAAAGAGGAGCTTTTTCCACCGGCAGGACGTGTGTTACTTCAAAATCAGTATTACGAAAAAATCCGTCTCATTGGACGGAAAAACAAGAGCATCCTCGTCGCCGCCGCCGGAAATGAAGGTCGACCGTTAGGTGAGGTTTGTGAAGAGCTAACAGGCCCAGGATGTTATAATCCAGCAACCGATCTGGATAGAACATATGATCCTGTGATCCGAGTTGCTGCCCTGTCTCAAGGTTCTCTAGGAACCGGTCAGATTCCTCAGTTGCGGCACTCTAGCAATTTTGGTGCGGGTAAGATCGACATTGCGGCTCCGGGGGAAGATATATTAGTGAATACTCCTAATATGAACCCTGTGAAGCTTGGACTTGCAGATCGTCCGGTTCTCTGGAATTTTGAAGTGGCAGCGGGAACTTCTTACGCCACTCCTTTGGTTGCCGCCACATTCGTCCAAATGAAGAAATGCCAACCGAACGCTACTGCCCAGCAACTGAAAGCGGCTTTGTTAGGGAATGCGGATAAGATAGATTCTCTCAGAGATCAAGTAACCGAAGGACGGGTCCTAAATTCCGTTCAGGCAATCAGCGTCTTTTGCGCCGGAAGGGAGGAACTTTGATCTCGTTTAGCTGTTAGGCGTTTTCCTTGCGCGAGATACCTCTATACTTTCCGTCGCCAGTCGGTGAGGAGATCCTGGGAAAAGAGATTCTCCTTTTCTTAAAAATTGTCGGTCACAATCTTAGGTTGGTAAGGAGAGCCTTCTCTTCGATATTCACTATGCGAAATATTCAGGCCGTTATCGAACCGCTTTTCGTTCCCAATCGAGGGAGGAACGCCTACAGCCCACCCGGCAACAGTCCAGATGAAGGCTTTGCCGTTCGGATTCGTTCGGTCTTTCGAATGTTTCCGCAGATTTAAATCGACTGCAAAATTCCTAAGAACCGGATCATCCGTACACCGGAATACAGAAAGTATATCTATTTTTTATAATTTACTAATTCTACAAAATCCAGCGATCCTCCACCGTTATCGAAAAACGGTTTCAATCGACTATCGCAAACTTTCATTCAAGATTTACGACCGCAGCAAGGCTCTAGGATCTGTTCGGATACGGGAAAAAGGCGACGGCATGTTTTTGCTTCCGTGGAATGTAAATTAATTGCTCGATTTTAGACAGGAATAAGTATGAAACATGTAACTTCTCAAGTGTCGGTTTACTAGCTCTAATGCCAAATCCGATTTTACATATATTCTTAAAGAATCCGATTGCCGGAAGGGTAAAGACGAGACTTGCAGAGCACATCGGCGAAAAAGCGGCATTGGAAGTCTACCTCGCTTTAGTGAAAAAGACCAGAGAATGCGTGCTCCCTCTCGATATTCCCAAGATTTTATGGTTCGATTCATTTCTTCCCGATTCGAGCGAATCGGAGATTTGGGGGAACTCCCCCTTAATTACAAAAGTGCAACAGGGCGGAGATTTAGGCGAAAAAATGAGAAACGCATTCCTATACTCGTTTCATAACGGATATTCCTCGGCCGTTTTAATCGGAAGCGACTGTGCGGAACTCCAAGAGTTTCATATAAAAGAGGCTTTCCGAATTTTACATGAGAAGGAGGTCGTTTTTGGTCCGGCAAAAGACGGGGGCTATTATTTGATCGGATTGAAGAAAGACTTTCCGGAACTCTTCCACGGAATCCAATGGAGTACGAGCACTGTGTTGCATGCAAGCTTAGAGAAAGTTCGACAGGCAGGAAGGAATGTCGGTTTACTTCCCGTTTTAAGCGACATCGATACTTTAAAAGATCTGCAAGAATGCGAAGCAAAAGGGATTTTGGCGTGGAGAAGGACTTCCTCTTAAATTCAAAGATTTCCGTTATTATCCCTGTATATAACGAAGAAAATTTTCTTCCCATACTATTGGAACGACTTGATTCCTTAAATCGAAAGGATGAAAATCTTGAAATCATCGTGGTCGACGGCAAAAGTACGGACAATTCAAAACAGATCGTTTCCCAATATAGAGTAACGTTAATCGATTCACCCGTTCAAAGTCGCGCATTTCAATGTAACCTAGGTGCAAAGTTCTCTAATGGAAAAATCCTATTCTTTCTCCACGCAGATTGTCTTCCGCCGGAAGATTATTTCCAAGCCATTCGATCCAGCGTGGAGGAAGGGAAACCGGCAGGTTGCTTTCGGATTCGCTACGATTCTAAGAAATGTTGGCTGAAGCTGAACGCCGTTTACAAAGATAGGAACTTAAATCTATTAAGGTTCGGTGATCAAGGACTATTCGTGACGACGGAGATTTTTTCAAAATGCGGAGGGTTCCAAGAAGATTGGAATTTAATGGAGGATTCGGAGATCGTTCGGAGAATTCGTAAGATCAGTTCTTTTAACGTTTTAGACTCTTGTATAATTGTTTCTTCCAGGAAATTTGCAGAAATTGGAATACTCAAATTGCAGTTCTCTTATTTTATTTGCTCTCTCCTCTTTATACTTGGAGCTGGACCAAATTTGATCGAGAAATCGTATCGGATTCTTACGAAAAAAAAGAAGGAATTCCCTTCGTAAACGGATAAACCTTTATTTAGATGGAAACGTAAGTTTGCGGAGGGTATTTCCGTTGACTTAGAACTTCCCCACCGGGTACTGTACGAAAAGTTCGATCCATTCAGCCATCGGCAACCTTCGGACGTAAATAAAACTCCTCGGACCCTTCCGATATCAGGTACGACTCGTGAAACAAACCCGAATTTTTCTAATCAGCATCCTGCTCTTCGCAAATACTACTCTGTTTTCCGAAGAGGCTCAACCTACAACTCCACCTCCGACGGAAACAGCGGTCTCACCGGAGGAATCGTCTCTTTCCGCGGTTAAAAAGTTGGTCGGCTTTATTCGATATAAAAAAAATGACAAGGCCCTCGCTTTGATCCATGTGGGTCGTTTTTCAGAATCGCTAATCGGCGCGTCTAAATTTTCGAGTGCGGAAAGAAAGGAATTCGAAGATGCGATCGCCGAGTATATAGTGAATAAGGCCTTTCCGATCGCGGTAAAATATTTCGATAAGATAGATATCACCTACGAAAAACCGATCCTTAAAGATAAGCGAATCAGAATCGGTTCCTCGATTTTGTATAAAGGTTCGGATCAAGTTTCCTTCGCATGGATTCTTTCCGAAATCGACGGGAATTGGTATATTACGGATTTTGAAACTGAAGGAAAGCTCGCGACCGACATTAATCGCACGAAAAATATAGAACCGTCCTTAAAAAAAAATGGAGTCAAAGGAACCATCGCTTTAGTTCAGAAAGCGGCTAAAAATTGATGAGAAAATTTCTCTCTAAATCGACTGACGCAGTACTGACTCGTCCGGTAACGTCATCAATCTGCCTATTGATTTTCCTCTTCGTTTCCGCATTTTATACGACTCGATTATCGATCAATAGCAACAATCTGGAACTATTGCCTCCGGAAAACCCTTCGGTCGTCATAACGCGTAAAGTGATCGAAATGGTCGGAGGAAGCGGATTTTATACCGTAGTTCTCAAGTTTAAGGACGAGAAGGGAATGACCTCCCACTTAGTGAAAGCCTTTCAAGCTAAGCGGGACGGCAATGTCGATCTGCAAAAAAAAGAACTCGATCTTGCCGATGCGGAAAAACGGAAGCATTTAGCCTATTATAAAGAGAGGGAAAAGGTCCTCAAACGGTCCTCCGAAAAACTCGCCGAATTATTTTTGGCGGATAAGGAATTCGTTCGATTCGTATCGTACCGATATAACGTTTCCTTTTTGCAAGATAGGCTTCCTCTATTTTTAAAAACGGAAGACTTGAGCGAAATACGAAAAAGAGTCAAACGAAAAATCGAAGAGGAAGTTGAACGCGCAAACCCCTTCTTCATAAAGCTGACCGACGAGGAATATAACCCCGATTTTAACGATATTATTTCCAAATACCAGCGCTTAGCTAAGCGAGATATATTCGACGAATATAATATTTCTCCCGACAAGGGAATGCTCTTATTATTGATCAAACCGACCGGATCTTTCGTAGATATCGATTTTGACAAACGGCTGGACCAAAGAATCCAAACCATAGTAAAGGAATCCCATCTAGAAAAGGACGGCGTTTACGCGGGCTATACCGGAACCTATAAACTTAACCAAGACGATTATGAGACTTTGATAGGCGCCTTGAAGCCGATCGGAATTGCATCATTTGCAGGAATCGCGTTTTTACTTTTGCTGTTCTTCAGAAACCCTCTTTTCATCGCTATGCTTCTTTTTTCCCTTTTTTCGGGATTATTGATAACTTTCGGGATCACAGGGTTTTTTATCGGAGAGCTAAATAGCATCACCAGCATCATCGGGTCCATTTTAATGGGTCTAGGCATCGACTATGGAATTCAATTCTTGTATCGATTTAGGGAAGAATTCACCAAAAAGCAGGATTTAATTCGATCCATCAAGGATACGATTTATCATACGGGAGTAGCCTCCTTAAGTTCGGCATTAACGACCACTTCGGCATTCGTGGTGCTTTCCTTTTCGGAGTTTCGGGGCTTCAGCGAATTCGG
The DNA here is from genome assembly GCF_000243675.2 of Leptospira inadai serovar Lyme str. 10. Classification (NCBI taxonomy): domain Bacteria; kingdom Pseudomonadati; phylum Spirochaetota; class Leptospiria; order Leptospirales; family Leptospiraceae; genus Leptospira; species Leptospira inadai. The sequence goes on along the minus strand of NZ_AHMM02000015.1, from coordinate 505,678 downwards.
AATCATAGCGACCTACGGAACTCTCGTAATCGCCGTGACGATGTACGCGGTTACGGCAATACAGATTACGTTACTTTTAAAATGGTTCCCGCGCTTATCGAAAGTTTTTCTATTAAACGAAGCACAACAGACACCCTCCCGAATACTGAGAAAATTTTATTCCAGACCCGGGTTGCTTGCGACGGTAGTCGTACTGGCTGTCCTCTTTCTGGGATTCTTCGCTCCTAAAGTCGAGTTCGACGTGAACGGCAGAAACTTACTCGTCGAGAATCAAGAATCCGTAAACCTCTACGACGAAATCTCGGATCGGTTCGATATTTCGTCGGATCCGCAAGCGATAGTCGTGAATACTTTGGAGGAATCCGAAGCCGTATTCGACTATATGAATCCGGTCCCGGAGGAAATTTCCGGTTCCGTGGACCAAGTCGTTTCGCTTTGGAATTTCGTTCCACCCTATGGGCAACAATTAGCAAATCGTAAAATTCTAGATCAGATTTCGAAAGATATGAAGCCCGTCAAACCGGCGTTTCTAAAACCCGAACAGAGAAAGTATCTTCCTAAAGCCAAAGTATTTCTTTCGGTAAAACCGTACGGATACCGGGAAGTTCCGGATTATTTTGCAACTCAATTTAAGGAAATTCCTACTTCGAAAGAAAAAGGTCATATAGTCTTCCTGTATCCGAAAGTGGCTCTATGGCATGGCGGAAAGCTATTGGAATTCTTTGCCGCAGTCGGACAACTGGAAGTACCGAAAATTTCCCGCAGAAATTTAAATACGATCTTATATTCCACGGGCATCGCCGGAAAAGGATTTATTGAACCAAGTAAAGAAACGTATTCAAAGTCGGAAGAGAGGGCCCTTCTTGCCGCATTGAATTCTTATACTAAGGAAAAATTTCTTTCCTTAAAGATTCTACCCGGTACCGTCGAGACGATCCTCGAACATAGACCCTATAAGAATGTCGCGCAAGCAAGATCGTATACGTTCAAGACGAGCACTGCGGGAAGTTTGATGCTTTTTGCAAATTTGATCCTGATCGTCCAAAAAGAGGGATTTGCGGCATTTTTGATCACATTGTTTTTAGTGATTATCGTATTAATTCTTTTTTATAGAGCTTTTTTGCCTGCCGTTCTATCTTTGATTCCCTTGCTTTTAGGAATTTTAGTTACGGTTGGTTTTATGGCTTTGATCGGCTTAAAACTCAATTTTATGAACGTCCTTGTTTTTCCCGTCGTGATCGGATATGGAATCCAAAACGGAATCTACATCTACTATCGCTTTAGAGAGGATCACGATATCGTCAGAGCCATGGCAATGGTCGGGCCGGCAGTGATTGCTTCCACGTTAACTACATTAGTAGGATGGAGCGCATTACTACTCGCGGACCAAAGAGGATTGCACTCCATCGGGAAAGTGGCGACAATCGGAATTGCCGCCTGCCTCTTAATCGCCTTAACTCTTTTGCCGGCAATCTTAGAATTGGCATACCGATCCAGAAAGTCCGAGGAATCCGAAACGGTTCCTTTGGGTCTTGGGCCTGAGGAAGCGGAAGAACCGACGTTAGAAGCGAAGATTCCCGAGGCACTCCCGATTCAGCCGAAGCCAAGAATAGCGAAGAGCGACGTGAAACCGAAGATTCCACTCAAGAAAAAAATCCCGAAAAAGAAATCTAAATGATACGTTTCAGAAAGATAACAGCCTTACTTTTCGTTTTTGTCCTCTGCCTTGTTTCAAATTGCACGGTGCGTTATGTGAAATCTTCACCCGAATTTGAAAAATCCTTAACACAATTCAAAAGAGTCGTCGTAATCCTAGATTCGACGTCTTCGATCGGTCTACCCGAATCCGGGATGGCAAAGTCGATGTCCGAACAATATCTAGCTCATCATAAGGAATTCATCGTCTATCCGAATCCGAAGAATAAGGGCGCCGATTGTACCGGTTTACCTGGAAAAGCCCAGGGAATCCTTATGCTGAAACTCACGGAAGAGTCTCGAAAATCAGAAATTCGGCTCTCGGCTCTTGGACAATTAAAGAACTGCTCCTCCAACGCTATTCTCTGGGAGGCGCTGGCTTCCGCCACTTATTCGACGGAGGGGGAAGACGAGCAATCGCTTCGCAAAACGTATACGCAAAAGTTCGGAGAATCCGTAGCGCAGAAAGCGGTCCCTTATTATCATTTACTCCGGGCCCTATTCGATGAATTAACGGGTCCGGTTCTGAACGAAGCGGAACAGGACGAAAAGATAGAAATAGAGTCCCAATCCTAGACAACGCTAATAGCGTTCGCTTCGAATGCTTTAAGTTTTTCTTGACCTTTTCGGATTACAGGTTCGGATAAGCGACGAATTGGGGATTTCCCTGGAGGTTTGATGAACGCAATCAATTCGATTTCTAAGACCGTAACCGGCCTATTCTGGATCGCATGGATCGCCCTTTTATTTCAAATGATTCGACTGATCCCGCAATATGATGGAATCATTATACTTTTCGGTTGGGTGATACTAGCGGCTCATGTAATTGAGACGATTATCTATACGATAAGGGCTCCGCAGAGAGGCGGCTTTAAAATATCGGATGCCGCTCAAGTTTTTATCTTCGGCGTTTTTCATCTGATTCCTGTCAGCTTTTCGAACAACAAATGAGGTCTTTTCGATTCGCCAAGTCTCGTCTTGACTTTGCATTTAAAGCTAGGCCGGCGAATTTCATTTAATGAATCGAAGCATTCGGCTTTAGTCTAACCGTATAGCTTTCCTAGGACTGCCAGAGTTACGGTAGCCTTTGCGATCAATTTTTCCCTTTTATGATGCTCCGCAAAGACTTCCGATTCGGCAACGATTATCGTCTTCCCCTGATAGATAACTTTAGCCTGGCATCGGAGACGATCTCCGATGCCAGGTCTGAGTAAATTAACCTTAAATTCCAGCGTAAGAACAACCTGCTGTTCTCCGATCAGAGTTCCTGCAGCAGCTCCGGCGCTATGATCGGCTAATGTGGAAATCACTCCGGCATGCACGAAGTTATTCTGTTGCTTATGCTTATCCTGAACCGTTAACGAAGTTCGAATCAAACCGGGTTCGATCTCGAGCAATTCGATTTCTAATAAGCGAATAAAATTAGCCTCCAGAAAAATCTGTTTAACTCTTTTCTTATAATCGGCGCCTCTAGGTTTAAATTCTCGGCTCATAGTTATTTCGAAATCCTTAATACAACGACGAAGGCCGGGATTCGTAAATTACCGAGATCCGGATTATCCGGGCTTCGGTAATTTACCTATGATTTCGCCGTATTCTTTCGCCATATTTCGAACGATGTCACCCGCAGGCAATACGGACTCGATTTGGGCGACTCCCTGACCCGCGGACCAGATATCTTTCCAGCGTTTAAATTCCTGATCGATACTATGGGTTCGATTGCTATGAAAATCGTCTCCGGCCTTCTCGACGGATCGTCTTAACCAGTTTGCGGGAATCCCGGAAATTTTTTCGGTGTATACGATTTCTTCGGGAGGAGAGTCCACAATCATTTGCTTATATTCTTCGGAGGCGGAAGCCTCTTTGGAAGCTATAAGCCTGGTTCCGATATAGACGGCGTCCGCTCCTAGCGAAAGTGCCGCGGCCATCTGCGCGCCTCCGCTGATCGCTCCCGCTGCAATAACGGGTAATCCGACTTCCTTTTTTAAATATGGAAACAGACTAAACGGAGAGATCGCTCCTGCGTGTCCACCCGCTCCTTGCGCGACCGCGACAAGAGCATCCGCACCGGACTTCGCGACGATCCTTGCATGCTTTAAAGTCGTGACGTCGCAAAAAACTTTCGTTCCGACGGATTTGGCTTCTCCAACTATACTCCGGGGACTTCCCAAACTAGTAATGATGAGTTCCACTTTGAATTCCAAGAGGACCTCCAAATGCTTAGCCCAATTCGGATTGTGATCCTTATGCAAAATTAAGTTAACACCGATAGGTTTTTTGGTTCTGGAGCGAATTTCCTCCAACCCTCTCCGCAATTCTTCGATGGTTCTATAGTTTTGAGAGGGAAATGTTCCCAGTCCCCCCGCTTCCGATACGGCGACGACCAGATCCGGATACGAAACAAGAAACATTGGAGCACCGATGATCGGCAAATCGATTCCGAGCATATCAGTGATGGACGTACGTATTTTCATGAAGAGAAGCTTTTACCGATCAGCCAGCGAATCCATCTTTTTTTTCTGGCTGTCTAGAAATCGAAATCTAGTATTGAACGCATTATGATAGTAACGGTTTCTTCCTACAAAATTCTTCCGGAAAAAATCCAAGAATTTCTGCAAATAAGCTCCGATCTCGCAAAGGAATCCATAAAAGAGAACGGCGTTTACCGATTCGACTTTCTCCAAAATGAGGGTGACGAGGGACGATTTTTGTTAATCGAAGCGTACGAAACGGAAGGGTTTAGAAGATCGCATTTGGAGACCCCGCATTTTCTAAATTGGAGAAGAACGGTTCCGGATATGTTTTCCCAAGGAACCACAACCGTACAGTATAAGCCCGTTTATCCGAAACCGTCGGACTGGAAACGAACCTAATATAAACTTTTCCATAAATAATTATGGAGCCATCGTTTTTATAATAAACGAAATCGACTTCGACGGGACCTTCGAGAAGGACGCTGGACCCGCGATTTTCCATTACCGAAAAGAGGATCGTGGGCTTTCGAGTTGCGTAATCGTAATTATTTTGGTTACATTTTTGATTTTTCCCTAATTTACAGGGTCCAAGAAATAGAATGGTAAGAATAACAGGTTCCAAAGCCACACTAGTTTCGAACGAAACGAATCCCGTTGAAAACGGTCGTCCTCTTTTACGGAATGAAAATACCTCGAGCATCGACGATTCGGAATTACTAGATGCATATTCTAGATCGGTAGTCAATGCGGTGGATCGGGTCGGACCGGCCGTCGTTCATTTACAAGTCGAATCCAATCATTCCAAAGGAGAGGGCGGTAGCGGCTCCGGCTTCTTAGTCACTCCTGACGGCTTTTTGGCCACCAATAGTCATGTGATAAGCGACGCCAAGAAAATCCGAGTCAGATTATCGGACGGGTCTACAACGGAGGCCGAACTCGTAGGCGATGATCCGTATACGGACGTCGCGGTTCTTAGAATTCGAGGAAACGGTTATCGCCATGCGATCTTTGCAGATTCTCAAAAATTGAAAGTCGGTCAGTTGGTCATAGCGATAGGAAATCCGTACGGTTTCGAATCCACAGTGACGGCCGGAGTCGTTAGCGCCTTAGGAAGATCGTTACGCTCACGAACCGGTAGACTGATCGATAACGTGATCCAGACGGATGCCGCGCTGAACCCGGGAAATTCGGGAGGTCCGTTAGTCAATTCGAAAGGAAGAATTATCGGAATCAATACCGCAATCATTTTGCAGGCCCAAGGAATTTGTTTCGCGGTCGGCTCGAGTACGGCAGAATATGTCATCACTCGGTTGATCACTCACGGAAGCGTGAAACGAGGATACCTTGGTATCGGGGGACAGAATCAAACGATCCCGATAACGGTGCGCGGGGCAAATCGAGTCGGCCAAGAATCCGGAGTTTTAGTCCAGAGCGTGGAAACCGATTCGCCGGCAAACAGGGCAGGCATTCGGAACGGAGACATAGTAATTTCACTTGCCGAAAAGAACATCGAAGGAGTGGACGATCTTCATAAGGTTTTGGATGAGTCCAGTATCGGTAAAAAGTTGACGATTCGTTTGTTAAGAGACGGCTCCCTGAGAACCATTTTCGTGGAACCCAGGGAACTAAAATAAACCTTTCTTAAAGTTCAGGTACGTCTATCAAAAGAAGCTCGGAGTTTTCCAGGGATTTTACCTGAAGAACCTCCCCCGTCGCAAAGCCGGCTCCGTCTCTCGAAAAAAGTTCAGTTCCGTTGATCTCGACCTTACCCGAAATCAGGAATGCATAGACCCCTCCTTTCTTATTCCTAGGTTCGTAAGAAACTTCGATTCCTTTATCAAGGTTTCCTAATGAAAACCAAGCGTTTTGATGGATCCAAAGCCCGTCGGAGTTCTGGTCCGGGGAGACCAGCAATTGAAAACGGTTTTTGCGCTCTTCTTCGGAAAATTTTTTCTGGGCGTATCGCGGGGAAACGGATCTCTTATTCGGGATTACCCAAATCTGCAACAAGCTCAGCAATTCCGACTCCGAGTGATTGTATTCCGAATGCCTAATTCCTGTTCCCGCAGACATTACTTGGACTTCCCCTGCATGAATCACACCGTTGGTACCGATACTATCCTTATGCTCGACCGCCCCTTCCAACGGAATCGTGATGATCTCCATGTCTTGATGGGGGTGCATAGGAAAACCCGTCCCACCTGCAATAGCATCGTCGTTTAACACTCGGAGCGCCCCGAAATGAATCCGGCTTTCATCCATATAGGAACCGAAGCTGAACGTATGTTTGGATTTCAACCAGCCAAAATCTACGTTTCCCCTTGTTCCCGACTTATGCACTACCGATTCCATGAAATCCTTCCTTACCCTCCTTTTCATCCGAGGATACTGTTTAGACGATTGAAGTAGACAATAGTTCAATGATAAAGCATTTATCTCAACTGCACCTCTTTTTTTCATCCAACAAAATTCGGATTCGTAAGCGACTATCGAATGACGTTAAATCAAGATCGACTCAAGACAGCGAGCTACCTGAATCGAAAACGGAGTATTAACGATTACGATTATTCCATACTGGGAGTCCCGACGATGGCGATACATCGGATATAAACTAGAGGAGGTAAAAGAAAGAAACGGGTAAATACTTCTCCGTCGGAGAGAGATTGCGTTCCTGCAGGAGCTCTTTCCAAAGCATTATCATACGCTGCCTGAAGATCCGGTTCGAATTTTCCGAAGTAAACCGGAAAGAACCAACCTACGCAATTCTCGCCCTCGATACGATTCTTCGAAAAGGCAGGCCTCTCTTTTGCGGGTTTTAATCGGTCGATTTGAAAGAGAAGCTTTTCTCCTCCCGTGCAGGAGGAAATCAAGGTCAAGACGGTCAATATCGAAAAACCGAGAAGGAACGTTCTATTCATCTGGTAATCTCCAATCCGTATCTGAGGCGATAGCAATTTCCCCAGGCCCCGTCGTCCTCCTTATAGACTTCCAAATCTCGAATATGAGTGGCGTGAGAATTTTTCTCATGTATTTTGTACATGAGATCCTGGACTTTTTCGCTACAGCTTCGTTCTTCCTGCTTATACAACCCCTTTCGCACGTCGACCGGAACCGGCTTCATTCGGATATTATTAAAAAAGAATATGGTCGATGAGTAGCATCCTGTCGTAAACAGGGCAAGGAATAGGAGTAACGATGCTCGCTTGCTCATAAGGAGGTTATCAAACGATAGTTTGGATCGGTTGGCAAGATTTTTCCAAATTAAAGGCGCGAAATTAGAATAGAAAATCTACGATGCCGATCGCTATTCCGCAAACAAATCCGAGCAAACTTCCGTTGATTCGAATTTTCTCCAAAACCTTCCGGGTTTTTTCCTCTAAATTGATCCGAAATTGCCTAGGTTCGAGAAGTTTCAATCCTCTCGCGACCTGTTCGCCTACGTATCGGGACACACCCGCATTCGTCCTCGACCTCAAGAATTCTAGGATCGAGCGCGCCGGTCCGTACTCCCGTAAATTTCCCAACTTCTTGATGTCTTCCATATGTAGAAGTATCACGTCCGTCACCAATCGATTCAATTGGTCCTTGCCGAAATCGGTCAATGCGCGGACAGCTTCTTCCTTGGTCGATTCGGGCAAATCGTTCCAAGAACCTATATACAAATCCGCACAATCGGAGAATAGGGAAAATACTTCGTACAAAATCCCCTCGTCCTCGGAATCGAATTCTTTCCCGTCCTTAAGGCCTTCCCCGAATTCCCGTATCCTTTTTTGAGGGTCTATCAGCCAAACTAAAGGTTTTGCAAAGAAGGATAAGCTTTGCGTAATTCGATCCATTCTCATTTTAAAATCCGCCTGATCGGTCGCCTTGACTAGCGCTTCTCCGACTAAGAAACGGACCGTTCCGAAAATTTCCTTGCGGCGATTCAGTTCCCGCAAAATTTCCTGATCGGATCCGGAAAAACGGAAGTTCTTAAGATAGCGGACGATATCCTCCTCCACTTTATCCCAAATCGAATCCAAAAGTTTCCTAACTTCCGGCTCTCCCCCCAGGTGCATCTCGATCAAACGGGAGAGCGCGGAAATATTGTCGGGATCGTCCAAAATACGATCCATATATTCCTTTAACTTATCTTCATTCACAAGATCGGAGGAGACCCATTTACCAATTTCTTCGGCGATAGTCTCGCTCTCAATTTCGACCGCGCGGTACGTTTTCCAAACCGCAAACCAATCGCAGACCGCTCCGACCAAGCCGCCCTCCAACCCGTGAAGAATTACTCTCCCCCAGGTGGAACTGCTCCACTCGCTGAGCGAACCCCAAGCAAGCAGGATTCCGAAAATCGCCAATAACGAATTGGAGAATAATTGCAGACCGGCATAAGGCTTTCTGACGGATTCCTTATGCATATCCTCGCTCAACGAAAAAACCACCTCCCCTTGACTAGGGAGGAAAAAATGAATAATATAGGCAGCAGAAGCATTACGATAGTAAGAATTACTGAATTTCCTTTATCGAAATAAAGATCGAATTTTTTTTCCTTAGAACATAGTAAGATTTCGTTCAGTTGGGTTTGAAATAACGTTCCTCCGTCCGCGTCGATCCACTTCGGAAAGTAACTTCTACGAATCAAAAAACATTCTTTCGGAGCGTGAAGCAATTCCTTCCCGTTGGATCGAGGTCCCCCGAAAGAAAGCTCGCCTTCCGATAAAACCCTTTCATCCGACATAAGCCTAGGTCGAACGGGATTTTCCGCCAGCGATAAGGTTTCCTGGGACGGCTTTCCGGGTACAGGAAAAAAGAGACCCAAAAATTCGGTTCTGTCCAAAAACGGAAGTTCGCCGTACTTCTCTTTCAATCCGTGTTTCCAATCCTCTTTATTCGTAGGAGTATTTAGAACTACGATTCCTTTAAACCAGTTTGTTAAACCCAATCCCTTCGATTCGAGCTCGTATTTTCCGAGTCTCGCAAATACGATTCCCGCATCCAGACCTTCGTATAGAATGGCCTCGTTCGTACTGTAAAGAAAACGCTTCGGCCTCAGACTTTTTCCTCCGGTTAATTCCTTATAATCCGCGACCGCCCAGGGTTTATCATTCAATCGAGCAAGATCGCTCCCTGCTCCTTTTACGGAGAAGAGAAAAAGGGAAATCCGATCTTCCATCTCCTTCTCGTATTTTCTATTGGCATGCTCCACTCCGTCGACGAGTTGAAGACCTTCGGAATTGACCCATCCTTCCACCAACTGGAATTTGTCCGGATTTGATTTTAGCATTTTATAAAGTTTGTTAGTGGAACCTAAAATGTAGGAAGTCCCGGTCGATTGCAAAAACCTGTGCAATCCCTTACCGGCCTCCTCGGGAGAAAGTTCCTCCTCGTACGTTCCGTCTTTTTTCCAAGCGGTCCAGGGGAGATATCTACTAAGATACGGCTGGACAGCAATCGAGCTAAGGGAGGCGTCCGCTTCCATGCCGATCAGGTTTCGATGGCCTGCGCGACGAATCAATAATCCCAGGGTAAACGGGCTATCACCCCATTTTTTACGAGCATTCGTTTCCGGAAATATTTTCGAATTTTTAGGCAGAGCGGAAAGAGTAGCTTCCACATCCTGCATTTCCAAGGCGGAAAGGCTTTCTTTTAAGAATGCCGAGTTCTCCTTCCATTCCAGCTCCGGATGCCAGAGAAAAAATCGGATTAAAGCGAAGAATAAAAGCCCGCCTATACAATATTGACCTATCGTCTTATATTCAAAATTCTTTAACAAATGAACGGCTGTTTCAAGCGCCGACAAAGTGAGAAATAAGAGAGAAAGATCCAGGGCCCTGTACCAAGGAAATCCCAATCCCGGGAAAAACTTCGATAGGGAAGTATCGACACCCATCCAATAAAAAATCAAACTGGCAAAAAAAACGAATCTGGACGCAGGCGGAAAGATTTTGCGTTTTAGAACGGATCGAATTCCGAACAGGAATAGGATCGGAAAGACGGCTTGAATCCAGTGCAAGCCTAGTATAAAATTCGCTAAAAAGGCGATTACCCCTCTGCCTTCCCAGATCGGCGCCAGCGCTCCCGAACCCAGAATGGAAATCAAACCCGGATTGGCCTCCAAAGGAAACGTTTCCGCTCTATAGGAGGAATACTTTAGAAAATTCCACCAAACGGGTGATGCGATTATGATAGGTAGAAAGAAAACCAGAGAGAAAGCGCGTTTGCCCAACTCCTCACCCAGAAATAAGAAGTAAATAAGCAGCGAAATTACGTAAAACAAAGAGGACGGAAAATCGGAATAGAAAACACATGCGCTGACGACAATATATTTGGAAAGAGCCGAAAGCTTGCCGCTAGTTCTATATTTTTCTAAATAATAAAAACCTAATAAACTCCAGGCCAATCCGAAAAATCCCGTTACGGTACCGCTAAACAAACCTACCAAGGAAAGCCCGAACGGTTCCTCCCCCGAACAGAGAAAGAAAAAAAGAAGGCCGGACATCGCGAGCATGACCGTGTTCGCTCTATGGTTGGTTTCGCTCAAAAGAAGGAGACTGAATTTTATGAAAGCGTAGGTAAAAAGCAGAACGGAAAGTAAAATTCCGATGTTGAACGAAAGAGTCAGAGGGAACCAAAACAGAATAGTCTTATGTAAAAGCGCGACGGTAAAATAGAAGAAAGGCGGCTCGAAGAAAAAAACGGGCATCCCGGAGAACCATCGGGTATCGTAGCCGAGGGATTCGCCGCCGGAAAGAAGCGAATCATACGTATCGGCTAGATGAGTTTGGGCGTGAAGACTCCATCCTGATAAGGCCTCGGAGGTCAGCAAAAATCGGAGTTTTATGATGATTACTAAAAAGGAAGCAAGCAGGAGGAGCGGCCTTCGCCACGCCGGAGCGAGTCTCCACTTCTTAAATTGAAAAGACATGGCGAGAAGGTACGCAGAACCGCCTAGATTGACAAGCAAAAGAGGACGAAATCACCTTTAAGTTCATTCGTCGCAGCTTAAAAACAACGACAAGGAGGAGATCATTCCTCCTTGACATTTTCCTGTACATATTTTCTGAATTCCGCTTCACTCATTTTATCCGCATAGAGTGGATAAAGCGCAGTGATGAGCTCTTCCAATGTGGGAAATTTTGCCCCGTCGAGCTTATAGGCCATAAACGGTCCTCTCATGGCTTCTATTCGGTGGGTCCTAATGGATACCTGCCGTTTGCCACCTGTCTATACCATGTATTTTGAAGTGCAAAACAATTAAACCACAAAAAGATTACTTAATTTCGGCTCGGTATGTTCTTTCGGTTAAGCTCGAATCCGATTAGGAGTACGTCGTCTTTCGGACCTTCGAGTCCGAGAAATTTAAGTAATTCCGAGTAGATCATAGGGATCAAAATGTTTAAATCGGTTTCTCCTCCTTGGCGTAAAAGCCCCAAAACTCGTTCGTTGCCGAAGGAATCGCCCATCTCCCGAGCGGCTTCGGTTAGCCCGTCGGTAAAGCAAAGTATTCTAAATTCGTTAGGCAGTTCGGTTTCCCGTTCAGTATAAACGAAGTCTTTCAGAAGTCCGACCAAAGGATTTTCGCATTCCAAAAATTTTTCCCCGTCCTCGGTCTGCACGATAACCGGCGGGGATCCGGCAAGAGAATATCGTAATATTCTTCTGTCCTTTGAAATTTCCAGTATCGAGGCGGAAAAGTACGTTCCCACGTTCTTATACGTTCCATGAAATTCCCCGCTAAGAGCGGACATTAATTTGCCCGGACTAACTTCCTTTGTCCGGTGGTCTTCGTATGCTCGCCGGATTAGAATGGTCAGTAATGCGGCCTGCACTCCGTGCCCTGTCGCGTCCGCGATAAAGATCCTTACGCGCCCGTCGGGCAATTCCAAAATATCGTAAAGGTCCCCTCCGACTTCCGCGAGGGGTTTATGCAAAACCTCGAATATAAGATCATAAATCGTAATTCTCTCGTTGTCCTTAAGGTTCAACAAGTCCTTTTGAATCTCCCTGGCTACCGTCAAGTCGTTTCGAATCAGTCTGAGCGCATTTCTCAATTGTTTAGTTCTTTCTTCCACGCGTTTCTCCAGGTTTCTGGAAAGATCGATAAGCCTATCCAGATTCTCGGAACTTCGGATGGAAAGAAAAATGGACTGAGCGATAAGAAAGACAAACGCGCCGATATGCGCGAAGTATCCGGTATCTAAAAAGAATGTGGCATAAAAAAGGTCGTGAATCATAGCCGCATAAATAAAAATAAAACCGCCCAAAATCGTGATCGCTCCTTGTTTGCGGCGGACGGCTGCCTTCGTTAGCGAATATAATCCGAGCGCTCCGGCCAAAAATGCGACTAAGTAATAAATCGTAATCGTAAATGTAAAAATTCTGACAGGGAGCACGAGCACGATAATCGTAGCGAGTATCGCGATCCACCAGACGATATCCACGAGCACTCTTTTGGACTCCCTAGGAAAAATCGATAGGATATAGCTCAGAAATACTGGGATCGCCAGATAGAAAGTAATATATTCAATTCTTATAAAATGCTCGAACCCTAAAAAAGGCAGATATTCGGCTGCGATTCTAGTCCCCGCAAAAATTCCTCGGGTCGCCATTACGATACAAAAAATTCCGAAGTAGAGAGAGGAAGGCTCCCCTTTCCTAAAAACCGCGAAAATCAAATGCAACATTCCGACGCAAAAAAGCCCTCCGGCCAGGAAAATATCCAAATACCGCTCATTTTCCCAAGCCTTATGCAAGGATTCGGATTCACCCAAGCGGATAGGAGACCAAAAGCCGCCTAATCGATGATCCTTATTAGCGATCAACATATCTATATGAAATTCATTTCCTTTCGGTACGAATCGTACGAATCTGTTGCACCAGGCCGGCTTTACTCGAAAGGCGGTTCTATCCTCTGCGGAAAGAAAGTCGACGGAGCCGCATTCTACCGTCGTGTCCCCGTCGACCATCAGCTTGTATGCGGAACTTTGCTCCGGTACGAGTAAGGCTAATTCCTTGTAATTCCGATCCAGCTTAACCGTTAGTTCATAGGTTCCGTACCCTTCGCCGATTCTTGTTCCGTTTTTTCCGTTCCAAGAAGAAGGTACGTTTAACTCTTCCACAGGAGTTTCTTCTCCGACTCCCTTCCAATATAACCAGTGAAATTTCCAGAGGCCGGCTAAAAGAATAGGGTCACGAAGATGTAGATCATATTTTCCTAAATCGATTTTCCCATCGGTCGCATACGGTCGATTCGAATCGGTTTGAAGAATGGAAGGCGAGCAGTTGGAAAGACTTACTAAGAGAAGCGGCCCTACGCAATGGCAAAAAAATCCCCAACCCTTCTTTTTCCCAAATAGCCTAGGAGACGGAACGGGCAGAATACGAATAGACTCGATTCCGAACTCCCGGAACAAACCCTGTAGTTTTCGAAAAAAAAACCGAAATCGAATCAAGAAAAACACGTATTTTGAGCTTGCACGACGATCCGGATGCTTTCGACCTAAAAAACTCACGCTTTTTAAGAAAAAAATAGATCCTAGCTTAAAACCTGAATTGACAATTGAGAAGGATGTTCCGACTATAACAGAAAAAGATCTAATTTATTGGATCTTTTATCCGGCTTATTGGCCAAAAGGACGTGAAAGTGAAGCAAATTACCAGAAACCAGCGCATTACCCGGCGGTTTTCCGCCCTTCTTTTAGTAGTAACGATCGCCTTGATAAGCCTTGGTTCGACGGCCGTTCTTGCAGAGGATGTCCTTCTCAACGTTTCGTTCGATCCCACTCGCGAGCTTTATGAAGACATCAATAAGCAGTTTTCAAATCTTTGGAAAAAGAAAACCGGAAGGACGTTACAAATCCAACAATCGCACGGAGGTTCCGGTAAACAAGCACGTGCGGTTATCGACGGACTGGACGCGGATGTCGTGACATTGGCACTCGCGTATGATATCGATAGCATTGCCGAAAACGGCGGATCGATTTCGAAAGATTGGGAGAAAGCATTCCCGCATCATTCGGTTCCCTACTATTCCACAGTCGTTTTTCTAGTCCGAAAAGGAAATCCGAAAGGACTGAAAGATTGGGACGATCTTGTAAAACCCGGTATCGGAGTGATAACTCCGAATCCGAAAACGTCCGGCGGAGCTCGCTGGAATTACCTTGCCGCTTGGGGATTTGCAAAGAAGAAATACGGATCGGAAGAAAAAGCGAAGGATTTCATAAAATCTTTGTATAGGAACACGTCCGTCTTGGATACCGGGGCACGCGGATCCACGACTACGTTCGCTCAACGAGGAATCGGGGACGTCCTTCTCGCTTGGGAGAACGAAGCGGAACTAGCTTTGGACGAATCACGTAAGGCAAACGGCGGTCAATCCAGATTCGAAGTCGTTTATCCGAGTACGAGTGTTCTTGCAGAAACTCCAGTCGCGATCGTTGAGAAAGTGGTCGCGAGAAAAGGAAGCAAGGAAATCGCCAAATCTTATTTGGATTTTCTGTACACGAAGGCAGGGCAAGAAACGATCGCGAGGCATTTCTTCAGACCGACCGATGAGGCGGTGTTAAAGGCCAACATATCTAAATTTCCGAAATTAAAACTATTCGATGTTCGTGATTTGGAAGGTTCTTGGAAAGCGGCGCATAAAAAGCATTTTGCCGATGGCGGAGTCTTTGATAGTATCTATAACGACGCAAAGAAGTAATGTCGCGCCGAAGAGCCGAATAAAAACGGCTCTTCGTTTGACGAATTTCCTCTTCTTACAACAATCGTCGGTGGGAACTCCCTAAACCGCGGAATCTGAAATTGAAAGTCATCATTCGCCCCTATTCTAAAACTAGTTTCGGCCTCACTCTAGGTACGACAATATTTTATCTCAGCCTATTAGTTATCATTCCGCTTTCCGCCATATTCTTCAAATCCGCAAATCTGGGTTGGTCGGGTCTAATCGCGGTATTTTCCGAAGATAGAATACAAAAAGCATTATGGTTAAGCTTCGGCGCCGGAACCGCGGCCGCGATAATCAATTTATTCGTCGGCTTTCTATTCGCTTGGGTATTGGTTCGATACGAATTTCCGGGTCGAAAAATTTTAGACACACTGGTCGACCTTCCGTTTACTCTTCCTACCGCAGTCGCAGGGATCGCTCTCACCGCGATTTATTCTTCGAACGGGTGGATCGGAAGATTTTTGGATCCGCTTGGGATCAAGGTAGCCTATACTCCTCTAGGCATCGTAGTCGCTCTGGTGTTTATCGGATTTCCTTTCGTCGTTCGAACCGTTCAGCCGGTTTTGGAGGAACTCCCCAAGGAGTTGGAAGAAAGCGCGTACTGCCTCGGTGCGAATCGTCTACAAACGTTTACGCGGGTTCTTTTTCCCGAACTCTGGCCCTCTCTTTTAGCGGGAACCTCGATGGCATTTGCGAGGGGAATCGGTGAATACGGGTCGGTCGTTTTTATCTCGGGAAATTTACCCGGAAAAACGGAAATCCTTCCGCTTTTGATCGTCACAAAATTGGAGCAGTACGAATATTCGAAGGCGACAGGAATCGCTTTATTGATGTTACTACTTTCTTTTTTTATAATGTTTACGATTAATTTTTTCCAGAGTAGGTCTTCCGGGAGATTAGGATGAGAACAGAACCTACTTGGATCCGAATCACTCTAATCGGCGCCGCCTTCTTTTTAGCGGGATTGATTCTCGTATTACCCATCGTAACGGTTTTTACGGAAGCTTTCGCAAGCGGGTTCGACGGTTACATTACCGCCTTGCAGGATCCCGATACCGTTTCCGCCTGGTTAATGACTTTGAAAGTCGCAGGGATAGCCGTTCCCTTAAATACGTTCTTCGGAGTTATTGCCGCCTTCTTAATCACAAGATTCGAATTTCCGGGAAAGAACGCGCTATTAACGGTCATCGATTCTCCGTTTGCGGTTTCGCCCGTTATCTCCGGTTTGATTTTTCTGCTTCTATTCGGGAGACAGGGATGGTTCGGAAATACCTTGGGCGAATACGGAATTAAAATCGTATTCAACACGCCTGGCTTAGTGATAGCGACCCTATTTATCACCTTGCCGTTCGTAGCCAGAGAATTGATTCCTTTGATGCAGACCCAGGGTAAAGAGGAGGAAGAAGCCGGCATTCTATTGGGAGCCTCCCTTCCGAAACTATTCGCTAAAATCATTCTTCCGAATATCAAATGGGGATTACTCTACGGAATCATTCTCTGCAATGCGCGTGCGATGGGCGAGTTCGGAGCGGTGTCCGTTCTGTCGGGACATATTCGAGGAAAAACCAACACGCTTCCTCTTCAAATAGAAATGTTATATAACGAATTCAATTCGGTCGGAGCGTTCTCGGCCGCGTCTCTCCTCGTCTTTCTATCTTTACTTACATTATTGGTGAAGACGATTTTAGAAAAGAATTTACGAACGAAGCCGATTGAACCTCCCGAAGAAGATCCAGTCGAACCCGAAGCCGGAAAAACGTCCGAGGCAAATGCATCGACCGTCACAGATCCGGTCATTTAAGGAGAAAGTAATGTCCATAGAAATACGCAATGTGAGCAAACGTTTCGGAGAATTCCAAGCCTTAAAAGACATTAACCTGACGATTCCGGAAGGAGATTTAGTCGCGCTATTAGGACCGTCGGGAAGCGGTAAAACTACTCTGCTCAGAATCATTGCCGGACTCGAGGCGGCGGATGAGGGAGAAGTTTATTTTAACGGAGAGAAAACGAAAAATAGGAATTCGAAAGATCGCGGAGTCGGTTTCGTTTTTCAACACTATGCCCTCTTTCGCCATATGACAATTTTTGAAAATATCGCATTCGGTTTAAAAGTTCGACCGAGAGCGACCCGACCTTCCAAAGTGGAAATTCGCGATCGAGTGTTTCGTCTCTTAAAGCTAGTCCAATTGGAGAATTTTCACGACCGTTTTCCTTCCGAATTATCGGGAGGTCAAAGGCAACGAGTCGCATTAGCAAGAGCATTGGCGATCGAGCCTAAGTACCTGCTTTTGGACGAACCGTTCGGAGCCTTGGACGCTAAAGTGAGGAAGGAGCTTCGTACTTGGCTGCGAAGGCTTCATGACGAGATCCATATCACGAGCGTCTTCGTCACCCACGATCAGGAAGAGGCTTTGGAAGTAAGCGATTCGATCGTTATTCTTAGAGCGGGAAAGATCGAGCAAATCGGAAGTCCCGATGAAGTTTATAACAAACCTAAAAATCCGTTCGTGTTTCACTTTCTTGGGGACGTAAATCTTTTTCATGGAAGAGTTCAGGACGGAAAGGCTAGAATCGGTGACCAGCACGTCGAGTCCCCCGAACATTCCGAAATCCAAGACGCAAAGGCGGTCGCCTACGTTCGTCCCTACGATGTGGAAATCCTACGGTTGGCCGAAAACGGAATTCCCGCCGAAATTCAATACATTCATTCGACCGGCAGAAATGTTCGAGTCGAACTAAAGAGATTAGATTCCGGCTCTCTGATCGAATCTCTTCTGGACCAAAGCACTTTCCGCGAACTCAATCTACTACCGGGCGAGAAAGTTTATCTTCGGATTCGAAACGCGAAAGTATACGTCGAAGATTTTTCCATTTAAATCGATCCCGCTATAGTACTAAATAAGAGCGGACCCTCTCGGCCCTAATTTTTCTTCCTTCGGCCACGGTGTTCCGACGTTTCGCGAGTGCACAAGCGCTTGGCGCGCGACTGCCTAGCTAGGCGAGTGACAAAGCAAAATGTGGCGTAGCCCAAGCGAGAGTCGCGTTAGCGATCTCGAAGCGACGCGGAAGCACCGAAAGTTAGGCGACCGTGAAACGCTTAGATAGGATGAATTTATGCACTCTTATTCCGTTGAGTAAGATCGCCATAGCCGAGAAGCAAGCCAGGGACACTAATATCTTCATCTATATCATCCCAGTGTAACCCTATTCCTCCCCCGCTAACTTCAAACTTCTGTAGCTGCTCTTTACTGGCTTTTCTTAATCGAGGAAAGTATGCAAGAGGGACTGATAAAGTTCTACCATCATAGAGAGATAGCCAAAGATTATCTTCATCAAACCAAATCTTTTGGGCTTTTGCTTCCGATACCGAAGAAATCATTCCATTTACCTTGAATTATATCTAAATTCTTTTCAATCTCTTCTTCAATCCAATTTAATTCTTTTGAACTGAAGCCGTAATTATCACCCAATAAAACATTCGGCTTTAACCAGAATTTAGCTAATTTCTCTCCCTTTCTTACATGAATGTGAACTGGTTCTCTCGGATTGCCCTCATTAGCAAAAAAGAAGAACTTAAATCCGTTTCTTTCGAAAACTTTGGGCATTCAACCAATCTGCACATTATATAATTTTTGAACAAGAAGGAAACTATTTATATGTTTAGTAAATCGAAGCCGTTCAGAAATGTTTGATAAAGAAAAATAGTAAGCGTTTCATGTCGCCTAACTTCCCTCTTCCCGTCCAGACGGGTATCCATTGTGTTTCGGATTTTCTTAGGCCTGAACAGAATTTCTGTTTTATCATATTTTTATTCAATATATTAAAATAATTGATTTAATTTACGCATATATTTCTGTTATACTTTCGCAGGAGGCAAATATAATGTCGAAAAATGGACTAAAATTAGCGGGCTTCGCGATCGGATTTGCCGTATTCTCCTTTCCGATTCAGACAAAGGCCGAGGGACAACCTACCTTGGATCCAGGGATTCATTCCGAACAAAAACCGGTGGACCCGGCACTTTTCCCTTCCCCGGCACCGGAAAAACAGGTAGCAAAGCCTACGCAAGATAGCGCGGAAAGCAACGGCAATGGCAACCCGGCCGTCGCTAAAGAAAAAGAAATCTATAAAAGTCCCTTGGTCGGAAATATCCCAGGTGAATATATCAGAAACCTTCAAGTAACCCCCGAGCAAAACAAGATCATCCGCTCCAACTCGGACCTCTGGCTCCAGGACAGATTCAGAGTAGGCTTTTCCGTTCGACCGAGATATGAGTCGATCAATAACATGGATTTTAATAAGACGACCGCGGATAACTCTAACGTATTTACCGGACAGACCCAATTTTATCTTATCGCAGATATTAATAAATATGTAATATTTAAGGCGACGTTGCAGGACTCCCGGGTATGGGGAGGAGAACAGTCTCCGGCATATACCGGAACTTCCCGTTTCGAATTAGGCACGAACGGTGGCGTGGTTTATGATACCACTAAGACGTCTCAAAATCAGGTCCCGGTTCTCAACAGCACCTCCTTCCGGGAAGCGTTCTTCGACATTCGTAAGCCGGACCAATCCCTACGACTGCGCCTGGGACGACAGATCATCGATTTCGGAGACGGACGAATATTAGGTGCAGCAAACGATAATCAGATCGGGAATTCGACGGATGGGCTCCGCTTCACCGGAAAATACGCGAACAATACGTTGGATGCATTCGGAAGCGTGGTAACGGCGCAGTACAATTCCTCCGGGTTAGTAAGTGCGAATACCTCGCTTCCGAATACCTATTTGGTGGGAGCCAACAATTTTACGAAATTCGCAAGCTGGTTAGCCTTGGACATATACGATTTTACGGTTTTAAAAAAATATAATCCGGCTAACAATAATACTGCGACAAATAAACCGACCGATCAACAGAATACTTACGGTTTTCGTTTAACGAATAGAACCGAAAACAACGCTCTTCCCGAAGGAATAGTATTCGATTGGACCATCGAAGCCGCCTGGCAAGGAGGATACGACGGCCTACGAGTCGGCACAAGCTGGCTTCAAAATGCGACGGACGGCAGTACGGGCGCCGGCGCGATCAACGCATTTAATAACAAGAATCTTTTGATCGAAAATGAAAACCAAAAATATAACGCCCACTTCCTCACTTTGCAGGCAGGAGTGAGTCCTAGCAAGGATGTAAGAGTCGGCATCCAATACGTATATGCTTCCGGCGATCCGAACCGAAGCGATTCGACTGTAGGAACCTGGAACGCTCCGTTTCCGACGAGACGAATCGCGACCGGGTTCATTCCCTATAGCGGAAACGGTATCGCAGGCGCATTCTTTTGGCAGAACGCAAAGGATTATTCCGTTCACATCAGATGGAATACCGGAAAATGGGGAACGTTCATATTCAATCCTCATTTTTATTATAAAGCGAAACTTCAGGATGCTTATTATAATAATAACGGAATCGTTACCGGCGGTTTGGCGGGTAGTACGGAAGATTTTTCCAACAATCAAAAGTACAACTATTCATCCCAACCTTTGGGAAAAAAGATCGGATCGGAGTTGGATTTAATCTATATCGTAACTCCCTGGGAAAACGTTTCCGTATGGGGAGGCATCGCGTTCGTTCGCGCAGGTGACTCCATTCGAAACGCGCATGTTTCGGTTCCGACTTCCACTACTCCTTCGGTTTATACCGGGAAACCGGACGCATCCTATTTCTTTTTACAAACGGTGTTTGCAATATAGATATCTTTCGACTCGCTCCTTCGAAAAAAAGGAGCGAGTAAATCTTCGTCCTTTCTTAAAATCGGAAAGGAACGACCCTCTCACCGATGGAGTTCATAATCGGATTTTGCCGGACGAATTCTTTCCCTTCGCATGAAAAAGAGTAGCTCAAAGTGAACTAGATGATGCTATTTCGTAAATACCGGACTGGAAATTTTTTAACAAATTGGAATCATTACCTTTCAGCTTAGGTCTTAGGATGAGATATATTCGGAAGTGTGTGACACTTTGGCGGTGTCGTAAAAGGAGAACAATCATGGGTAGTTTGCTCTCGATCTCCGACTCCATAAGGGAGTTTGCCGACGAGAGGTATTCGCTTATCAAATTGAATCGGATCGCGGCTATCGGATTCTCTCTTGCATTCCAATTTTCCTGTGCGACGGTCGCTGCGACCCTCCCCGCTCCCACGGTCCAAAACAAAGAAATTTATACGACAAACGCAAATGTTCAATTTTTGGAGAAATATCGGGTAGCCATCCTGGATTCCTCCGATCGCGCCATGCCGCTCGAAGAAGAACTAAAAGATTTGTTAATCAAATCGGGAAAGGTGATCGTAATTGACAGAAAAAAAACCGCCGAGGCGCTGAATGAAATAACTCTTAGCCTGGAAGGAATCGCCGATAAGGAAAACGCTCCGAAAATCGGAAGGCTGCTATCGGCCCAAAAACTGATTCAGATTAAAGAATCGGGTCGCAAATGGTCGCTGGAGTTAGTCGACGTGCAGACATCCAAGATCGATTTTAACCGGTCCTTTTCCGAAGGCGGCTCTCAAAAAGTTTTTCAGGAATTGGTGGAGTTTTTATCCAGAAACCTTTTACTCAGAAATCTAAGCGGACTTCGGCCCAAGCAAAGCTCGATAAAAGTAAGCTTGAGCTCTTCGAGAAAGCTGTATAAAAACAACGACCCTGTCTCGTTCGAAGTAAGGGTCTCGGAAGATTGTTATTTATATTTAATATTATTACAAAGCGATGGAGAATCGATCCTACTCTTTCCGAACGACAGTTCCCCCTCTAATTTCGCGAAAGCTGGAGAAACTATTCTCATTCCCGACGGAAAATCGGGATATATTTTGGCTGCGGGCGAACCGTTCGGCTCGGACATGATTAAGGCAATAGCATCGAAAAAGAGTTTAAATCTCTTCGATTCCACTCCTGTCCCGGGAACTCCTTTCGGAAGAATAATGAACCCCTTCGATGTAATTTCAAGAGGTATCAAAAAAATTAATACTGAAATTCGTGACGAAGACTGGAATACCGCGGAAATCACGATCCAGACGGAAGCCGATTGAATTCGAAAAAGTAACTTAAATCATAATCTGCAAGGAACAGTAAACAGGGGACTCAAACGGGGGAAGTCTCCCCCACGCTACAGCCGCATTATGCGCGTTTTCCGTTACCAATCGAGCGACTCTTAGGGAGCGAGATTCCCGAAGGGTGACTGAACGAAGTGAAGTCAAATTTTCAATCAAACAAACTGCATTCGAATTAACTCCAGAGTCTTCCACTGCCCAATCGAGCGACCCTTAGGGAGCGAGATTCCCGAAGGGTGACTGAACGAAGTGAAGTCAAATTTTCAATCGAACAAACTGCATTCGAATTAACTCCATAGTCTTCCGCTACTCAATCGAGCGACACTTAAAGAGCGAGATTCCCGAAGGGTGACTAAACAAAGTGAAGTCAAATTTTCAATCGAACAAACTGCATTCGAATTAACTCCATAGTCTTCCGCTGTATAGCAGCTTTTCAGAGAACAGAAGACGGAGGACAGAAGACAGAACATTGGTGAGCCTGGTTTCCATTGTTCTAGGGGAAGATTCGTGTGTTATAGTAGATCTTTCCTCTACCTCTGCTGCCTTTCCAACATCGTGCAGCTTCAGTCCTCTGCGCGGGAGCTCCTACTAAATTCTTTTTGGAAAAGTTCTTGTCAGGAGGATCGTTTTGTGGTAAAGGAATTTTTCCACCGCTTCGCTCCGGCCCCCACCCAAAGGGCGGGGTTTTTTAAGTAAATTCTACTCTACGGTTCACAGAGGGACATTCAGAGGACTGAGGACTGAACATTGATAAACGGAGATTCCATGTTCTGGAGGAAGATTCTTGCGTTATAGTAGATCTTTCTTCTACCTCTATTACTTTTCCAACCTCGAGCACTACTGTCTTCTGCAAAGGACAGAGCATTGGTGAGCGGAATTTCCACGTTTTTCAAGAAAAATTCCTGTGCACAGGGGATCTTTCCTCTGCTTCTCTAACTTTTCCAACCTCGAGCACTACTGTCTTCTGTCTTCTGCAGAGGACAGAACATTGATAAACGAAATTTCCACTTACTAGAGAAAGATTCTTGTGTTTTAGTGGATTTTCCTCTGTCACGGCTGCCTTCCCAACATCAAGCAGCTTCAGTCCTCTGTCCTCTGACCTCTGCCACAAAGAGACTTCGTAATCTCGGAGTCAATCCTGGATTACTTAGTTAAAATTTCCGTCCCTGTGCCGTCTCCCCAAGTCCCTTCAAGTCTAGCCCCTCCGCTTGTTACGGTGTAGATCACCGGATACGTATCTCCCCAATCCACTGTGAGAACATTTCCGTCGAGAGTTCCCGTTCCGCTGTAACTGTTGCCGACGGTCCAAGCGAAATTATACGACCCATCGTCGTTTTGTCGAATCTGCACCGATCCTCTGTACTTTGATCCGTTCGGATTCGTTCCTGAAACTTTGTATGTCCCGCCGATGTTAAAGACCTGAGCGGAAACGTAAGTGAAAGAAAAAACTAAGCTAATTATAGCCAAAAGAATCAAAATTTTTGGGCCAAATTTATGCGGCATGGAAGCCTCCATTACGGTTGCGTATTATACGGATTCCTCTTGCCGGAATCAAGAAATTTCCAAAAGAGAAGACCCTAATTTTTTAGCCTTGGTGAGAAAAATAATTTATTTTCTAGGGAAAAACCGAATTTGAATTTATTGTCCCGGGTTAAGAGACTTTTGGAATGGAATTCAATCCGCGTAAAATCCATTTTCTGGAATCCGCCGGATCGATTACGGCATCTATCTCCAAATAGGAAGCCATATTCATCGCTTTTCCTCTCTCATATGCTTCGTCGACTAAGCGATCGAATAATTTTTGTCTTTCGTTCCAATCTTTGATTTCAGCAAGTTCCTTCTGAAATCCTGTGCGAATTTCTCCTTCGATTCCCATCGCTCCGAATTTGCCGGAAGGCCATGAAATCGTAAAAACCGGAGCATGAAAGCTACCTCCCGCCATTGCCATCGCGCCCAAACCGTATCCTTTCCTCAGAACGATGGTAAAAATCGGAACCTTACAAGCGGCAGACTCTTCGAATAAACGTCCAGCTTTACGCACTAAGCCGTTCTTCTCCACTTCAGGACCGACCATAAATCCTGGAGTATCACAAAGAAATAATATCGGTATATTAAAAGAATCGCAAAGTTTTATAAAGTCGCTAGCTTTATCCGCACCTTCCGCATCTATCGCCCCGGCTAAATGAGTAGGATCATTAGCGATAAGCGCGAGCGACCTGCCTTCGATTCTGATAAAAGCCGTGACCATCCCCCCGGCGAATTTTTGCCGAAGTTCTAAGAAAGAATCGTCATCTGCGAGAATCTTGATTAAAGAACGAATGTCGTAGGAACGTAATCGATTTTCAGGAATTGCCGTTCTCAAAGCTCTCTGATCAGAGCATGAGAAATTTATAATATCTCCCTGAAAGTAGGACAGGGCCTTTTTTGCAGTTTCAACGGCTTCTATTTCGTCTTTGACGAGAATATCCACTACTCCGTTTTTAGTCTGAATATCGACCGGGCCGATATCTTCGGCGGAGAAACTGCCAAGACCTCCTCCTTTGACCATAACTGGTCCGCCCATACCTATATTAGATCCCAAGGTTGCGATAGTGATATCGCTACAACCGAATAAAGCGGCGTTCCCCGCAAAGCAACGACCGGAAGTGATCGCGATGCGAGGAGCAATTCCTTTTAAACTCGCATATTGACGAAACGTGTGCAAATCCAAACCGGCTACCGCCGGCATATCGACTTCCCCGGGACGACCACCTCCGCCTTCGGTAAAAAAGACCAACGGAAGTCTAAGTTCCTTAACAACCTTCAATAAACGATCCGTTTTTTTATGATTCATCGCTCCCTGCGTTCCCATAAAGACGGTGTAATCATATGCCAAAACCGCACATCGTGATTTATGTGAGTCGAAGATTTTCCCGTTTACGTTAGCAAGTCCGGTAATCAAACCGTCGGCTGGACTCAATTTGATCAATTCGTCCAGGGATCGTCTGCGACGCTGCGCCGCGATCGCCAACGCGCCGTACTCCGCGAAAGTGCCAGGATCGCAGATATCGGCAATATTCTCCCTAGCGGTTCTTTGCCCTCTTTTATGGCGCTTTCCTGCGGCTTGAGGTCGAAAACTATCTTCGTTTAACGACAATCGATTCAAGAGATCCTGGAGATCGGATCGAATCGAATCCAAATTCATCCTACCCTCTCCTTCCGAGGGCGAGTCCATTACTTCGAAGGGCCTGACAAAAAGTAAAGATTGCCCCGCCGCGATGATGGAACCTACCGAAGCCGGAATCCTTTCCACCAGACCCGAAACCTCGGCATTAAGTACGTGCTCCATTTTCATCGCGGAAATAATCGCGATTTTTTGCCCCTTTCGAATCATATCGCCTTCGGCGACGCAAATTTCCGTCAAACGTCCGGAAATCGTAGAAGGAACTTGCAGAGTTCCTAATGGAGCTTCCGTTATTTCGATCGCTTCCGGAATCGATCCGTTTTTATCCGATAAAAACGAGAACTCTTTATGAACTTTAGAACCTTCGAATATGCCGGATCCGGAGATTTCGTCTACTAGCCTGGTATAAACGGAGTAGTTTTCCAACTCCGGCAACAGAAGAAGATTCTGAAGAAATGTCTTGTTCGTTTTGACACCTTGGATATTAAAATCACTCAGTGCGCGATAAGCCAAAGATATGGCGTCCCGAA